>SVDT01000249.1 GCA_015057775.1 Paenibacillaceae bacterium | reverse complement strand
ACACCCTAAGGCCGCCCAATAAGGAAGAAAAACCGGCTGTTTTATGGGCAGCTTACGGATCATCCATTACATGCGGAAGTGTGACGAACCTTTATTCCAACAGTTACATAAACCAGGCGGCGGTGACAGCGGGCTGGGATGTGATGAACAAAGGCCTTTCTGGCTCCTGTTTATGTGAACGGGAAGTGGCTGACTATCTGGCAGAACTTTCTGTGGATGTTCTTTCTCTGGAAATTGGTGTGAATATGGTACTGTTTTTTGATGAGGAAGAAACCTGCAAGCGTGTGGAATATCTTCTGGAGACACTAAAGAAAAGCCGGGCCAGAGATATTTTTGTGATTGATATGTTTCCCAACAAAGGCCTTATGGCACTGGATCAGGACTCCGCTTATTACCGGCATTACCGCAGCTTTAAGGAAATAGTAAGACAGGCGGCATTAACAGTGGGAGATCACAGATTTCATCTGGTGAAAGGGGAAGAGATATTAAAGGATTTCACATATTTGAGTACGGATCTGCTTCACCCTTCTGATAACGGACATATCCGTATGGGGGCAAATCTGGCAGACCAATTAACTGGAAGAGGAAAAGGAGTTTTGCAGCATGAAAGAGCAATATGATGTAATCGTGGCAGGTGGAGGTCCAGCAGGCGTGGCAGCGGCTGTAGCAGCTTCCAGAAATGGCTGTAATACATTGATAATTGAACAGGAAGCCTATTTCGGAGGTATGGCAACCATAGCCGGTGTACCTGCATTTGGTCCTTTTACAAATGGGGAGCAGGATTTAATTGGAGGAATTGGACGGGAAATTTTAGAGGCGCTAAAAAAAGATGGATACGAAAGTCCCTTTTATGACCGGAAGCCAGACCGCATAGAAGGAATAGACTGGTATCCCATCGATCCGGAGCATTTAAAACGAGTCATGGATAATCTGGTAATGAACAGCGGCTGTGATGTGCTGTTCCACACAACAGTCACAGAAGTCAGATATAAAGATGGTAAAATCGAAGCAGTCAGAGTCTACAACAAAGGGGGATTTAAATGGATTGAGGCTGACTACTTTATCGACTGTACCGGAGATGGGGATTTGGCAGCGATGGCAGGAGCGATGTGGGAATATGGAGATGAGGACGGCAGGGTACAATCAGGGACACTTTGTTTCCGTGTTGCAAACATCGATGTGAATCGGTTTATGGACTACGTGGAAAAAGAAGGGGAAAACGGAAATCTTTCGGTTGCATCGGAAAAAGCAAAAAAAGATGGGCGTTTTCCATTCAATGAGACCAAGGTAGGTGGGATGGCTTTACAGGCAGATGGTATAGCAGGATTAAATTTCGGTCATGTATATGATTTAAAGCCTTTAGATCCATGGAACATAAGCCAGGCTGAAATGGAAGCCAGAAGAAACTTACCAGAGCTCATAACGTTTTTTAGAGAATACGTCCCAGGGATGGAGAAATGTGTGCTGGCTTCCAGTGGCCCCGGCCTTGGGATACGGGAATCAAGAAGAATAAAAGGCGGCTATACATTGACAAAAGAGGATTATTTAAACAGAGCCGATTTTCCGGATGCAATTGCTTATTATTCCTACCCAATTGACATTCATGCAGCACTGCCTGAAAAAAGCGGAAAGAATGAAAAACTATATCAGACTTCCAAGTATAAGAATGGCGAATTCTATGGGATTCCATACCGCTGTTTAATCCCTCAAGGGCTTAAAAATTTAGCTGTTGCAGGACGGATTATCAGTGCGGATCGTATCATGATGTCCTCCATACGTATTATGAGTGCCTGTTTTGCTACCGGGCAGGCAGCAGGTACGGCTGCGGCGCTGGGTATAAAAGCAGGAGGAATTGACCTTGGTGATATTGATAGCGATATACTAAGAAAGTTGTTAAGGGAACAGAAATTTCCCGCAGAAGAAAGATTAACTTATTAGAGTACATAGAATGTTAATGTTGATAGTTTGCAGGTTTGATGGTATCCTGTTTCTATATACAAACAGATAAGAAATGTATTTAAAACGGAGATGAGTCTATGGAATATTCGCAGATAAGAAAGAACTTTGAGCGGCATGGATTTACAACACAGTTTTTTTCTGCAAAGGAAGATGCCTGTTGTTACCTTACCGATCTTTTGCAAAATCAAACCATCGGATTTGGTGGAAGTGAAACTTTGAAGGAAATGGGATTGTTTGAGGCCCTGCAACAGAAAAATGCTGTTGTATGGCACAATAAGGTTCCAGGCATGGCAGTGCGAAGACTTGCAAATTGCGCAGATATTTATATATCCAGTGCAAACGCAATAACGGAGACTGGGGAGATTGTAAATATCGACGCTACAGGAAATCGTGTTGCAATGACTGCTTTTGGACCACAATCCTGCTATATCATTATAGGCAGAAATAAAATTACAGCGAATATTGGTGAAGCTTATTCCCGGTGTAAAAATATAGCTGCCCCCTTGAATGCCAAACGACTGGGAGCAAAAACACCATGTGCGGTTAAGGGAGATAAATGTTATGATTGTAACAGTCCTAACCGGATTTGCCGTATTATATCGGTAATCGAACGTGTACCATTGAGTATGAAGTGTGAAATTATCTTTGTGGATGAGGAATTGGGGTATTAATCTAATCAAAATTACGTACCTTTTACATGAATTGTAAGCAGCCTTTTCTAATATTCCAGAAATGGACAATAGAAACAAAAAAGAGGACAATCCAGAATATTAAGGAGGTCCTCTTTACCTTTATTATAATTTATCTTGTTCTATTAATAGGATTTTGGGGATATCTAGTTATCTTTCATTACATATATATTGAGAATAAGTTCATTCTTAAAGGCGGACTTGGAATGAAGTATATCAATTTAAACTGTTACTTCGAGATGTAAGGATATAAAATAGTGATTTATCAGTAAAGATTACAAGAACCAGGAAGGTTAGTTTAAAAAGGCATATATTAAAGTAAAGGAGTGAGAGGGAGCACCTGGGAAACTAGGTGCTTTCCTTTCGGGCAATTATGGTATATGATTGTAGAAAATTGTTGGAGGTTTGAATGAAAAAAGTATTAGATGATATTAAGCAACAGTACAATAAAAGAGTAATAATTTTGACACGATTCTATTTCGTATTATGTAGTATAGCTTTGTGGCTTAGTGGAGAAGGACAAAATATTTTAGGACTTATATTTGCAGGTATATTTCTTTTACTTTTAGTAGGTACTCCAATGTATTGTTGCATAAAAGATTATAGAATTAGTAATTGGAAATTTCTTTATGTTGCTCGTGAAGTGTGTAAAGTATATTGGGACAACGAGCAGGTGAAGTATGATACTCTAAAATTTTTATTTCAAGAGCATAAAAGCGAACTACAGCCTATAAGATTAAAGTTAAAAGTTGAGAAAGAAACTAAAACAAAATTAGGGATAAATACTGTAATGCCAATAATCTTAAGTTGTATAGCTATATATTTAGGGATTATTTCTAACTTTGATTTAAATCAATATAATAGAGCAATTATAGGTTACATATTATTATTTATTTTCTGTGTAGTAGGTTGCTATTTAGCTATACCCAGTGAATACAAGAACATAGATGATTATATTCTTTTCTGTATTGAGGATATTTTAGAAGATAGAAACTAGTGAATAAGCAATGGATTTATCTTAGGCAAGCTATGAGAACAGTTACAATAATAGACTATTAAAATGCTGTTAAACCCCATAAAACAGGGCTTTCCGCTTACATACCCCATCCCCTTCTGGTATAATATCTATAAGTCAACAAAATATGAACGAGCACCCCAGATCGCAGCCTGGAAGCCATATCAAGGCGTAGGAATAGGATATTCAAGTTTTGGATTCTCCTGTTCCTACGCTTTTAATTTATTAAATGCAAAGAAAGGTGGTGTTGTATTGAGCTGAATCGATGTGCGGCGATATTTGAATTAATCTATTTATTACCTAGGAAATTTTTAAATTCCCTAAGTAGGTTTTCTGATGGTTCGGAATTATATTTTGCATAAAAAGAATCACGTTGTGTAGATGCTTCATATGTCCATAAACGAAAATCATTTTTGGACATATTATGATTTAAAACACGGGCATACATTCTTTTGTAAGCCTTTCTATATTCATTCAATATAGGATTGGAAGCTTCTTTTTCATTTCTTAGTCTTTTTGCCCCCACTTCCTTACATGTTTTTGTATCTCCCGGAGCAATTCTTTCACAATAGATGGTTTTGTATTTCCCCTTTGCTTAAAAAAATCGACCACAATTTTGACATATAGAAAGATTTATATTGTTTTCCATTAACTTGAAAAACTCATAAAATAGAAAATCGTGTGCACAATTACATTCAGTTCCAAGCACCATTCTGCCTCCGCCACGTTCCTTTACAAAGGCAACCTTTACAAAGGCAACTAACTTCTCTGGCGACCTTAATCATATTTGTAGTCTTGTAAGAAAACAAGAGAAGTTTTTAAAGGGACATGCAAGGGAGTGTTGTTCAAAATCTCATAGCAATAAAATTTATCTAACGGTGATAATCCCAGCATCTTTGTAGCATTATCGGTTAAACATATCTCAGTAGCTTGCCTGAATTTATTTTGTAGCTCAAAATAATTAGTGTAATTTGTAAAGAACTCCCTTACATTATTGTTTTTTAAGCAATAATCTAAAAACATATTATCGTAAGACAAATATGGGTGATTATATATTTCAAAATCTGTGTCTAAGTTGTTTGAATAAAATAATAGTATAGCCCCTCTGGTCTATCTTCGTGACGGATCAGGCCGGTATAAGGATAGCCCAAAGACTGAGAGCAGTCGGAGGGATATACCAATGCTTAATAATATAGAAGAACTTCTGAAAAAACTCAGGCATAGGCAGCTTGAAAATCGGTTGAAATTGGGCGATAAGTGGAAAGAAGATAACCTGAAAAATATGATCTTGACTTACGAAGACGGTGGAGCCTTTTGGGATACTGGAATCCGTGTTGATATGAAGAAGATAGTCAATGCAATAAGGAAAGAAGGGACAGAGTTTGACCCGGTGACACCCCATACCTTACGTCACACGTTCGCGACAAGGGGATTAGAGCAAGGAATCCCGTTAAAGGTTATGCAGGTAATATTAGGGCATAGTAGTCTGGCTATGACTGCAGATTTGTACTCACATGTACTGCCAGATATAAAGGCGGAGGAGATGAAAAAAATAGAAAATATACTGTAAAAAAATCAAAGTGGTGTCAAAGTGGTGTCAAACAGAAAAAAAGAGGGCAATCCAGATCATTCCAGAAGTCCTCTTTTTCCTTGTAAATAAAAGGTTTTAAGCAGATAACGGGAATCGGACCCGCCTCCTCAGCTTGGGAAGCTGATGTTCTACCAATGAACTATATCTGCATGCTGTTGTTTGACACATTCCGTATTATACCACAATAGACTTTATTATTACAATAGGTTTTTCTGAAAATTGGTAAAAAATCCCCCATAAACTTGCCAAAAATGGAAAAACCATTGTATAATGGGATTTGATAATACAAGATGTGGAGGAGTAACATGGCGAAAACGCAGTATAACGCGGACAGTATTACCGTGCTGGAAGGCCTTGAGGCGGTACGGAAACGTCCGGGAATGTATATAGGAAGTGTTGGGACAAAGGGACTGAATCATCTGATTTATGAAATTGTTGATAACGCAGTGGACGAGCACCTGGCAGGTTTCTGTAATCAGATCTGGGTGACACTGGAGGCCGATGGGTCCTGTACAGTCAAAGACTCTGGCCGCGGTATTCCGGTTGAGATGCACAAGAAAGGTGTTTCAGCGGAACGAGTGGTTTTATCTACTCTACATGCGGGAGGTAAATTTGACAACGATGCATACAAAACCAGTGGAGGGCTTCACGGCGTAGGTTCTTCCGTGGTAAATGCCCTGTCTGATTACATGAGTGTCAAAGTA
>SVDT01000248.1 GCA_015057775.1 Paenibacillaceae bacterium | reverse complement strand
TTAGGCTATGTGGTGTTGGGGCAAAGCATCAGCCCCATTCAGCTTGTAGGTGTTGCAATCATTATAGCCAGTATTTTTGTCTCACAGAAAAAGACAGCAAAAGCAGGATGATTGCCTTTTAAAATATGTCATGTTACAATGCAGATAAAGATTGCAAAATTATGCAAATAAGATTTGTACAGGGGGTAACATGCAGACTGGAGATAAAATTTCCTTTGGGAACTACCAATGGCGGGTACTGGAACTACTGGAAGACAGGGCTTTGATTATAACCGAATACATCATAGAACGACGTCCTTACCATAATGTTTATAAAGAGACAACATGGGCTGACTGCGCAATAAGAGCGTATTTAAATGGGGAATTCCATGACAGATTCAGTGTGGATGAACAATCAAGGATGATTCCTGTCCTAAATAAAAATCCTGATAATGAGTGGTATGGCTGCAAAGGCGGAGACGATACTCAGGATACCATCTTTTTATTAAGCATGGAAGAAGCAGCGTGCCGGTATTTCGGCGACAGCAGCTTAAAGCTTTATAATCCTGGAAGAAACCAAAGGTATTGGTTTGAACGAAAAGATAAGAACAACAGTAGGAGAATTGCCAGACGTGAGGGGGAAAAGGGCAGTGACTGGTGGTGGCTGCGTTCTCCAGGCCGTGTTGGTGTTAAGGCAGTATATATCCATGGTGATGGTAATATAGGGATTCAGGGCAACAATATATTAATTGGAAATTTAAGCGATGGCGAATGCAGAGGCGGCGTTCGTCCCGCTCTGTGGCTAAAGCTGTAATACTGCTAATAAGCTCCAGGCTAATAAAAAACCGGCATAGGCCGGTTTTTTTGTACCAAAAAGGATGAAAGGATATGTGATACTTTTTCAAAGGTATTCATAGTATTTTATGAACATGCATTTTGGAAGGAATCAGGTGGAACATTGGCTGAAAACAGTGATGTTTTAAAAGATGGATTATGGGATGAGAATTCAGTTTACGATTATGTGGTTAATACAATGAAAGCCTATGCAGATGCCATGGTGCCCCATTCACCGGATCTGGCGGAGCTATATGGAAGGATTCAGTTTTACGGAGCAGTGGAATCCTATACGGCGGAGTATTTAATCATGTCTCTTGACAGCTATCCTACGCCGTTTGCAGTCGCTGCAGCGGAACTATTAAATATGGCAGCAAAACAGTATCTGATGGAAAAGGGAGAGGACCCGGATGTGCCAAAAGATTCAGGAGGGCTTTATTTCTCTAAATTATCTCAGGAAGACAGGCTGAAAATTGTTGACCGGGTCAGCAGCCCTGGTGGCATCATTTATATCCCTGCAGGCCTTACCATGAAACAGGAAGACATCGTTCCAGTCATGTCGGCATTAAACCGGCTTACTATGATGGGATATTATTCTGAGTGGTCCGGATACGGATCCACAAGATTTATGTCTCCGGATAAACGAATGCTGGAATATCGGCCAATCGGATGGGAACAGGTGGGGTATCCGGGACCCTCTAAGGGATACCGGATAGCAGGAGCATTTAATTTTGCACAGAAAAAGTGAGGAATCAATATTGACTGGAGGTGCGTATGGATAACGGATTTGATGCGGATGTAATTGTGATAGGTGCAGGTGGCGGAGGCGCGGTTGCAGCAAAAGAGCTGGGGGAAAAGGGATTAAAGGTGCTGATTCTTGAGGCCGGACCCTGGTATGGCAACCGGAAGTGGCCGGAGCCCAACACCAGTGCAGGTGCACAGGAAAGTTCAAGCAACGAAGATCTGGATATACAGCTGCTTAAAACTAACTTTACTGATTTAGAGGATGACATGAATGATCTCATTACAGGAAAATTCAGATGGGGACCAGCGGACAGGAATACAAGTCCGTGGCGCAGAATCATGGAGAAGGGCGGTTTTGTCTGGCAGAGTGCAGGAGTGGGAGGAACCACACTTTTGTATTTTGCCAACTGCCCTCGTGCTTACCCTGCTGCATTTGAACGTGACTGGCCAATCAGTTATGAGGAAATGATTCCCTATTATGAAGAGGTGGAGCAGACTCTTCCAGTCCGTGAAGCCACAGCAACGTCAAAGGAAGATCTTTTTCTCTACGGTGCCAGAAAGATGGGATTTGCCTATACCAATGAAATAAATTTAACCAAACCCGGATTTCGCCTTCAGCCCAATGGAATTCTTGGTATTAATCCCATGCTAAATAATCCGGATTTCGATCTGGAAAACAATCAGGCGGTGGGCTGTACTCTTCGCGGCCACTGTGTTAACGGCTGCTGCATTGGGCCAAATGTGGAAAGTGTGGCAAAGCGTTCCACCCTTGTCAGCTATATCCCCTATGCGTTGGCGACGGGAAATGTAGACATTATGCCAAATTCATTTGTGACTGCTATTCACACCGGCCAAAATGAAGAAGAAGGCTTGTTTGCCAACAGCGTAACGGTTAGAAATACATGGACTGGAGAAACCAGGGAGTTTAAGGCCAAAGTGATTGTTTTGTCTGCCGGTTCCATCGAATCCCCCAGACTTTGGTTAAATTCCGGCCTTCCTGAAAATGAATGGGTGGGAAAAGGACTGACCACTCATATGATTGACTGTGTATCTGGAATTTTTGAAGAAGAGGATTTGATAAATATTCTGGGAATGTCTGAAGTAAAGCCTTATGTAGGACAGAATTCGGCTGCCAGAATGGATTATCCCGGACTTGGAGCTTTTGAACCCTTTGGAACCAGTCCCGGTATCAATTCCACCATGATATACGGAACAAGCCAGAAGGGGTACTATTTCCAGAATCAGACCAGGGAAGAAGAACCCTGGGACAGAGAAGGCATTATTGCAGGAGAACTTTTAAAACAATTTATGCGAAATTATAACAAAACTCTTAGTATTGTAGTGTTTTCCGATGACGATGTAAGTCAGAAAAACGGGGTCACACTGGATCCGGAGCGCAAGGATGAAAATGGCTATATACCGGTGATCAGCTATGAGATCAGTGATGCTGACAGAGAGAGAAGAGATCAGCTTGTGGGACTTGCGGCGGAACTGTTAAAGAAAGCAGGAGCGAAGACCGTCAGCCGGGCTAACTGGCCCCCAGATGTGTGCGCTCATATTATGAGCACCATGAGGATTGGGTTTGTTACAGATACAAATTGCGAAGCATTCCAGGTAAAGAGGCTGTTTATAGCAGATAACAGTGTACTATGCAACGGACTGGGCGGTCCAAATCCCACCCTTACCACCCAGGCTCTTGCTGTAAGGACTGCAGAAAAAATTGCGGAGAAATATTTTCCATCAGCAAAGAAAGCCTGAAGAACCATAAAAATGCGCCTTAGACCAAGGCGCATTTTTATGGTTTTACTCAGCTTCCTGCATACATCAGATAGATAAAATGATTTGCCTCCCTCAGAAGGTGATCGGTATAAAGTGCAAGCATGATTGCCTGAATTTTGCAGGTAATCAGTCCGTTCGTGGTATCTGACTTAAAATCACTGATTGCAATGGCATCGGAAAGAATTTCACGGTCAGAAGGGAAGGTATCCGGATTCATTTCGGCTGTGCTGAGCAGATCAAAGGTATTGGCAAACTGGTTGGCAGCGTTAAAATATGACGTTTCCGTAGGATCTAACTGTCCCCGCATTACCTTTGCATGATCAGCCATATTCTGTGACCAGAAAGATTTATAATCAGACAGGAGTGAATCATCCCGGTTTTGAAGCCGTTTGAGAATTTCAAGGTAACGTTTGGCTTCCATGAGAATATGTAAGATGTCTGCTGTATACATCATGGTGAAAAGACCGCAGGATACACGTTTGTTTAAGAGATCTGCCTGAAACTGGACGAAGGAAGTGGTCAGGTTTAAAAGATTCTGGTTCAACATGAATACACCCTGTTCGTTTTTATTGGTTGCGGTATAGTCAGCGGTGCAGGGGACAATGTCATAAGCCATGCGGGTCAGCTGGGAATTGATTGTGATTCCGGTGTTAAGCTGTGCAAGTCTCTCTGCTTCTTCCGTATACTGGGTATAAAACTGGCCGGATTCAAGAACACTTAAAGGGATGACTCCGTTTGACAGCTTAATGGCTACTTCTAACAGCTGGTCGTATTGCTGTTTGTATGTATCTGCCTGGTCTGCATATTCTTTTCCAGGCGGGGGCATAGTAGCCTCAATAAATATGGCGTGCTCTTTTAATATGCGGATCCAGAATAGATGGTACTGGAGTGAGCATTGTATATAGGATTCTTTCGAGATCATAAGGGTTGCTCCATTATTTTAAATTACTGCATTCTATGCTTACTGGATAAGAACTATTCGTCCATATCCATTCCTCATATTGTGAGACGCAAAAAAAAATGCTATAATTGCTCATAGCAAAAAGGAGGTGGCGTTTTGGACAGGCAGACATTTTCCCGCAGAAAACCCGGAATGGTTGAGGAAGAAAAATACAGGAAGTATGCGGTTTTAATCCCCGTTCTGACAATTGATGGAGAAAAGTATCTTTTGTTTGAAAAACGCTCCAGCAACTTAAAGCATCAGCCCGGGGAGATTTGCTTTCCAGGAGGGAAGCTGGAGCCGGGAGAGACATTGAAAAAATGTGCAGTCAGGGAAACCATGGAGGAGTTAAACATCACTTCCAGGCAGATTAAGGTGCTTGGGCCTGGAGATATCTATATTTCTCCCTTCCGGCTGATTATTCACTCCTATATTGGTGAACTTAGAGATTATAATGATACCTTCAGCACCGATGAAGTGGAAGAAATCATAAAGGTGCCTCTTGATTATTTAAAAAGCATAACACCGGAAACATACGAAAGCATGCTGATTACGGAGCCTCCTGAAGATTTTCCCTATGAATGGATTCCAGGAGGCAATCAGTATTCATGGACGAAGGGAACCAGGGATATTTTGTTTTACCGGTATGAGAACTGGGTGATCTGGGGGATGACGGCACAGATTCTTCAGTCCTGTCTGGAACTGATGAAGCAATATCATTTATTTGATTCTATGAAAGAAGAAAGGTGATACTATGAAAAAAGAGATCTATTTAGCAGGCGGCTGTTTTTGGGGAACAGAAAAATATCTGGAAAATATTCCTGGAATTTTAAGTACAGAAGTGGGATACGCCAACGGAACAACGAAAAATCCCACTTACGAGGAGGTATGTCATAACAATACCGGTCATGCGGAAACCGTTAAAGTGGAATACGAGGATACAGTCATAGGTCTTCCCTATATTCTCAACCTCTATTACGATGTCATCAATCCAGTCAGTGTAAACCGTCAGGGTGGTGATACCGGTACACAGTACAGAACCGGCATTTATTATACCAACGAAGGGGATAAGCCGGTAATTGAAAAATCAGTGGAAGAACTTCAAAGGAATTACAAAGAGAAGATTGCAATTGAGCGGCTGCCTCTTACCAACTACTACAGAGCAGAAGAGTATCACCAGAAGTATCTGAATAAGAATCCCCAGGGCTACTGCCATATATCCGGGGATAAATTTGAAAAGGCAAAGCTGGCAGTGGATAAAAGCAAAAAATTTCCGCCGAAATCCCAGGATGAACTTAAAAATGAACTTACTACAACTCAGTATCAGGTCACCCAGAACAATGCAACAGAAGCTCCTTTTCAGAATGAATACTTTGATGAATTCAGAGAGGGAATCTATGTGGATGTGACAACCGGAGAGCCTCTTTTCTTATCCTGTGATAAATTTGAATCCGGCTGCGGCTGGCCAAGCTTTTCCAGGCCGCTGACACAGGATCTGCTGCAGGAGCTTGATGATAACACTCTTGGCAGACACCGCACAGAAGTGCGAAGCACATTAGGGGATGCCCATCTTGGTCATGTTTTTACAGATGGTCCAAAAGAGATGGGTGGACTGCGCTATTGCATCAACAGTGCAGCTTTAAGATTTATTCCAAAAGAGCAGATGAAAGCGGAAGGATACGAAGCATATATGCC
>SVDT01000247.1 GCA_015057775.1 Paenibacillaceae bacterium | reverse complement strand
TGCAGTTCATAATTATCATCATATCCTCAGAGAGTCCGTGGAGATAAAACGGTGCATTAAGCTGGCAAGAGCGTATGGAATTTCTAAAAACCCGGTTTTTATATACGGAGAGACTGGCACGGAAAAAGAAATCTTTGCCGAAGCAATTCACAATAACAGCCCTCAAAAAGGAGGACCGTTTATTCATATCAACTGCAGCACACTTTCGCCGGAGGAACAGAAACAGGTTCTGTTCGGTTTTGGAGAGGAAAACAGGAAAAAGCCGGTCAGTGCTCTGGAAGCCGCGGCTTTTGGAACCGTATTTTTAGAAGAGGTGGACCGGTTGTCTCTGGAATGTCAGTACCTGCTTTTTAAAGCCGTTCGCGACAGGCTTTTCTGGGACCGTGATTCTATGGTAAAGCGTGTTCTGCCGGTACGACTTATTGCATGCGCCGGAAAAGAGCTGGCAGTACTTGTAAAACAAGGTAAGTTCCGGGAGGATTTATATTTCTATCTTTCTGCTTTAGAGATTTCCCTTCCCCCGATCAGGAAGGAGCCGGAAGAAATCCGCCGTTTTACCGGCATATTTCTTGAAAAATACAATACTGCCTATTCCAGATATGTGGAAATCAGTGAGGCTGCCCTGGGTGTAATGGAAGAGCATTTCTGGGAAGGAAATCTGTTGCAGCTGGAGAGCTTCTGCGAGCGGCTGGTTCTCACTGCCCATAGAAGAAAAGTGGAAGAGGGGATGGTACAGAATCTGTTACAGCAGCTCTATCCAATTACCAGTGAAGACAATGGAAGCGGGCAGATCGTAAAAAACCAGAATCCGGAAGCACTCCGTATTGAGATGCTGATGGAACGTTTTAACGGAAGAAGAACTGAGGTGGCAAAAGCAATGAAGATCAGTACCACCACTCTGTGGAGGAAGATGAAACGTTACGGGATTGGAAACAGCTATGACATATAAAAGCAGGGGATTGCAAATAATTGCAATCCCCATTTCATTATTTGAAAGAATAAGAAAGATGACAAAAAAAGACAAAATGCTTGTTGCGTCTGTCAATAGAATGAGAAACAAAAGAAAGTTATAATCAGAATATGTAAGCCTATGATGGCTTTTGGTAAAGGAGATTAAACATGACACCAGTGATTACTAAAATGGAAGTGTATCCAGTAGCAGGAAAAGATTGCATGGAATTAAATTTAAGCGGAGCTCATGCACCGTTTTTTACAAGAAATATTGTCATCCTTTATGCGAATAACGGCGAAATGGGAGTAGGAGAAGTACCTGGAGGAAAAAAGATCACCGATGCACTTTTAGAGTGCGTTCCCCTTGTAACTGGTACTAAAATCAGTGAATACAAAAGCACTCTTTTAAAGGTGAAGGAATATCTGGATTCCAAAGGAGAAACAGATGTCAGAGGGAACCAGACGTTTGATTTACGTACAGGAGTACATGTGATAACCGCCATTGAAGCCCCCTGTCTGGATCTTCTGGGAAAATATTTAGAGGTTCCTGTATGTGAACTGTTAGGCGAAGGAAAACAGAGAGACAGTGTACGTATGCTGGGTTATCTATTCTTTGTGGGAGACAGAAACAAAACAGATCTACCCTACGATTCTGAACCAGATGCAGACTGTGACTGGTACCGGATTCGTCACGAGGAAGCTCTTACTGCGGAGCAGATCGTGGCATTCGCAAAAGCTACAAGAGAAAAATACGGATTCCAGGACTTTAAGCTGAAAGGCGGCGTGCTTCCCGGAAATGAAGAGATGGATGTAATCCGGGAATTAAAGAAAGCATTTCCTGATGCACGGATTGATTTAGATCCTAACGGTGGCTGGCTTCTTGAAGAGGCTGTGGAATATGTCAAAGGAATGCAGGGGATTTTAACGTACTGCGAAGATCCCTGCGGAGCAGAAGGTGTTTATTCCGGAAGAGAGATTGTCAGCGAATTCCGCCGTCGTACCGGTTTTCCAACGGCTACTAATATGATTGCAACCGATTGGAGAGAGGTAGGTCATTCCCTGGAATCCCAGGCTGTGGACATCATACTGGCTGATCCCCATTTCTGGACGATGAACGGATCTGTCCGTGTAGCACAGATGTGCCATGATTTTGGATATACATGGGGTTCTCATTCCAACAACCATTTTGACATATCACTTGCCATGTTTACCCAGGTAGGTGCTGCTGTACCAGGAGAGTACAATGCACTAGATACCCACTGGATCTGGCAGGAGGGAATCGAGCGCCTGACGAAAGAACCCCTTCAAATCGTAAACGGCTGTGTGGAAGTTCCAAAGAAGCCTGGACTTGGTATAGAGGCAGATCTGGATCAGATTAAAAAGGCTCACCAGCTGTATCTGGATTACTGCCTGGGCGGCAGGGATGATGCCATGGGTATGCAGTATTTGATCCCAGGATGGAAATTTAATCCAAAAAAACCCTGTCTTGTTCGTTGATTTTAAGGATTATTAACATTTCTTATTGCTGCAATCGGTATTAATTATTGGATTTATGGAAAATTCGTTGGTATAATGCATGTGAAAACAAGAATTGACAAATAAAAAAATGTGCAATTTGACCAAAGAAAGGAAATAAAACATATGAAGCACTCAGGAACGCCGGTGGTAACAGAAATGCAGGTCATTCCAGTTGCTGGTTATGACAGCATGCTTATGACATTAAGCGGAGCTCATGCACCGTGGTTTACCAGAAATCTGGTGATTTTAAAGGATAGTGCGGGGAATACCGGAATCGGCGAGATACATGGAGGGGATTACACCTGTGAAGCATTAAGAAGCTGTACTCCTCTGGTGGTAGGACAGCAGATTGGAAAATACCGTGGAATTTTAAATTCAATCCATAGAGCGGGAACGAGAGCAGAAGGAGATGATGGAGAGGGAATACAGACCCTTGATATCAGCAAACTGAAATTTGTTGTGAAAGCAGAATGGGCAATAGAATGCGCACTCCTTGATCTTCTGGGACAGCACTTAGGGCTTCCCATGTGTGAACTGTTAGGAGAGGGAAAGCAGAGAAATCAGGTAGAAACACTGGGATATTTATTCTACGTCAGCGAAAAGGAAAAAGCCCTTAAGCTTGGGTATCTGAATGAGAACAGCAGTGAGGATCCCTGGTTTCGCCTTCGCCGCATGGAGATGCTTACGCCGGAACGTATTGTAGAACAGGCGGAGGTTCTTCATGAAAAATATGGATTTAACAACTTTAAATTAAAAGGTGGTGTGCTTTCCGGTTCCGAAGAGATGGAAGCGGTTGGGGCACTGAAGAAGGCATTTCCCAATGGCCGTATCAATATAGATCCCAACGGGGCCTGGAGTTTAAAGGAGGCAATTGACCTTTGTAAGCCAATGGAGGGAATTTTATCTTACATCGAAGATCCCTGCGGTCCGGAATCCGGTTTTTCCAGCAGAGAAATCATGGCAGAATTTAAAAATGCCGTTAATCTGCCGGTAGCAACCAACATGATTGCCACAGACTGGAGACAGTTTTATCATTCCGCAACATTAAAAGCGGTGGATATTGTTCTGGCAGATCCTCATTTCTGGGGATTCGAAGGAAGTGTGAGAATGGCACAGATTTTAAATGACTGGGGTCTGACATGGGGGAGTCATTCCAACAATCATTTTGATATTACCCTGACCGCGTTTGCCCACGTGGCAGCTGCAGCACCGGGAAATCCAACTGCACTTGACACTCACTGGATCTGGCAGGATGGTCAGAATCTGTTAAACGATACTCCGTCTATTAAAAACGGGTATTTGGAGGTACCTGACAGACCCGGGCTTGGAGTAACCATTAATATGGAGCGGGTTATGGAGGCCAATGCATTATATAACAGCCTTACCTCTCATGACAGAGACGATGCTCTTGCAATGCAGTATTTAATACCAGGCTGGAAATATGACTGTAAAAAGCCGGCACTGGTAAGATAAAAGGAGGAGGCCAGTCAATGTTTATTAAAAAATATGGGGATATGATTGTCGGCGGATTTTTTATGATTTTATCCGCCGGAATGATGATAATGGCAAAGATGCTGCCAAAATCAACAATTATGGATATCGGTCCGGATTTCATGCCAATGTGCATCGGTATCGTGACCTTTGTTCTGGCGGCAGCCCTGGCATTCTTAAATTTGAAAAATTTAAAAATGAGAACGGCAGAAGCAGAAAAAATGGAAAAGGAAGATCTGGATTACAAACGTATGCTTACCAGCTTTATGCTGATCCTGGTCTATGTTTACTTACTTCAGCCCGTTGGCTTTATTGTAACAACAATTCTTTATTTGCCATTTCAGATGTATGTTCTGGCTCCCGATGAGAAAAAAACGAAAAAGGATATCATACAGCTGGCAGTAACTTCTGTCATATTTACCTTTGTTGTATTTTTTCTGTTCCGGTATGGATTTAAGATCATATTGCCTGCTGGTATATTTACCATTAATTTATAGGAGGAGAAGCTATGAATGCATTAATTTCGTTAGGTAACGCTTATGTAAGAATTTTTACTCCGTCTTCTCTTCTGCTTATGGCAGCAGGAGTGGTTGTTGGAATTATATTTGGTTCCATACCAGGTTTGTCAGCTTCTATGGCAGTAGCATTGTTTTTGCCGCTTACGTTCAGTATGTCCCCATCTATGGGGATGAATGTACTGGTTGCTGTTTACATCGGAGGTATTTCAGGTGGTCTGATCTCTGCAATTCTTCTTAATATGCCGGGTACGGCATCTTCCATAGCAACCTGTTTTGACGGTTATCCAATGGCAAAAAATGGAGACGCTGGTAAAGCGCTAGGATATGGAATCGTATTTTCCTTTTTAGGATCTATTTTTTCCTTTATTATTTTAACGTTTTGTGCTCCGTTACTTGCTAATGTTGCACTTAAGTTTACTCCGGCTGAGAACTTTGGAATTTCCTTTTTTGCATTAACCATGGTTGCAGTACTGGCGTCCGGTTCCATGTTAAAAGGTGTCCTGGCGGGTATGCTGGGACTGATATTCTCCCTGGTGGGTATGGCTCCAATTGACGGAACAGCCCGTTTTACATTTGGATCCAGCTCATTGATGGCAGGATATGATACACTTCCCACGTTAATTGGTATTTTCGCCATTTCAGAGATTCTTATAACAGCGGAATCCATGGGACATGGGAAGATGGATGTGATCAAAATGAAACCAATTAAAGGGTTCGGTTTTACCTGGAAGGAATTTGTTTATCAGATTCCAAATGCCATTCGTTCTGCTCTTATCGGAACCGGAATCGGTATCTTACCCGGAATCGGTGGAAGTACTTCAGGAATGCTTGCCTACGTAACTGCCAAAAACATGTCAAAACATCCGGAAGAATTTGGAAAGGGCTGCCCTGATGGAATTGTGGCCACGGAAACAGCTAACAACGCCACCATCGGAGGAGCAATGATTCCGCTTCTGGTTCTTGGAATACCAGGGGACGGTGTAACGGCTATGATGCTTGGAGGATTTTTGATTCACGGCTTATCGGCAGGTCCCCTTCTCTTTGTTAAAAATGCAGATGTAGTATATGGAATTTTTGCAGCCTGTATGATCTGTATTACTATGATGCTGTTAATTGAATTTTTTGGAATCAAAGCATTTGTACAGCTTTTAAAAATACCGAAACACATCCTGATGCCTCTGATCCTGGTTTTGTGCTGCGTGGGCGCTTATGCCACCAACAACCGGATTTTCGACGTACAGTCCATACTGTTATTTGGACTGGTGGGATACTTATATCATAAGTTCAGACTGCCAACTACACCGTTTGTATTATGCTTCCTTATAGGAAAAATGCTGGAGACATATCTCCGAAGAGGAATCATGCAGTACAAATCATTTGGAGCGTTTTTCCAGAGACCGATTTTTGACGCATTCTTTTTTGTGGCAATCGGTGTGGTGGTTTGGTCAGTTTATAAAGAATACAAGATGTACATAAACAAAAAAGCGGGGAAGGCATCTGAAGAAT
>SVDT01000246.1 GCA_015057775.1 Paenibacillaceae bacterium | reverse complement strand
GGGTAAGAAAAATGAGAAAAAGTAAAGTGAGAATTTTATGATAAAGCATCTTGCTGCGGATTTACACACTCATACAGATATAAGCAGGCATGCTTACAGTACCGTTTATGAAATCATAACGGCAGCAAAAGATGCCGGTTTAATAGCTGTAGGAATCAGCAACCACTGTCCGGCTCACCCTGATGGGGCTCCTGGGGTCATTTTAGAAATCTCAGGGTGATACCAGAATGGGTAGACGGTATCCGCGTATATCGTGGTGCGGAACTGAATTTTACTAACTTTGAAGGTGAAATTGATTTAAGCTCTGATACCATAATAAACCGTCTGGACTATACCATAGCTTCTTTTCATGATGATGTGATACCACCGGGAAGCGTAGAGGATCATACAAGAGCGTATCTTCATTCGGCTGAAAATCCGTTGGTGGATATTATTGGTCACAGCGGGACTGCATGTTATGAATATGATTATGAACGGGTGATACCGGAGTTTGGAAAAAATGGCAAGGTGGTAGAAATTAATGAAGGAACCTTTCATGTCAGGAAAAGTTCTGCAGATAATTGCCGGACCATTGCCAGATTATGTATGAAATACAGCGTTCCCGTGATAGTCAGCTCTGATGCACATTTTTGTCGCAGTGTGGGAGTGTTTGAAGAAGCGCTATCCTTGTTAAACAGTCTGGACTTTCCGGAAGAACTGGTGGTAAATGCAAATATGAAGCAGTTGGAGTCCTGGTTTCTTCATAAACGGAGAGTGCAGTAAAGAAGAGAATGCCGGGGCGTTGTTGCGCTCCGGCAGTTGTGCGCGGAAGGGAGCGGATAGAAAATGAAGTATTATATCGGAATAGACTTAGGCGGAACCAATATAGCCGCAGGTCTGGTAGGAGAAGACGGAACACTTTTTACCCGCCTGTCTGTACCAACCAAAAGCGGAAGAAGTGCAGGGGAAATTGTTCAGGATATGGCGGACCTGGCTAAGAAGGCGGCGGAGGAAGGCAATATTGCCTGGGAAGAGATTGAAGCGGTGGGACTTGGAGTGCCAGGTACAGCCAACAAGGAGACCGGCATGGTGGAATATGCCAATAATCTGGGATTTTATGATGAGCCAGTGGTTTCCATGATGGAGAAGGCTCTTCCTGGTAAAAAAATTCGTTTTGATAATGATGCCAATGCGGCTGCCTGGGGAGAATATATAGCAGGAAGCGGAAAAGGTGTGAACTCCATGCTGGCGGTCACTCTGGGAACCGGTGTAGGCGGCGGAATCATTCTTAACGGAAAGCTCTTTGAGGGAATTAACTATGCAGCAGGAGAATTTGGGCATTTTACCATAGACCGGAACGGAATTCCCTGCAATTGCGGAAGAAAAGGATGCTTCGAGGCCTATGCGTCCGCAACTGCCCTGATCTCACAGACAAAAGAGGCGATGCTTGAAAACACACAATCCATCCTCTGGGAACTTTGCGGCGGGGAGATTGAGCGCGTGGAAGGCAAGACACTTTTTGACGGTGTCAGAAGACAGGATGGAACGGCGCTTAAGGTATTTGACCGGTACATTGAATATCTGGCGGCTGGTCTGCTGGATTTAATCAATATATTCCAGCCGGAGTTAATCTGCATCGGCGGAGGCATTAGCAAAGCCGGCGATTTGCTGTTAGAACCATTGAAAAAGGTGATTGATCAGGGCGACTATGCAAGAACCTCAAAACGCAGGACAAGAATCGTTCCAGCTGTATTGGACAATGATGCAGGGCTTATCGGAGCTGCTTTATTAGACTAGAAGAAAAGAGGACAATAATTATGAAACGATATATGGGACATCTGATACGTTCCGCAGAGAAGCGGGTGGATCATTTTTTAAGCACTCAGGTCACCAATGAGAAGGATCCTTTTTATGGTGGAATGAAACGTGCCATTTTAGAGGTAAAGCCAACCATCTATGTGATGGCAGATGCTGCTTCGGTTTATTTAAATTCTGAGAGCAGATACTATAAGGACGCTGCGCTACTTCGTGCCATGGAGGCAGCTGTAACCTTTATCGCAAACTGCCAGAGAGAAGATGGAAGCTTTGATTATCCATCCTGCAATTTTAAATCTGCGCCAGACACCTCTTTTTGCTTTAAGCGTCTTATCGCAACTTACCGTCTGTTTTTAAAATATACCGGAGAAGGCGAACTGGACAAACTGAAAGATGGTTACCGCTTTATACTGGAAGAATCCTTAAACGCTCTTTTAACTGGTGGTTTCCACACTCCAAACCACCGCTGGGGCATTACTGCAGCTCTGATGCAGGGTGCTAATCTTGTAAAAGAAGACAATCCTGAATTTGCGGCTCAGCTTCTTGCCCGGGCTGACCAGTATCTGGCAGAAGGAATTGACGGAAATGAGGAAGGGGAGTACGCAGAACGTTCCACCGGCAATTACAATGCAGTGGTTAACAATGCCATGATGGCAATGTATGAAGAAACCGACGATGAAAAATACCTTGGTTATGTAGAGCGAAATTTAAAAATGATGCTCTTTTACATTGATCCGGATGATACCATTTTCACACAGAACTCAACAAGGCAGGATCAGGGCAAAGCTGATTATCCGGACAAGTATTTCTATCAGTATTTATATATGGCTGCAAAAACGGGAGAAGAAATCTTTGACCGTGCCGCTCATAAAATCATCAAAGACAATATGGAGCGGGGTGATATGGCACCGGAATGTCTGCATATAATCATGCTTCATGATTTTATGGAACAGTATGAGTTTAAGGGCTACGGCTTTCTGGATACCTACCACAAGCATTTTGAGGAAGCAGGCGTAATCAGAGGAAAGACTTCCAATTACGGCTACAGCATTCTCAAGGGAAAAAGTGCATTTTTGTTCTTGAAATTTAAAGAAACTCTGGTATATTTAAAAATAGGCGAAAGCTACTGTGATATCCGTAATTTCGTTCCCCAGACCATTGAAGAAAAAGACGGGGTCTGTGTTCTGACCTCTGTAGCCAAAGGCTGGTATTATCTTCCCTTTAAGGAAAAGCAGGATACAACTGACTGGTGGAAGATGGATCATAAGAAACGTGAGATATTAAACAGCAGTGAAATTCGTATGACAGTTACACTGAAAGAATTAACTGACGGTATGGAAGTAACTGTTAAGGCAGAAGGACTTGATAAAGCGCCTCTTCGTGTGGAAATTTGTATTCCGGCAGGCAGTGTTCTGGAAAATGAGCACTTCCACATGAGAGCGGAAAAAGCAGGAGAGATGGTTCTCAGGGACGGTTTTGTAAATCTGATTCACGAAGATCAGAAGCTTCTCATCGGACCGGGTTACGGTATACATGAGTTCGGCGGTCATTACTCAGGGGAGGAAATCAACACTACCGGCTTTACTCTCTATTTAAATGACTATACTCCTTATGAAAGAACGTTTTCCATTCGAAATATATAAAAAAAGCAGAGTCATATTTGCAAGATTGTTCATAATAAATATATCATATGCCAAAAGAGGCAGTTGTCCGGCTTGACGACTGTCTTTTTTACTACTTGGGTTATGGTAAAACTACTATAAACATATTAAAACTATAGAAAAATAGGAAATATGTCGAAATATGTTGATAAAAGTAGGTAGTTCGTTATATAATGATTTTAACTTTTTCTGATTAATGACAGATAAGTTTTAAGGGACAGTATATGAAAGGAGAAAATTATGAAAAAGAATTTTATGAAACGTGCGGGCATTCTTTTGGCAGCTGTTATGGTGCTTGGAGGACTCACCGCGTGCGGCGGCAAAGATCCGGCAGCAGAGGGAACAACAGCAGTGTCCGGCAGCTCAGCAGGGGCTGGTGAGACGACAGCAGAGGCGGCTAAACCGTCTGAGGGAGGAGAGAGTACATTTACCTATGCCATCGCAGGTGATCCGGGTGCCAATGTAAATGTAATTACAACCAGTGACCGTTTTGGTCTAATGACTATTAAGATGATCTACTCCCCGTTATATATGTATAATGCAGACGGAATTAACTATTTCCTAGCAAAGAGCATTGATACTTCCGATGATAATTTAACTTATACCATGCATTTACGAGACGATGTAAAGTGGTCAGACGGAGAGAAATTTACCGCTGATGACGTTGTCTTTACATTCGAGGCTATGGAGAAGGAAGAGAATGCAGGCTGGGCTTATTCTCAGTTAGTTTATAAAGAAGGCGCGGTAAAGATCGAAAAGGTTGATGATTATACTGTTAAATTAACCATGCCTTTTGTAAATTCTGCAGCAGTGGAGATGTTCTCCCAGATTTTCATCATGCCAAAGCATGTATATGAGAATGTAACTAATTTTGAAAATAATGATGTTAATACAAAGCCAGTGGGAACCGGACCTTATGTAATGTCTGAATACTCAGCAGGTTCCTATGTGAAGTTCACAAAGAATGAGAACTATTTCCTGGGAGCACCTTCTATTAATAATATCGTATACCGTATTATTGAAAATGAGAATACAGCCATGACAGCAATCCAGAGCGGCGAAGTAGATGCGTGGATTGGAACTCCGGCTCAGGTTGCTCAGATGAATCTTGATTCTGCTAACTTAACTGTTTATCCTTATCAGGAAGGCCGTGTGGCATATATGATGATCAATGCCGCCCGTGTTCAGAATGAGGATTTAAGAAAAGCAATTCTGTATGCTCTTGATAAGAAGGCAATTGCAGATGCGGCTCTCTTAAGCTCTGATTATTACGATCTGCCATGGAGTTTTATGCCGCCGAACAGCAAGTTCTTTACAGAAGATGTTGAAAAATACGAGCAGAACCTTGAGAAATCCAAAGAATATCTTGCGGCTTCCGGCGTACAGAAGCCGGAACTGAATCTTGCATACAGCGGTTCAGACACCTTACAGTCCACTTCAGCATTACTGGTACAGGAACAGCTTGAAAAGGCTGGATTTAAAGTGACTCTTTCCGGTATTGATTCCAAGGCACTCAGCCAGCAGATGAAAGATAAGAATAATACCTATGATATGTACTTTGGCGGTTATATCATGGGAATTGACCCTGACACTTTCTCCAGCTTATTTGAAACAGGCGCTGCATACAATTATATGTATTATGATCAGCCTGAAATCAATGAGATGTTTGCACAGGGCCGCAAAGAAACAGACGAGACAAAACGGAAAGAAATTTAC
Organism: Paenibacillaceae bacterium; assembly: GCA_015057775.1. GTDB lineage: Bacteria > Bacillota > Clostridia > Lachnospirales > Lachnospiraceae > Lacrimispora. Next base: position 864 of record SVDT01000246.1, on the reverse strand, counting down.
ACCAATCTTCAGAAGAAGATTCAGGATACAGCATGCTTCTATCCGTTATATTCCAACAAACGCCTCTTAGTTGTTTCTAAGAATGTATCAGGGATTGATGCTGCTAAGCTGGTTCCTGTTTATACCTTTGAGGATACCTCTAAGTTACAGAAAAAGTAATTGCATCTGCAAAAAAATGAGAGAGAATGGTGTTTCGCTGCATTAACTGCAGCAGACACCTCTTTCTTTATTAAGGAGAAATGATATGGCCAGATATATATTGAAACGAATATTAACAGCCATCCCTATGGTCCTTCTCATAACGGTTCTATGCTTTGCGCTGATGCATTTTGCGCCCTATGATGCCATTGACGCCATGACAACCCCTAAGATGTCACAGGAGACAATCAATTTAATCAAAGCAAAATACGGTTATGACCAGCCGGTGTATATTCAGTACGTCCGCTGGCTTGACGGGATTATGAACGGTAATTTCGGATATTCCATCGTGACAAAACAAAGTATTGCGGCAGATCTCGGGGTGAGACTTCCCAATACGGTAAAACTGGTACTTCCGGCTTTTATAACCGCTTATATTCTGGCGGTTGTTCTGGGTCTTATTGCTGGTGCCAATAAAAATAAAAAAGCGGATAAGATCATAGATGCGGTTTCTTCCGTAGGAATTGCAGTTCCTTCCTTCTGGTTTGCCATGCTGCTCATTTTTGCTCTGGGTTATAAACTTAAACTTCTGCCCATTGTAGGAATGCACGCAGTGGGTAAGGAATCTTCCATAGCTGATTTTTTAAAGCACTTCATTATGCCGTTTCTGACGCTTACGGTCTCTTTTATGCCGGCAAACATTAAGTTTGTCCGTTCCTCCACTCT
>SVDT01000245.1:1773-6053 GCA_015057775.1 Paenibacillaceae bacterium | reverse complement strand
GTCTTTTGCCCATTCAAACATATTTCCGCCGCCCAGCTTTACTCCAAAATGATCCATATCCATATGGTAATTAATCAGGTTACGGCCATTTTTCACCAGTCCCTCATAGGAGGAAAGGGCGGATTCTTCTGTACCAGTGAAGCTTCCATCATTGAGCTTCACACCTACAGTTATAACATTGTCGTTTATCTCATAATTCTCAGGAAGCTTTCCGGTATCCAGACCTGCCTGGATAAATGGAGCTGCATCTGCCTGAAGCTTTACGTCAAAACGGGCACTTTCATCCGTTTCTCCGCTCCAGATAAAACGGGCTCCCCCGTCAGGAGCAGTCAGGACAAAGCCTTTGCCCCCATCTTCCTTACTCACCTGATCAGGAATGGCATTTAATACCATATCAAAGGACTGTACCGACTTTTTACCAACTACATCAAGGGTACCTCCGGCACTTTCTACTGTCAGAAATATAATTGCTGCAACCACCAGTACACCGGCGGTAATTGCGGTTATTGTTTTCTTGTTCTTTAACATGGATCTGTCACCTCTTTCCTGTGTCTGGCCTAAACCTCTTTAACCGCAGCGCATTGGTCAGCACCGATACAGAGCTTAAACTCATGGCAGCTGCTGCAAACATAGGGTTTAAAAGAGGGCCGTTAAATAGTAAATGTAACACACCTGCTGCAATGGGAATTCCGATTACATTATAACCGAATGCCCAGAAAAGGTTTTGTTTAATATTACGAATGGTATGCTTGCTTAAATCAATGGCTGCCGGCACATCCATCAGGTCAGACCGCATTAATACGATATCTGCTGATTCCATTGCCACATCCGTACCGGAACCGATGGCGATTCCGATATCTGCCTGAGCCAGCGCAGGTGCATCGTTGATTCCGTCTCCCACCATGGCTACTTTCCGGTTCTCTGACTGAAGCTTTTTCACTTCATTTGACTTATCCTGGGGAAGAACCTCAGCAAGAACCCGGTCAATTCCTACCTGTTTTGCAATGGCTGCAGCCGTCTTTTTGTTATCACCGGTAATCATGGCAACTTCGATTCCCATCTTATGAAGCCGCTCAATGGCTGCACGGCTGGATTCCTTCACAACATCGGCAACCGCTACAATTCCTGCCAGTTCCCCATTGATTGCTACATACATAGGAGTTTTGCCTTCTTCTGCCAGCCTGTCTGAAATCTCTTCCATACCTGCAAGGGAGATGTTCTGTTCATCCATCAGTTTTCTGTTTCCTGCAAGGATATCTTCTCCCTCCAGACGAGCCTTAATTCCACGTCCGGTCAGTGAATCAAACTGCTCCGCATCCAAAAGGGTAAGTCCTGATTCCTTAGCTCCAAGGACAATTGCCTGACCAAGGGGATGCTCCGAACCTCTCTCAGCCGATGCGGTAAGCTGTAAGAGACGGTCTTTTGAAACACTGCCTGCCACAAGTACATCTGTCACTTTTGGTTTACCTTCTGTAATGGTTCCTGTCTTATCAAATACAATGGTATTTATTTTGTGAGCGGTCTCCAAAGCTTCTCCGCCCTTAATTAAGATTCCGTTCTCCGCTCCTTTTCCCGTACCTACCATGATGGCAGTGGGTGTAGCAAGACCCAGTGCACAGGGACATGCAATAACCAGTACGGAAATAAAGATGGTAAGTGCAAATTTTAAATCTCCTGCTGTACCGAAGTACCAGCCAATTCCTGCAAGCAGGGCAATGACACAGACAACTGGTACAAAGTATCCGGAAACGATATCTGCCATCTGGGCAATGGGTGCTTTTGACCCCTGGGCATCTTCTACCAGTTTAATAATCTGGGCAAGGGCTGTATCACTTCCGATTTTTTCAGCTTTAAACTGGATCACACCGGTAGTGTTTAAGGAAGCGGCGTAAACCGGATCTCCTTCTTTTTTGTCTACCGGCATACTTTCTCCGGTGAGCATGGATTCATCAATGGAAGTGTGTCCGCCTGTAACAGTTCCGTCTACCGGAATCTTATCACCTGGCTTTACCAGAATTACATCGCCGATTTCCACTTCGTCAATGGGGATTTCCTTTTCCTGCCCATTTTCCAGAATTACGGCTGTTTTTGGTGCAAGACCCATAAGCTTTTTAATGGCTTCACTGGTTCTTCCTTTGGATACAGCCTCTAAGGATTTGCCCAGTAAAATCAGAGTAATAATTACACCGGCTGATTCAAAATAAAGAGCATCTACTGCCATAAAATGTCCGGCAGCGATCTGGAATGTATTATAAATGCTGTATAAAACAGCTGCTGTTGTTCCGATTGCAATGAGTGAATCCATATTAGGACTTCTCTGAAAAAGTGCTTTAAAACCAATGGTGTAAAATTTATATCCAACTCCAATGACAGGGGCTGTTAATACCAGTTCCGTCAGAGCATAGGCAAGGGGATAGTTCATAGGGTCAATGGCTGATGGGAACGGAAGGCGGATAAAGCTGATCATGGGTGCCATCGCAATATATAATAATGGAAGGGAGAATACTGCTGAAGTAATAAACTTCGTCCACAGTGTTTTGATCTCCTGCTGCTTTCTTAATCGGTCTTCGTCAGCAGCATCTGCTTTGTTCACTTCCAGTGCCTGATATCCTGCCTTTTCAATGGCTGCCTTAATGGCGGATAATCTTACTTTCCGGGGATCATAGGCGATGGTTGCTTTCTCTGTTGCAAAATTGACTGAGGAGCTTTCCACACCCTCCAGCTTTCCGACTGCTTTTTCCACCCGTCTGGCACAGGCCGCACAGGTCATTCCGCCAATGGGAATGGTTACGTCCGAATATTCCGTTTTTTCTGCTGCTTCATATCCAATCTTCGAAACGGCGGCTTTAATATCAGATAAATCCAGGCTGCTGTCATATTCTACAAAAAGCTTTTCACTTGCAAGGTTTACCGATGCCTGACTGATTCCCGGAAGCTTCTTTACTGTTTTTTCAATTCTCTGGGCACAGGCCGCGCAGGTCATGCCTCTTATATCTAAAGTTTTATTTTCCATATATTTCACCTCTTTTAATTGGCTGATGCCTCTTGAAGTTTTTGAGTACTCATGATATTATTATGGCAGATATCGCAATTATTGCAAGTATGCACTTTTTAGTGATATAGTACCCAAAAAGATACTAAAGGAGGATTCACTATGCCCCCAATTGATTGTGCCGGCTACAACTGTCCGGTGGATGCAACCCTGGATATGATCGGAGGAAAATACAAAGCCCTGATTCTCTGGCATCTGATCGACAACACCTTACGATTTGGAGAACTGAGAAAACTGATTCCCCAGGCCACACCCAAGATGCTGACCCAGCAGTTAAGAGAGCTGGAAGAGAATAATTTGATTATAAGGACCGTTTATCCAGTTGTCCCTCCAAAGGTGGAATACACTCTTTCCGATCTGGGAATCAGCATACGCCCCATTCTTGAGGCCATGTATAAATGGGGAGCAGATTACTTAACACAGAATGGTGTTACCGTAAACTGCTCCATGAAATGTCCTGATTAATTTAATATGTTCTTTTCCAGTTAGCAAATATCTGTTTGGATTCCTTTAAAAAGTCAGAAGAGATCGTGATTGATTCATCCGTCACGGTCTTATTCTGATCGAATATAGGCCATGGATTACAGCCTCCGGCTTCCACTTCCACCCGGCTCATAGGGAACCTGTTACCACAATTCTGGCACACCAGCTCATTTTCATCCTGCTTATAGTATCCCCGCCCGGAATCGTAACATACCTGACAGGTATTAAATGCAGTTCGTATGGTACCGTCAGGCGCTTTTACTGCCAGAACCTCCATCTTGGTTCCATCTGCTTCTACCGGATAAAAGCTCACCTTTTCTGAGATATCTGAAACTGGAATTACAAGATCTGTGTCTGCCTGTGCACTTTTACTGTTGTTTTCCGATTTTAAAGCTGTGGTTTCCTGTGTTTTGGTTGCAGCATTGGAGCTGCAGCCAGTAAGTACCAGCAATGACATTGCAGCCACCATCGCTGTTTTAAGTATTGATATTCCTTTGGCCTTCATCGTTATTCTCCTTGTTATTCACTTTTATTTTCATTTCTTCTCATAAAAAATAATCCTGCGATCAGAGCCGCTGCCGGCAGTATGCAGTGCCAGTGACTGTATAATAATCCCATAAATCAATCTCCTTTCCATTCCTGTCAGAACCTGATTATTCATAGCATGATTATCCGCAGCATGATCCTCCGGACCCCTGAAACGTGTCCTCAGGCCATATCATGGTTTGAAATTTACTCACTTCAT
>SVDT01000245.1:0-1763 GCA_015057775.1 Paenibacillaceae bacterium | reverse complement strand
CTTTACTGCGTCTAGATCTACGTTCTCCAAATCATCTACCACCTTTATATATCCATAAAAGGAATTGTCCCCGGTAGAGAAGTCAAAGCTTTTATCTGGTATAAAATAAAGGGTGTTTTCTCCCTTTTCAAGGTAAAGCTCCGTAGCAAAATCAGGGATCAGAAGATTGGTTCCATAGTCCATATCCTGACGGTTATCAATAAATGTCCACTCCGTATCCACTCCGGCTTTTACCACCGCAACCGCCGGCTTAAATCCCTGACTGGTGAGTTCAAGAGTAATTTTTTGTACAGGTTTTCCATTCTCGTCCGTAGATTCCTGAGCAACAACCACATCATCAACTGGTATTTTATAACCGGCTGGAACCGGTTTTTGAGGTGTATATTCTTTTAATACTCCCTGACTTTCTGATTGCTGTCCGCCATCAGTCTCTCCCTCTTTTGAAACATTAATAGAACCACGTATCATACCCATCCAGCAGCTATATGGGATTTTTCCGGTTTTATCCGGCGTAAATTCCACCACGTTTTCTCCTGTATGAAAGGAATATTCGATGCCGTATTCCCTTATAATCATCCGGTTATTGCAGCCGTTTATACTTCCTGCAGGCGCATCTATAATCCACTTTACAGGAATTCCTGCCTGGACCTTAATATTTGGATACCGCCCTGGACTTAAGGTGCTGTTAATCACCTGCACACCGTCTTCTATTTTTATCTGGTCTGAACTTTCCTGCTGATTTCCACTGATGCCTTCCAGCCCGGGTAAGATTGCAGATGGACTGATTCCTGCCAGACTGACTCCCTGTGTAAACATGGACAGCCCCAGTACCACCACTAAAACTGCACCAGCAGTCATAACTCTGTTTGAAAATTTCTTTGAAAGAACCGTTGATAAAGCTCCCAGAAAAAACATCAGGGGAACGGTGCCAAGGCTGAATAAGAACATGGAAAGTGCACCGGAAAACGGATTTCCGGTTGACAGTGCATAGATCTGCATGGCCTGAAGTGGTCCGCAGGGCATCAGTCCATTTAACAGGCCTACCAAAAACGGACTGCTGCTTTTTGCTTTTTGTTTCTGGATTCTTACTGCAATAAACTTTGGCATTCTGGGATTTAGTCTTCGAAGCCAGGGAAAGATTCCCAGCATGTTGATGCCCATAATTACCATAAATATCCCTGCTGCCAGTTTTAAAACACCCTGAAAGGTGTTAGAAAAGGTTACGGCTGCTCCCAGACCTCCTGCCAGGAAACCCACGGCTGTATAAGAAATAACACGCCCGAGGTTGTAAAGAAATGCAGGCCGAAACGCTGCAAGCCGTCCCTGGCTTAATTCTTCCTGTCCGCTTTTCGGAATACACTGGGAAAGGTTAATGCCGCCGCACATTGCAACACAGTGAACGGATGTAATAAGGCCAATTAAAAAGAGCATTCCGTATCCCATTGTCTTATCCGCCAGCTGGCTGGGTACCAGGAGATTTAACAGACCGGATTGTTCTAAAAAAAGATACAGGGAAGCAATAATCATTAAAATACCTACAGTCCTGGATGTATCTTTTCTTTCCTGCCCCTGATCCGTTATTACGCTATACCCTAAATTTTCAATGATTCCCGTTATGCTCTGATAGGAAATAATATCCGTATCAAACGTAACCAGAGCGGTTCCGGCGTTATAGCTCACCTCCGCTTTTTCGATTCCAGCTGTATTACGTAATTTTTTTTCAATTTTATTCTGGCAGCTGACACAGGTCATCCCGCCGATAC
>SVDT01000244.1 GCA_015057775.1 Paenibacillaceae bacterium | reverse complement strand
ATCCTGGCGCTGCAATGTCTGGTTTGATATATCCGGTTCTTGTATACCCTCTTCCTGACTCCGGTAATATACTGTCATTTTCCCCATTGTATGCGGTTACGGCAAGGGGATGGGTTGACGTACCCGGAGCAGTTATGGTTGTATCCGGATTGGAATTTAAAAAGAACGTGTTATCACTGATCAGATTTCCCGATGGCAGCCAGGAATGGAACGAGAAAGGTTCCTTTTCCAGATTCTGCAGTTTAATGGTCCAGATTCCCGGTATCGGATTCTGAAAACGGATCAGTATCAATTGATCTCCTGTCTCTTCTTCAAAAATATAATTATTTATGTATATGACACTTTCATTTAATACAAAAGAGAATCTTCTGCATTCGCCAAGTGTAGGAAATACCTGTCCGGTGGTTTCTCTGTTTGGCACTGTAATTTCAACAGATAGCCTTGCCGGTGCAAAAGGCCAGATTTCCAAAGAAAAAAGCTTATCAGTTTCTCCCACCCGCATTTCAAATTCATTTATATAGGGATCTGCAACGGTATTATTAAAATAGTGTCTCCGTTTATTTCCTTCGTTACCTGCTGAGATTATGATTCCGGTCTGGGGCTGTTGAGCCAGAAAATTGGTAATATAACTGGTTGCCCCCCGCCCATCGTGACTTGACTGATTGGTTCCCATAGCGATACACACAGCTATGGGCCGGTTAAGTCTCTTGGCAAGTTCTGTCACATAACTGAGTCCGATAATCAGATCAGATTCCTGATAGCATTCCGCATTTTCAGGGACAAAGAATATACGTTTCAGCGTATTTTTTGCGGGCTTCAGCTTTACAATCACCAGATCTGCTTCCGGTACCACACCACTGAAAGACTGGGCTGCATTTGGCTTGCCTGCCAGAACACTGGCGATTGCAGTACCATGTCCGTTGGTATCCTCAGAAGGTACAATTGAGAGGGGATTTTCCGACCGGAGAGCCACATTAATGTACTCTCTGGTATACTCGGATCCATATGTATAGCCTGATGGAGGAGTTCCAGTCTGAACCGTCTGATCCCAAAGTGACAGGATACGGGTTGTTCCATCATTAAAGAGAAACGCCTGGTGCTGATAATCAATGCCAGTATCTATGACTGCTACTATGACCCCTCTCCCAAATAAAGCCAGATATGGATTTCTCTGAACCGTTCCAATTCCTGATTTTTCCAGACTGACCGTGGAGCTGAGAGTCAGCACAGAGGGAAAAGCATTATAAGGATAGGTTCCTAAATCGCATGGATCCGGCGGAATAGAGGGGATGGGTATGTGAGCCAGGGAATGCCTTAAATTCATATAAGTGATATTATCTCCTGTATCATAAGTGGATCTCATCACGTTACTGATAATGATATCATAATAATTTTCATCCAGTATTTTTTGCATAAGCAGGCCTCCCTGTCTATCACTAGAAGTACATATAATATATCTTATGCTAAAAGGCACTTATTATGAGTTGTGTTGGCAGCAGACCACTCATAATGGAAAGACTTTTGCATAAGATATAACATATGCCTGGAGAATCGGAATAAAGGAGAACAGTTTATGGGAAAAATACTGGACAATAATTATTATGATATGATAATTAATAATTACATGGTGCCCAATTTCGGTGCTGGTGATGATATTACTCTGTTAAATGGATATTTTTCCCTGCTCCATGTATCAAAAAAAAATAAAGATCTCTGTGATCTTGGAGTAAATCCATATCATTTCTTTCCCTCTGTTTATACACTTACATCAGCCATCGGCCAGCATTACTCCACTCCTTTGCGTTCTATCCTGCAGCCCCCTGATTTCTCCCTCTCAGGCCAGGGAACGATTATAGGGATCGTGGATACCGGAATTGATTATCAGCACCCCGCTTTCCTAAACAGGGATAAAACAACCAAAATCCTATCTGTCTGGGATCAGACCATTCAAAGCGGACCTGCCCCACCGAGTTTTACATTTGGCACAGAATACACAAAAGCAGCCATTAACAGCGCTCTCAGCTCTGATGATCCTTTGCTCACAGTGCCGTCCCAGGATTTAATCGGGCATGGAACTGCTGTGGCAAGTATTATTGCCGGAAGCCAGAGTAAGGATCCTCCTTTCCAGGGAATTGTTACAAATGCAGAACTGGCGGTTGTTAAGCTTAAGGAAGCCAAACAAAATTTGAAAATGCTATATGCAATTCCCGATGACAGGCTGTGCTACCAGGAAAGTGACATTATACTTGGTATCCGTTATCTGGTTGTCCTTGCCCAAAAGTTAAAGCGTCCCCTGGTGATCTGCCTTGCTCTGGGAAGCAGCCAGGGAAGTCATGACGGAAAAGGGGTTTTATCCAGATATATTGATGATCTGGTTCAGATACCAGAAGTTGGAATTGTTACTTCGGCTGGTAACGAAGGGAATAATGGAAGACATCATTTTAACTCTGTCGTTTCACTGCCTTATACAAGGGATTTCCAGCTGAACGTCGGTCAGGGAGAAATGAAATTTGCCATGGAAATATGGTCCCAGCCCCCAGGGCAGCTTTCTATAGAGGTTACTTCCCCAAATATGGAAAAGGCTCCTCAGGCCGACCCAGCCTTTAGTGATTGCATAAAATATCAGTTCCAGGAAAGTGAAACCATACTCTGGATTAATAATATAACATTTGAGCAGCAAAGCGGAGATCAGCTTATCTTACTGCGTTTTGAAAATCCCCTTCCCGGCACATGGAACTTTCATCTAAGAAGTACGGAAAACGAGCGTTTCTCTATTAATGCATGGCTTCCCTCAGGAAATTTAATTTCTGAAAATACGTTCTTTCTCAGTCCTGATCCTGATACGACCATCACTTCACCTGGTAATACCAAAAGTGCATTTACTGTAGCCGCCTATAATCAGCAGACAGGTAATATCTTAAATGAGTCCAGCAGGGGATATACAAGAAGCGGTCAGGTAAAGCCGGACGTGGCAGCTCCAGGCTACAACATCACCTGTGCTGTTCCAAACGGTAAATACGGAACATTAACGGGTACCTGCGCATCTGCTGCACAGGCCGCCGGCGCAATGGCAATACTGTTTGAATGGTCGGAGGGAAAAGGAAATCTGACTTCTATAACCGGAGAACAGGCAAACAAACTTTTAATAAGAAGTGCGCAGCGAAGCCCCGCCTACCATTATCCAAATAATATCTGGGGTTACGGGATACTTGATGTTTATCGTATTATTAACCAACTCTATAGTAATTTATAAGTTTCCTACAATTCAAAGAGAATGATGATCCCTGTATGATACAAAGATCATCATTCTCTTTTTACGATGTCTGATTTTTAGAATTCAGCTGACTGGTGCAGTGAGGACAGCGGGTAGCCTTGGGATCAACAGGCTGATAACAAAAAGGACATTTTTTATCTTCTGCCGCAGCTGAACCACCCGCCTGTTTCGTTCCTCTTAAAACATTAATCGCCTTAATGATAAGGAATATTACCGCGGCCATAATGAGGAAATTTATTACAGAAGTAATAAAGGCACCATATGCAAAAACCGGGCCCTGCTTCTGAGCATCCGCAAGGGTTTGAATGACAGTTCCATCAGGAACTTTATAAAGCAGGAAAAACTGATTGGAAAAATCCACACCTCCTGTTATCACACCGATTAAAGGGGAGATCACATCTTTGACCAGGGAACTTACAATTCCCTGAAAGGCTCCGCCAATTATTACGCCGACAGCCAGATCCACTACATTTCCCCGCAGAACAAATTCCTTAAATTCAGCTGCAATTGACTTTTTATTATTCATAGAAACCTTCCTCTTTTCTTAAGATTCTAACTACTATCTGACTTTTAGGATTGGTGAAATTTTGTCAGAATATACCTGTATATCAGTTAATGATTACATTTTCCGCATTCTCTTTTACCCATTCCCTGGCAAAAGCTGAGAATATTCTGACTGTTGGACGCAGTGTCTTACCGGAAGGAACTATGAAATAGATAATACGGTAAACTTCCGGATCCAGAGCTTTTCTTACATATCCCCCGCTGCCATAAGAATCCAGAACCAGCTTTGGTAAAATACTGATCCCGCAGCCTCCGCATACCATGGATATGGCTGCCTGATCACTTAAAAAACCACTATGCTCCATTAAATTTCCTTTTGCCTGACGGAGCATTTTTCCCACGGAATAGCTGGTTCCTTCACTTGGTATAATAAAGGTTTCCCCTTTTAAATGAGTAAGAGTAATGGTTTCACAGTCACAAAGAGAGTGATCCTTTGGCAAAATGACATAATAGGGATCTTTTACCAATGGTGTCTCATTCTCCTTTTTGTTTGATTCTGCAGAGATGGCACAGTCAATTACATCTTTCGAGAACCAGTCTTTCATGATTTCGTAATTAATGGCATCGTTCAGGAACACATCCACCTGAGGATATTTTTTTCTGAATTCAATAATTATCTGAGGCATCCATCTGACTGCAACACTTGTGATAACGCCAATACGGATCTTGCCATGCTGAATGTTCTCCTCTCCTGCCAGCTGCCTTATGATTTCTTCCTTTTCTGTCAATTCCTTCGCCACCCAGTAAATTCTTTCCCCCTCTTCCGTTAATGACACCCCATTTCTTCCTCTGTAAAGCAGCTTAATTCCCAGTTCTTCTTCCATGGAAGAAATCATGTGGCTGGCCGCAGTCTGTGAATAACTAAGCTGTGCTGCTGCCTTGGAAAGATTCCCGGTTTCTGCTGCTTTTACAAACAGCATATATTTATTTACATCCATATTGATTATCCTCTCTGCTTTTACCTTCTCTTATTATACATGAATATTTTTCATGATACTATTGAAATTTTAGCATTATATTAAGAAAATAATTCATGGTAAAATCAAGAAAAACATACCGATTACGGAGGACATAATGAACATAGCTATACTTGGCGCGGGAGCCATGGGCAGCCTCTATGCCAGCTATCTGGCGCCCTATCATTCAGTTACACTGTTAGACAGCTACGCTCCCTTAGTAGAACACATTAATACAAAAGGACTGATTAAAGTCAGCCATGACAATACAGAAACACCATTTCAGGTAAAAGCAGTATTAAGCGGAACCAGTCTTGACTATCAGGATCTGGTTATTGTTTTTGTAAAAGGAATTCATACTTATGAAGCCATAAAAAACAACCAGTCTCTGTTAGGACCCGATACAATCGTCATGACGCTTCAAAACGGTGCGGGCAATAACCGGGACATCGCACAGTTTGTTAAAAGAGAACGGATTATTGTAGGCACCAGCAGCCACAACAGTGTTTCCCTTGAGCCTGGTAAGTTTTATCACTCCGGATGCGGACCTACAAACATCGGACCAGATCTCCCCTGTGAAGAATCCTTACGGGATGTAAAAATAGCAGCACAGGCTCTGGAAGAAAGCGGTCTTTCCGTTAATATCATGGAAAATATCCAGTACGTCCTATGGCAGAAGCTGGTTATAAACTGCGGCATCAACGCCTTGAGCACACTGATGCAGTGCAGGATCGGAGAAATATATACCAATCCCTATTTGTGGGATTTATGCAAAAGAATTGTTTATGAATGTGTATTAATTGCAGAAGCAGATGGCACTTATCTTGACAGAAAGGAAGCTCTTCTGGCAGTCTCAAAAGTATGTATCAATGATGCCAATGGTTATGCCAGCATGTATCAGGACAGACAGAATCAGCGAATGACCGAAATTGACAGAATAAATGGTGTTGTCGCCGATCTGGGAAGCCAGTATAAAATTGCTGCTCCCTGCAACTTAATGCTGGTCACTCAAATCCATGGGATGGAGCAGATGTATTCCAGGCAATAACTAATATGCTGAAATAGCAAATATGGATAAACGACTCCTGACATACCATCAGGTTTCGTTTATCCATATGATTGACAACAAAAGCGTTCTGTGCCATAGTTAAGATGAAAGTTACCTTCCCTGCTATGGAGATTTAATATGAAAAATATACCAAACTATATTACAATGGTCCGCCTGATCCTGTCCATCCTTTTATTTTTTATAACGGATAACTGGATTCTTTTTCTAGTGATCTATTTTGTCTGCGG
>SVDT01000243.1 GCA_015057775.1 Paenibacillaceae bacterium | reverse complement strand
GAAGGGTATTTAATGCATACTCTCCCGGTTTCTTCGGAAAGCCACATATTATCCAAGCTGACCGTGGCAAGTATATGGACCGTCAGCAGCTGGTGTGTTATATTTATCTCAATATTCGGTATGTTTTTTACACCAGATCGTTTATCACTGTTAATCGATAAACTTTCATATGCCTGGTTCTATTTTAATACCACAGTAAACAGTTCACTGGTGGCCCTGCTTATTATAGAAATTATTTTTATAGTATTACTGGGGATATTTACAGCACCTCTGATTTACTATGCTTCAATCGCCATTGGTCAGGTAATCAGCAAGAATAAAATATTAGGTTCCATAATCGGATTCTTTATTATCCAGGTTGTTTCACAGATTATAAGTGTTATCTTAATGGTACCGGTTGGTTTTTATGGTGACAGGGTCAGTGATTCGGCAAACTCCATGCTATCCTTTTTTGTGAATTTCTTTTTCCCAGTAACCATACTTCTGGCTGTCTTCACTCAGATAATCCTTTTCGGGATTACGGATTATATTTTCAAGAAAAAACTTAATCTGGAATAGTATGGGGCGTTGATTCTTATTGGGGATCAACGCCTTCTTTCTGGCAGATATGGGGCAGGATGTCAGATTTTGTTCCAATTTCTGCAGTTTTAGCAAATAGTGTTGCTTAATCCTATAAAGTATTTTATAATTAAACTTTGTGGTGATTGTTGATTTTTTCTTTTTTACACATGCTATTCCAATCACACAGAATTAATAATAATGTGCATCTGGCACAATTCAAAAAGGAATAATTATGAAAAAATTAGCTTTATCTGATGAAATACTATTAAGTATTGAAAAGCCTGCCCGATACATTGGGAATGAAGTCAATATGGTAAGAAAGGACACTGATTCCGTAGACATCCGTTTTGGTATGTGTTTCCCTGATGTTTATGAAATTGGAATGTCTCATCTTGGAATGCAGATTTTATATGATATGTTTAACAGAAGAGAGGATATCTACTGTGAACGTATTTTTTCTCCATGGACCGATTTAGATAAGATCATGAGAGAAAAAAAGATCCCTCTTTTTGCATTGGAATCACAGGATCCGATTAAGGAATTTGACTTTATTGGAATCACACTTCAATATGAAATGTGTTATACAAATATTCTGCAGATCCTTGATCTTGGTCAGATTCCCCTTCATGCCAGCGAAAGACAGGAGAGCGACCCGATTATAATCGGTGGCGGTCCCTGTGCCTATAATCCTGAGCCTCTTGCAGAGTTTTTCGATATGTTCTATATTGGAGAGGGAGAAACCGTTTATTTCGAACTGATGGACCGCTATAAGGAGAATAAGAAAAAGGGAGGAAGCCGGAGAGAATTTCTTGAGATGGCTGCTGAGATCGAAGGAATCTATGTTCCTTCTTTTTATGATGTATTCTACCATGAAGATGGTACAATCAAAAGCATGACTCCCAACAATCCCCATGCAAAGGCAACTGTAACGAAACAGCTGGTTGTTCATATGGATGATGCTACCTACATTGAAAAACCGGTTGTTCCATTTATAAAAGCAACACAGGACCGAGTTGTTTTAGAGATTCAAAGAGGCTGCATCCGTGGCTGCCGCTTCTGCCAGGCAGGCAACGTCTACCGGCCGATGCGGGAACACAGCCTGGAATATTTAAAAGATTATGCATATAAGCTGCTAAAGAATACCGGTCACGAAGAAATTTCCTTAAGTTCCTTAAGCTCCAGCGATTACAGTGAACTGGAAGGAATCGTTACGTTCCTCATCGATGAATTCAAGGGGAAGGGCGTGAACGTTTCCCTTCCATCTCTTCGAATAGATGCATTTTCTCTGGATGTTATGAGTAAAGTCCAGGATATACGTAAGAGCAGTCTGACCTTTGCTCCAGAAGCAGGCTCTCAGAGACTTCGTGATGTAATTAACAAAGGACTGACTGAGGAAATTATTCTAAAAGGTGCAAGCGAAGCATTCCAGGGCGGCTGGAACCGGGTTAAGCTTTATTTCATGCTTGGGCTTCCTACAGAAACCGTAGAAGATATGGAAGGAATCGCAGAACTTTCGGAAAAAGTGGCAGAAGTCTATTATGAGATCCCCAAGGACCAGCGAAACGGAAAAGTACAGGTCATTGCCAGTTCTTCTTTCTTTGTGCCGAAGCCGTTCACACCGTTTCAGTGGGCAAGAATGAGCACCAAAGATGAGTTTTTACAGAAAGCTTATCTTGTGAAAGATAAATTCCGCACCATGCTGAATCAGAAGAGCTTAAAGTACAATTATCACGAGGCTGATTTAACCGTACTGGAAGGTGTTCTTGCAAGAGGTGACAGAAAGATATCGGCCCTCATCGAAGAGGTTTATAAAAATGGTGCTCTCTATGATTCATGGTCTGAGCACTTTAAAAATGATGTGTGGATGAAAGCCTTTGAAACCTGTGGGCTGGATCCCGATTTCTATACAATAAGGGAAAGAAGCTCAGATGAAACATTCCCCTGGGACTTTATTAATGCCGGAGTTTCCAAAGAATTTTTAAAGAGAGAATGGCAAAATGCCATTGGAGAGAAAGTCACCCCCAACTGCCGCATGCAGTGTATTGGCTGTGGTGCCAAGAGCTTTAAAGGAGGTGTCTGCTATGAAAATCAGAATTAAATTTACCAAACAGGGACCAGTTAAATTTATCGGTCATCTTGACGTTATGCGTTATTTCCAGAAAGCTATGAGAAGAGCGGACGTGGATATTAAATACAGCGAAGGCTTCAGCCCTCATCAGGTCATGTCTTTTGCAGCACCGCTTGGAGTGGGTCTTACCAGCAACGGGGAATACATGGATATAGAGGTTCATTCCATGTCAGACTGTGACACCCTGATGAAGCAGTTAAATGATGTGATGGCAGAAGGTATTTGTGTTACGGAATGCCACCTGTTAAATGATAATGCCAAAAATGCCATGTCTCTGGTTGCTGCCGCTGACTACACAGTCACATTCCGGGAAGGAAAAGAGCCAGAAGATATAAAAGGATTTTTTGATGGTCTACTTAAGTTTATAGAGCAGGATCATATACTGATTGTGAAAAAATCAAAAAAGGGAGAGAGAGAAGTAGATTTAAAAAATTACATCTACCAGCTTTCTGTCTCCGATCATAAAATTTTTATGAAAATATCAGCAGGAAGTGCAGATAATTTAAAACCCGAACTGGTAATGGAAGCTTACGACCAGTGGAGAGGGGAAGCCAGTCCTGAATTTGCATATTGTATCCAGAGAGAAGAAGTTTACGGGAATACAGGTGATGAATCAAATCCTGTTCTTGTCCCTCTGGGTCTCATAGGAGAATCCGTTGAATAAATTGATCATTACCAGATGGAATGGGTGTATTATCACTCTTTTACAGTCAGGGAGGGAAACCCTGCAAATTGATATTGAGCCGGAAGAAAGTCATTCATTCTTAGGAAACATCTATATTGGCAAAGTAAATAACATTGTGAAAAATATCAATGCTGCATTTGTGGACATTGGAAACGGGCAGATGGGTTATTTAAGTCTTGGTGACTCATCTGTTCATTTTGCCGATGGCCGTATGTCTGACGGGAAACTCCGTCAGGGAGATGAAATTGTTGTTCAGGTGGAGCGGGATGCGGTAAAGACCAAAGCTCCGGTTCTCACAGGGAATTTAAATATTACCGGCAGATACTTTGTTCTCACTTCTGGAAAGAAACAGATCGGTTTTTCATCCAAAATCCAGGATTTAGGTTGGAAACAGCAAATGAAGGAATATCTGGAAGGTGAAAAAGAGGATTGGGGTATCATTGTCAGGACCAATGCTTACAGCGCTCCCATGGAATCCTTAAAAGAGGAACTTCATCTGTTAAAAGGACGTTTATCTGATATCCTTACCCATGCGGGACACAGGACCTGCTACAGCTTGCTCTACGGTTCTGCGCCCTCCTATTTAAGTGGCTTGCGTGACAGCTTTCAGTCTTCTCTGGAGTCGGTGGTAACAGATGAACAGGATATTTATGACGCAATAAAAGAATATTTAAGTGAACACCAGCAGGAAGATCTCCATCTGCTGACTTATTATGAAGATTCACTGCTTCCTCTTAAAAAGCTGTACCGGATTGAAAAAAACATGAGTGAAGCTCTTGGAAAAAAGGTCTGGATGAAATCCGGAGGATATTTAGTCATTGAACCCACAGAAGCTTTAGTGGTGATTGATGTAAATACCGGTAAATATTCAGGTAAAAAGGCACTTAGGGAAACCATCATGAAAATCAATCTGGAAGCCGCTGAGGAAATCGGACACCAGATCAGACTTCGAAATCTATCGGGTATTATTGTGATCGATTTTATTGATATGGAACGGGAAGAAGATAAAAAGTTTCTTTTAAAACGACTGGAAGAAATTGTCTCAAGAGATCCCGTTAAAACTACAGTAGTTGAGATAACTAAATTAAATCTGGTTGAAATTACAAGAAAAAAAATAAGAAAGCCCCTTTGCGAGCAGGCGTTACAGATGAAGGAGAAGATTTCACTATGAAAATCATAATAGTGGGTTGTGGTAAAGTTGGGTCAACCCTGGCAGAGCAGTTAAACAAAGAACACCATGATATCGTCATTATCGATAAAAATGCCAGTGTGGTAAATTCCATTTCGGAAAGAATCGATGTCATGGGTGTTGTTGGAAATGGTGCAGTAAATAAGGTACAGATGGATGCGGGGATCGAAGATACAGATCTTTTAATAGCAACAACGAATTCAGACGAACTGAATATGCTGTGCTGCCTGATTGCAAAAAAAGCAGGTAACTGCCATACAATTGCCAGAATCCGAAACCCTGAATATGATTCCCAGATCAGCTACATCCGTGAGGAATTAGGTCTTTCCCTGGCCATTAATCCTGAAATGGCGGCTGCCATGGAAATTGCAAGACTGCTGCGTTTCCCTTCTGCAATTAAGATTGATACGTTTGCAAAAGGAAAAAAAGAAATCTTAAAATTCATTGTTCCTGAACATTCTGTTCTTAATAATATGAAAGTCAGGGATGTTCTGGTAAGACTAAAGTGCAATGTCCTGATCTGTGCCATTGAGCACAATGCAGAGGTTATTATACCAGGAGGAGACTCCATAATTAGTGCAGGTGATAAGATTTCTTTCATTGCATCTCCTGTTGAATCCAATGAATTCTTTAAACAGGTTGGAATTGACAACAATGTTATTAAAACTGCAATGCTGGTAGGCGGAGGTAAAATTACTTATTACGTAGCTAAACTGCTGGAAAATACAAAAATCAAGGTGAAGATTCTGGAACAGAATGCAGAACGCTGCAACGAACTCAGTGAATTGCTTCCAAGAGCCATGGTAATAAATGGCGACGCCTCTGACCAGGAACTGCTTTTGCAGGAGGGGATTGGCCAGACTGATGCATTTGCATCTCTCACCGGCTTTGATGAAGAAAATATTATGCTGTCCCTTTATGCAGCCAGCCAGTCGAAGGCCAAGCTGATCACTAAAATAAACAGGATTGCATTCGAAAATGTCATAGATTCCATGAATCTGGGAAGTATTATTTATCCGAAACTAATCACTGCAGAAACCATTTTACAGTATGTCCGCGCCATGCAGAATTCCATGGGAAGCAATGTGGAAACACTTTATAAGATTGTGGCGGACCGGGCGGAAGCGTTGGAATTTAAAGTGGTTAATGAACCATGCATTGTAGGAATTCCACTGGAAAAGCTGGAATTAAAAGATAATCTTCTGGTAGCTTATATCATGCGCAAAGGACGTTTTATCAGTCCACGCGGAAAGGATACCTTAGAAGAGGGGGACAGGGTCATCGTTGTTACAACGGTAACCGGACTGAATGATTTGAAAGATATACTAAGGTAGGAAAAGGCGATAGAGTAATGAATAAAAAAATTATCATTTATGTTTTGGGTTGGATCTTAAACATTGAAGCAGTATTTATGCTTCCCCCCTGTGTGGTTGCATTGATTTACAAAGAGATAAGCGGCATCTGGTTCCTTGCAGTAGCTGTGGTATGTGGTGGAATTGGATTGTTATGTACCCGCAGGAAACCGGCTAATATGGTATTTTT
>SVDT01000242.1 GCA_015057775.1 Paenibacillaceae bacterium | reverse complement strand
GTAGCAGCCGCCCAGCAAATAGGCCGATGAACCTTGACAACCGAATATAGTTAAGCGATAGAAAACAGTTCAAAAGCCTTTTTGAAACAGTTATAAAGTTTGTAATAAAAGCCAAAACATGATATAATATGAAACAGGTAGTCAATCTGCCGGGGGGGCCATCTCCGAAAGGAGGTGGTCGTTATTAGTACATACAAGGAATTCATGATTATTATCAATGTTGTAGCGCTTGTCGTTGCAATCCTTACATATACGAATAACAAAGACAAAGATACAAAAAAATAATCACCCTGCCGACCAAAGCTTTGGGTGATTATTTTTTAACATTCATTAATTTGGAAGCCACTTAGTGGAGTTGGCTACCTTTTGTATCTTTAGAATAGCATGAACCGATAAAGTTGTCAAATATGAGATTTGAATTTTATTGTTTCAAGTACGAACTAAGGAAAAAATCATAATTCACACACATTTAAAGATATTTGTTGTATCTATTTACACATATTTTTATATGTATTAAAATGATATTGCCAGGAGGGAATAGAAATGAAAAAAGTGGAACGTTATTTCTATCCGGCAATATTTACCTATAAAGAGGGAAGCAAAATCGGAGTAATATTTCCAGACTTAGGTAGTGCCACAAGTGGGAAAGATAATGCAGATGCGTTATTATCTGCAAGGTAATTACTTGGCTGCGTACTCTTTGGTTTATAGGAAGAGGTGGAGAATATTCCAGAGCCCACGCCACTCTCAGAAATAGAAGTGAGAGAAAACGAATGTGTAGTTTTAATTGATGTATTTATGTCTTCTGTAAGAATGGCACAGGTGAATCGTTCTATTAACCGAACGGTAACACTTCCTGCCTGGTTAAATGCTATTGCATTGGAAAATGGAATTAATTTTTCCCAAGTATTGCAGGATGCTTTAAAATCAATGCTAAATATATCAAATAGATAGTAAGGGGGAATAAGTATGAAAAAGAAATTATTAGTGGCAGCGATGTCGGCTATGTTAGTGATTGGAACAGCAATAACGTCCTTTGCGGATACGTATGATCCGCAATATCCATTAAAAGGCTATATAGAACCATGGTTTGTGAATAGCCCGGTGACTGGTGTGACAGCATGGAAGAGTGATCCAAATAACTTTTTTTATGAGTCTAATAATCATAGGCAGTATGCTTTGAATATTGCAATTGCAAATAAAGATCCACATTCTCTTACTTATATTGGTAATGCAATAGAATTGGCAGCTATTGCTAAATTGGCAGATTACCCAACTACGGGGTTAAGTCCAGAACAGGGAAAATTAGAGCTTCTTACTACAGAACTTAATGAGTTTTTAAACAGCTTTGATTGGAGAAATGCTTCTAATTATGAAAAAGCAGTGCAGATTGCAAAGAGAATTACGAAGGCAGACTACTTAGATCATGAAGGAACGCAGTATTCTTACAGTTGTCTGGTTGAGGGAAAAGCCAACTGTAACGGTTATACTAACGCAGCAAGATTGCTTGCAGCATGTATTGGATTAGCTACAGATGAACTGGGCACAATAAATCACACTTATCCTGTTTTTTTAGTAGACGGTGTATGGTTAGCATATGAACCTACCAGTAAGGATAATTACTTCACAGTGGCAGAGGTTTATACTCCATCTTATTATTTAGTTGGAGAACCACAGTTAACACAATTAGGTAAATTCTGTGAAGGAATTGGTTATCAAGTCCCGGAGAGTGTGGAAGGAAAGTTCCCCAACATTTCCTATGGTATCATTTATGGAAAACAGGCACCATTTATAAAATTTAATTAAATATTGAATATTTCATAATGGATGAAGCTATCGGTTAAATATAATCGGTAGCTTTTTTGTGTTCAAAATTATGAGTAATAGATAGAAATAAGGAGAAATAATGATTAAATACTGTAAGAAAGGTATAAAACTAAATCAAAGAATTGCTGCATTACTTGCAATTGTCTTATTACTAACGCCTGTATTTACTTACTTACCGCCTGGTATGCTTGATTCTTGGGGCTTTGGACTTGTGTTTGTTAGTTCCGGGCAGGCAGGACATCCATACCTAATGGGAAAAGCACCTGGTGATAGTAAAAATACTTGGTTTTTATGTATGAATCAGGGAGCCTCAGCCCATAGCAATTATGATTACTCTAAGGTTAATATGGATATTAATTATAATAATGGTACCATTGAGCAAAAGAGAATGTTTTGGGCCTATATTGGTGGATTTGGAAGTTATGATGATATCCAGACACTTACTACTACGTTTGGGGGGATAGATAAAGATATAGCAAGAGAAACTGCATGGTCTAAGGGCAAAAGCAATGGTGGATCAGCTTGGATCGAAAACATGGCCAACGATGGTTTTATGTCATTGGAAAAAGTTCCGGAAGGCTGTAAAAGTCCTAAAGAGATCCTGGAGTTAATTAGTCGGTACAATACTGACGGAAAAGCAATGTATATTAATAATCTAAGAAGTGGCCCTGGTCAGATAGATACAAAGAAGCTTTATGAATTAACCGGACTTTCCGATTGGGAAACTTTTAAGAGGTATTGTAAAATCACACCAGTAACTTCGGGAATGGTCATTAACACAGAAGGACAAAATCTTTCATGGAGCTTCCCTAATGCCCCAGCTGGTCAGAAACCAACTGAAGCTGTTATGAAGATCAGCTACGATCCTACGGTTTTTAAAGTATTGGAGGTAACTGGCAGCTTGGAGTATTTCCAGTGTAACGTGCAAGGTTCACAGCAGTTATATCGTGCAAAAGGAAATGTGAAAGAAAAAACATGTGAATTTTTCCTTACTACAAAATATAGTGCTAATGCTCCCACTCCGACGCCAGGAGATGGAGAGGTGTCGCTAAAAGTATACCAGCACGATGAAACCTTTGAATCCAATTACAAGGTTGAACTGGAAAAGAAAGATTATGAAACAGGCAATCCTTTACAGGGATCTACATGGCAGGTATTAGAGCAGTTTGATGATAGTCAATTAAGCGATGATGAAACTGATGGTGGAATCATCGAAGATAACATGAGAGAAGATCCAACAACATGGCAGGACTGGCTGGTATTTGATGATGATCTGGTTACAGATGCCAGTGGACGTATTTCTCATAAAGATAGCCGCTATTACGATTTTAGTCATGCTTATTGCAATGGCCATCCAATTCCTCCGGAACCGGAAATAGATGAATCTGAAGAGGGAGAAGGCGAAGAGGGGGAAGGAAGCGATGAAGCGGACGAAGCTGCAGAAGAGTATGAAAGACTCATGGAGGAATGGCAGGCAGGAGTAGATGCCTGTGAAGCCCGTGCTGCAGCCAGTGGCGGAACCTTTCACCACTGGGAATGTGGAAGCGAGGATGAACCATCTGAAGAAGAGGCATTTGAAGCGTCAGGCTGTAAGGCAGCCAGAGACGCAGCTTATGAAACGATTATCAATCTTGAATATGATTATACCTTTCGGGAAACAAAGCCAAGAGATGGTTATATCATTCATGATCCTGGCCATCCGGATGATGTGCCGATAGAAATTATCACAACAGCGGCTTCCGAAGCCGAAAGATCTGCAAAATGGAAAAGTTCCAGTAATTCAGATATTAGAGTCACCGGATATGTGCGCAACATGACTAAAGGCAGCTCGGATAACGGTGATTTCCAAGTATTTGCTGTACAGAGTTTAGCAAACAGGGCAGATCTTGAATCAGAGGATTTTGATCTTATCAGTGAAAATAAAATGTTACTTTCTGACAGTGACAATCTTATAGCAAGTCCTTCCGAAAGTTCTGATGATCCGGAACAAAGTGGGGATTTGATCCTGAAAGAAACCTATGATCTTCCGCTGGGAGAAAGAATTATTAATAAATTGTTTAAATTTATCGGGCTTCCTACCGTTTTTGCGGAAGAGAAGGAAATAACTGTAAAGCTGGTTGCAAAAGATGATGAAGAGCTATTTGAAGACGAATTCGAGGAATACGAATTTGAAGAGGATGATGAATTTCTGGATGAATCCATAGATGAAGATGAATCAACCCCCTCACAGGCAAAAAAGAACTTTATCAATTATTCATTAACATCTAGTCTGGCCACTGATTCGGAAGCCTCTATATCTGAAGAAAAAAGAGCCACAAGGAAAATCAGTTTATTTGCGACTGAAGACACGGATGAAGAACCAGTTATGACAACAGCACTTAGTTTAAAGGCTCTTAGTGGTGATTTTGAAGGAGGAGAGATAGACAGTCAGCCAGAAGTGGATAAAGGACCGGGTAATCATACAGCTCATACTTTTAAAGTGTACGATCATCGCATACCTGCACAGGTTCATTTTAATAAAAGAGACATGGAACTAAAGGCAGGAGAATCCGAAAACTATGATTCCTTTGGAGATACCCAGGGGGATGCCACATTAGAAGGCGCTGTATACGGTTTGTTTGCAGCCGATGATATTTGCGGTCCAGACACCCAAAGAGATGAGAATGGAAATGTCTCCTCCGGAATTGGAGTGGTATTTGATGCAAATGATCTTGTTGCCGTGGCAACTACAGATAAAAATGGAGAGGGTTCCTTGTTAACAATAACAGAAAAACCTCACAGCTTTTACAATTATAAGACCGGAAGAATTGAATACACCGGAAAGAGCTATCCGGAAAATCTGTATGTGAAAGATGGTTATGAAAAGGCGCAGCCACAAGAAGAGAGGGGGCGGATCTATAGAGATAATAAGTCTATGAATGGAGACAGCTGGATCGGAAGACCTTTAATCCTTGGCAACTACTATATTAAAGAACTTACCCGATCTGAAGGGTACGAACTTTCTATCACTGGAAAAGATTTGGACGTTACAAATGCTGTGCCAGGTACCCGTGAGAACTATGGTGAGACCGCTGATTCCAGAACGGCTCCGGTGGGATCCGCCTGGATCACAAAACAGCTTTATCATGCAGTTACCTTTCCAGAGGGAAATGCTGCATATGGAAATAAGGAAAACTTACTTCTTCTTGAAACAAAATCAAAGGATGCTACCAATGGTTATAATGTAGTGCTTGATGGAATCCCGGAGGGTGCAGATATCTACATAAATAACGTCACATTAAAGCCGGTAGTAATCCAGCAGGTGGATGGAGGAAAGTGGGTTGATGCAAAAGAGGCCCCTTTTTATCAGACGGCAGAATCTCAATCTGTTTATAAGCGTGATATTAATGGAAATATGATTGAAAAGCCTGGAGTATCTGCGACTGTAAAGGTTCCTTATGAAGCAGCTGGAATTGAGGCAGATAAACTTCCGACAGAAAGTAATGCGGTTGCCAGTGATCCAGCAAGGTTTGCCGGTGCATTCACCAATTCAGAAAGCAACGTAAAGTATGTGAAAGCCGAACTGGAGCAGATGATGCGTGATTCATTGCAGATGGAAACTCCGAAAGATGGTGATTATTCCACAATCAATAATCCGGTCTATGATGAAAAGCGGACGGTGAATGGAAAAACCGTCTACGGAAAGCCGGAAATCGTTCTTGAAATTGAAAATGTCACGACCAATAAATCCATCATTGAAGCCATTTTAAATTATTACATCAACGAAAAAGTATTTACTTATGGAGGGCTTCAAAAAATTGAATACAGTGGCGGAAAAGCAGTTGTGACAATTGTAGTCGGCATGAATCCAGCCAGAACCTTACTGTATCAGACAAATTCCAGTGGTGATGTGGTTGCCGCTTACTTAACAAAACTGAATACAACCTATGGAAGATATGTCATAAGAAAATACACAGGAGATGAATTAAATGCTGCAAAAGTGGAGGGTACAGGCAAATACATAATCAATGTAACGCCAGATTTTGAAGTCGGTGACGATGGAATTCCCACAGACAAAACTATTTATCCCTCAGACAGTGAGAGATACCTTCATTACGCTGCAGGCGATACCCTTTACGATTACTGGTACTCAAATGGTGATACATATGTTGGCCATGCTCCTGTAACCAGAAAAGTCTGGGAGCCGAATTACAAGGAAGTTACTGTAAATGAGGAGAATGTAAGTTCCTCAAAGATTCCCAAGGTAAACTCCATGGAAGAAGTGACTGACCAGACTGGCAGCACTTATTACTACTATGATCAGGTGGCAAAGCAGTATACCATTCATGTT
>SVDT01000241.1 GCA_015057775.1 Paenibacillaceae bacterium | reverse complement strand
GGAGAGTAATGGTGAAGAAAAGGTAAATGGTTGCCTGACTCTGACATTTTTTCGCAGCAATGTAGAAAAAATTGAAAAAATCTCCGACCACATCCTATCCATGACTGTAAAGGAAGGCGGGGAGGGCTGCTGCTATTGCGTCATGGCTGCAATTAAGAATGAAGGCGGTACCGTGGAGATTCACAGAGACCAGATCCGCGTGAAGGAAGCAGATTCCTTTACGATCTATCTGTCAATCCGAAGTGACTTCTATAAAGGAGAACCGGCCGTCTGGTGCAGAGAAAAGCTGGAGTCTGTACTTAAACTGCCTTATGAGATTGTAAAGTCGGAGCATGGAAAGGAGTACCAAAGCTACTTTAATCGCGTTCAATTTTCGCTGGGTCAGGATACTGCAAAAGTGGAAGAGACGATTCCTGAAAGACTGAAAGCCATGCAGGAGGGAGAGCAGGATCTGGAGCTGATTGCAGCGTATTACCAGTTTGGCAGATATTTGTTAATATCAAGCAGCAGACCGGGATCACAGCCGGCAAATTTGCAGGGCATCTGGAACCGCAATGAGCATCCGGCATGGGGCAGTAAATATACAATTAACATTAACACGGAAATGAATTACTGGCCGGCAGAAAGCTGCAATTTATCGGAATGCCACCTTCCCCTATTCCAATTAATCCGCAGAATGCTTCCCTATGGTCAGAAGGTTGCAAGGGATATGTACGGTCTGCCCGGTTTTGTTGCACACCATAATACGGATTTGTTCGGAGACTGCGCGCCCCAGGATGCAGTCATGTCGTCTACGATCTGGCCTATGGGTGCAGCCTGGCTTTGCATTCATATCTGGAATCATTATGAATATACGCTGGATCAGGAATTTCTGAGAGAGAATATGGATTTGATAAAGGAAGCCAGTCTTTTTATATCAGAGTACCTATTTGAAAACCATCAGGGGAAACTGATAACAGGACCTTCCATATCGCCGGAAAATACCTATCTCCATCAGAGCGGTGAAGAGGGGCAGCTTTGTATCGGACCGTCCATGGATACCGAGATTATCAGGGACCTGTTGGAGGCTTGTATCAAAGGGGCAGAGATCACTGACTGCGAGGATGAATTGACAAATAGGCTAAAAACAATTTTACCCCGTCTGCCGGAGCTGTCAGTTGGTAAATACGGACAATTAATGGAATGGGCGGAAGACTATGAGGAAATGGAACCTGGTCACCGTCATATCTCACATCTGTATGCGCTGTATCCTTCTGAGCAGATAACTTATGAAAGAACGCCGGAATTAATGGAGGCTGCAAGGGTGACCCTAGAAAGACGTCTTAAGAACGGCGGCGGTCATACTGGATGGTCAAGAGCCTGGATTATTACCATGTGGGCCAGACTCAGAGACGGTGAAAAAGCAGGAGAGAATATCAGGGATCTACTGACAAAATCAACCTATCCCAATCTTTTTGACTGTCATCCTCCGTTTCAAATTGACGGAAATTTCGGCGGGACGGCAGGAATTGTGGAAATGTTACTGCAATGCTTAAACGGTGAGCTAACGTTCCTGCCCGCACTGCCAAAAACCTGGGACTGCGGACATATAAGCGGACTAAAAGCCAAAGGCGCCCTTACCGTTTCCCTTACCTGGAAGGACGGAGAGGTTATTTCAGGCAGTATTCTTGTGGAAAAAGGCGGCAGATGCTGTTTTATAAAGCCTGACAGCATTACAAAGATCGTTTCCGGGGAAACGGTAGACGTAACTTATGAAGGGCAGAAGGTAGTCTGTAATGGTGAGGGTATCTATGAAATACAGCTCTTAGCATAAAGTTAAGGCAGAAAAAAACAATCTATGGAGAACAAGCCCGGAAGCTGTGAGAAAGGAGATTGGCAATGGAATATTATGCAGAACTGAAACTTAGAAAAGATGCTCATAACGGAGGATTTTCCAATGGCCTGACTTTATGCGGAGGTGAATCCACAAGAGGACTTGAAAGAATACTTAAAAAGGATGACAAAATTGTTTATAAAAACAGTACCAATCAGTATGTAACACTGGATATGGTAATGAATGACGATACCGTTGAGGTAAGCACTACATTTGAGAATAAAGGTACTGAAAGTGCAATTTTAGAAATGCTCTCATCCTTTGCTCTAAAGGGAATAAAAGCGGATAAAATTCACAGACTCCAATCCTTTTGGAGTGCGGAAGGAAAACTCAGGACAGAAACAATTGAGGAGCTGCACTTAGAGCCCTCCTGGAACAGATGTGGTATGCGTGTTGAAAAATTTGGCAATTTAGGATCTATGCCAGTGAGAAAGTATTTTCCTTTTATAGCGCTGGAAAACAGTGAAACACATGAGTTTACGGCGGTTCAGTTATACATACCCTTTTCCTGGCAAATTGAGATCCTGTGTAAAGAGGATGAAACTCTGTCACTTGTGGGTGGTATTGCAGACAGGGACTTTGGACACTGGTTTAAGAATATTGCGCCGGGAGAAACCTTTACTGCCCCCAAAGCAGTCATTGCCAGTGGAAATTCACTCTATGAGGTGTGCGATAAACTGGTAAAGGCACAAAAGCCTGAGGTATCTGAACTGGATCAGGATATGGGTATCATGTTTAATGAATATTGTACTACCTGGGGTAACCCAGGCCTTGAAAACATCAGTAAAATCTGCAATAAGTTAAAAGATAAGGCAGTTAAGTACCTGGTAATTGATTCCGGCTGGTATGGTAAAAATGATGGCTGGTGGGAAAGCATTGGGGACTGGGATGTCAATTGTGAAAAGTTTCCGGGAGGCTTAAAAAAAGCTGCGGATCATATCAGGGAATACGGGATGATACCAGGCCTCTGGTTTGAACTGGAATCTGTGGGCAGACGGTCAAAACACTGGGACGATACAGAACATTTGCTGAAAAAAGATAGTGTAGTACTTACTGTGGGCGATAAACGCTTTTGGGATATGTCCGATCCCTGGGTTATGGAGTATTTAAATAATACGGTTATAAAAACCCTGAAAGAATGCGGATTTGGCTATATTAAAATTGATTATAATGATACCATCGGCATTGGCTGTGACGGTGCCGAAAGCCTTGGTGAAGGGTTAAGACAGAAAGTCAGTGCAACCCAGGAATTTTTCAAAAAAATCAAAAGGGAGATTCCGGATATTGTAATTGAAAACTGTTCCAGCGGGGGACACAGGCTTGAGCCATCCATGATGGAACTGGTATCCCAGGCCAGCTTTTCCGATGCACATGAAACAACGGCAATACCGATTATAGCAGCAAATATGCATAGAGTTATAAAACCGTCCCAAAGTCAGATTTGGGCAGTTATGCGAAGCAGTGACAGCATTAACAGAATCTATTATTCCATGATCAGTACTTTTTTAGGCAGAATGTGCTTAAGCGGTGATATCTACGATCTTACTGCAAAACAGTGGGAAGTGATTGAGGCAGGAATGGAATTTTATAAAGAAGCAGCTGATATCATAAAATATGGTAAAACAACAAAATATGAAAACAGTACGAAAAGCTATAATAATCCACAGGGAGAACAGCTTGTTATCCGGGAATTTTGCAATAAACAGTTAGTAATCGCCCATAGATTTGAAAATTCCAAAGATATTAGCCTTGATTTCCTTCAGAATAAAAAAATTATAAAAGAATATGGGCTTATGGATGGTGATTTTACTGCTAAGGCATGGCTTATGGGATGAAAAACGATTTAGGGGGTTGACAAACGAGGCAAATTGAACTAGTATAAAGACGAATATTCGGTAGGTGAGGCTACTACAGGGATACGGGCTGTTGCCGCAAAGTTGTGGAGACACAATGAGATGGTTTGAACAGGCTGCATCGACATTAAGGTGCAGCATAATACAGTTACATTGCCCTGTAAAGCTAAAACTCATACGAAAATATAAGAAAATGTAATTACATTCTCGTATATTCTTTCCGAATATGCGGGAATTTTTTATTTTAAATTTTTAAAAGAAAGGATGTGCCTGTTTTGGATAGTGGTAATTATCACAGTTGTATGAAACGGATGATGGCAGTATATGATATCGGTGACAGGCAGACTTTGCCTGTTACTTAGTTGTGCTGTTCAGCCAGATATTACGGCCATCATTCTCAAAAACACGTTTTTTGATAATGGTGGTTTTTTTGTGCCTATTTTTGGTATGTTTAATTATTTTGAAAGTGAGGTGAGGAGAATGGATGCAGACGGAAGTAGCGGCGCGGCCCCCGGGAAGCGAAGCAGCAGGAGTGATTTGGATGAGGACGTACACTTGTCTGCTCCAGGCTCCTGAACCCAATACGCTTCTCTTGGCTGCCATAATTTTTGAAATTACAAACTATAATTATGGAGGTAGAAACCATGAAGAAGATTATTTTAAACAGAAAAAGGAATGGTGGACTTTTGGCCGATCATTCCCGTTACAATGAAACAAAACAGAGACTGATTCAGGCTGCTGATGGAAATACAAAACAGGTATTGAGTGCATTGGGAACCTTTGAGGATGGACTCACAGAGGAAATGGCTGAGGAATCCAGGGAAACCTATGGAAACAATGTGATCACACATGGAAAGAAAGACTCCATATGGAAACGAATCTGGGCTGCATTTGTCAATCCATTTACTTCAATCCTGTTCCTTCTGACGGTGGTCTCTGTATTTACCGATATTATTTATGCAGAACCCCAGAATAAAAGCTATACTACCGTGATCATTATCACAACCATGGTAATGATCTCCGGAATTCTCCGCTTTGTTCAGGAAACAAGAAGCGGCAACGCTGCAGCCAGACTTTCTCAGATGATTCACACCACCACCTGTGTAGAGCGAAAAGAAGCCGGCAGGGAGGAGATTCCCTTAGAGGATGTGGTTGTGGGAGATATCTTACATCTCTCAGCAGGAGATATGGTGCCTGCAGATGTACGGATTCTCAGCTCCAAGGACTTATTTGTGAGTCAGTCTGCACTGACTGGTGAAAGTGAGCCGGTGGAAAAGCTTGCTGTAAATCATACAGATACCAATGTACTCACTGAGATTACCGACCTGGCGTTTATGGGAACCAACGTAATCAGTGGAAGCGCAAAAGCAGTTGCAGTTGCAGTGGGAAATGATACCGTGCTTGGAACGGTTGCTAAGGAATTGACGGTAAAACCGCCGATGACCGGTTTTGAGCGGGGAGTGAATTCAGTCTCCTGGGTACTGATTCGTTTCATGCTCATTATGGTACCCATTGTACTTTTTATTAATGGATTTACCAAAGGTGACTGGCTGGATGCCACACTTTTTGCCATCTCCATAGCAGTGGGGCTGACCCCTGAAATGCTGCCTATGATTGTAACCACATCACTTGCCCGTGGAGCGGTTGCCATGAGCAGAAAAAAGGTGATTATTAAAAACTTAAACGCAATACAGAATTTAGGCTCCATAGACATCCTCTGTACGGATAAAACCGGAACACTGACTCAGGATAAGGTGGTTTTGGAATATCATCTTGATATCCATGGAAATGAGGATGACAGAGTTCTCCGTCACGCATTCTTAAACAGCTATTATCAGACAGGGCTTAAAAATCTCATTGATCTGGCAATTATTTCAAAGAACCGTGAGCTTGAGAACAGTCATCTTGAAACTGGATATACAAAGGTGGATGAGATTCCCTTTGATTTCAACCGCCGCCGTATGAGTGTCGTGGTATCGGATTTAAACGGTAAGACTCAGCTGATCACAAAAGGAGCTGTGGAAGAAATGCTCAAATGCTGCTCCTTTGCAGAATATAATGGTAATGTTGAGCCGCTTACAGAAGAGATCCGTGAATTTATTTTATCCAAATCCAATGAGCTCAATGCCGATGGAATGCGTGTAATTGCAGTGGCTCACAAGACAAATCCGGCACCGGAAGGTCAGTTTTCTGTCTCCGATGAGACGGATATGGTGCTGATCGGATATCTGGCTTTTTTAGATCCGCCCAAAGAAACCACTGCCCAGGCAATCAAAGCACTCTATGAGCATGGTGTGGATGTTAAAATACTGACTGGTGATAATGAGAAGGTTACCTGCTGTATCTGCAGACAGGTGGGACTTCCGGTCAATGAGCTTCTTCTTGGCTCTGAGATTGATGATCTTGATGACAAAACCCTGGCAGAAAAAGCCGAGAGCATAACTGTCTTTGCCAAACTTTCACCGGCCCAGA
>SVDT01000240.1 GCA_015057775.1 Paenibacillaceae bacterium | reverse complement strand
TATCCGGCTGGCAGGTAACTAATTTTACGAAATACTCTTCCCTGATTACACTGATCTCCGTATTTTTCTCTGTAGCGGTTGGTGCAGTAAACGTTGGATCGTGTCTTATTGTCCCAACAGAAGCATTTTTAAAATTGTCCAGCACATAGTTTTCATATCCGGGACATTCCTTAGAGGTCGCCAGTGCGAATTCATCGGCAGTCTTATAATAACCCTGGTTTCCAATTATAAACAGATCATGTCTGGTCCAGTCTTTGTCCTTTGTATTATAACTCGCATCAAGAACACAGGGAACCCCTGCATCATCATATTTGAAATGCTCTCCTTCAAATCCGTGGAAAATTGTAAATCCGCCCTCCTTGGTAGCAAGCCAATCCAGATAAGTTACGGCTGCTTCCACATTCTTTGCTGATTTAGGAATAAAGAGATAGGCACCGTTAATGGGATAATTCTTATTATAGATTTCCCCGTCATTTTCATTTTTTATGGGAGGAATGCTAATGACATCCGCTTTGGGGTCCGTTGACTGAAGCACCTTTAATAAGCTTCCACGGAGACTGTCTACATTATAGTTGACATTGGATTCAAAACAGCCTACTTTTCCGTTAACAAAATCCTCTTTTAAGGCGTTTTCCGTAGTGTCCACATAATATTCCGGATCGATCAGCCCTTCATTATACAATTGGTTCATCCATTTGAAATACTCTCCAAAGCCCGGATCCATATAAATCAAGCTGGTTGCAGAGTCTGCTTCGATTGCATAAGCTTTTTCATCTTTTACGTTCTTTAAAAATGAGGTAGCCATTACCCCCGCAATATCGCTGGCTTTGGTACATACCCAAAAGCTTGCCGCAAAAGAATCGGGCTTATATTTTTTAAATTCCTGCAGAACGTGGTACATCTCCTCTTTCGTTGTGGGAGCCTGTAAACCCAGCTCATCCAGCCAGTCTTTACGGATAAAGAGATTTGTTGAGGCTGTAGTGGAACGTCTTGCCGGAATGGCCCACAGCTCCCCCTGCTGATTCCGCCCCAGATCCATACAGTCTTTACCAATATATTCTTTTAGGTTTTTTGCCTGATCTTCTCCATCCACATAGGGTGACAGGTCATAGGTTCCTCCATCTTTATAAAATCCTTCCACAATAGAGGATGTATAGCAGATCATAATATCCGGACCGGTGCCGGATGCCATCATAAGTTGGGCTTTATTCACTTCATCCGATCTTGGAACAGCCACAAATTTAACGTTAATACCTACTTTATTCATTTCCTGATTGATGTATTTTGTCCATCTGTTGTCAATTACTGTACTCCCCTCCGGTGCATTGCTTCTGTCAAATACTTCAACCGTTATCGTCACATCATCAAATTTTTTAGAACCATAGGTAGTTTTTAATTCTTCTTTTCCTCCTGCTGCCTCGGATACCGCGGTACCCTTTGTGTCTGCATTTTTAGAAACCTCTCCCGTACTTTTGCAGCCAATCAGACTGACTGCCATTGCGAAAACCAATCCCCCTGCCAGAAAACGCCTTACCTTTTTCATATACCTTCCTCCAATCATATAATTTAGTGTATTAAAATCCCGGACTTGTCAGCCTTTCACAGAGCCCAGCATAACACCCTTTACAAAATATTTCTGAAGCCATGGATAGACAGCCAGTATGGGAACTGTTCCAACTACGATACATGCCATCTTTAACGATTCTGCCATTACCTGCTGCGCCAGTCCCTCATTGCCTGCCGCCCCCAGCTCTCCGGCAAAAAGAAGACTTCTCAGCCGAAGCTGGAGGGTATACTTTTCAGGGGACTGAATATAAATAAGAGCATTAAAATAATCATTCCAGTAATAAACGGCATAGAAAAGTCCGATGGTAGCGATAATCGGCATGGACAGAGGAAGAACAATCTTAAAGAGAATCTGGACGTCCGTTGCTCCGTCAAGATAAGCAGCCTCTTCCAGACTTTTGGGGATTTCCCTAAAAAAAGTTCTCATTACAATGAAATTAAAAACATTAACAGCAGAGGGAATATAAAGTGACGTAAGCTGGTCATACATTCCAAGATTTTTTATAACCAGAAAGGTTGGAATAATACCTCCGTTAAAATACATGGTAAACAGAATCATTCCGGATATCCATCTCCGTCCCTTTAATTTATCCTTTGAAAGTGCATAGGCTGCAAATACAGTAAGTATCAGACCAATGGCAGTTCCCAGCATTGTTACCACCATGGTTACTCTCATTGCTGTCCAGATCTGTCCTCTATGTACAATCTCCTTATATGCATCCAGCTGCATTTCAATTGGGAAAAAAGTAACGGTTCCGGATAAAACTGCCCGGTTGCTGCTAAAAGAATAAGCAACTACATTTAAAAATGGATAAAAGCATATAACTACCAGGATTGTCAGCAACAAATAGTTTATCACAGTTCCCCAGTTAATTGCTTTCTTTTTACTGACACGTATCTTGTTCATAATGATATCCCCCTCTCTATAAGATTCCCTCTTCTCCAATCAGTTTGGCAATACGATCTGCAAGAATCAGTATGAAAATATTAACGGCTGACTGAAACAGACCGATTACTGTAGATAAACTATACTCTGCCTTTACAATACCCAGACGATAAATATAGGTACTGATCACTTCTGACACATTGATAACCTTGGTATTGCCAAGAAGCAAAGGAGCGTCCAGACCAATACTCATCATTTTACTGATAGACAGAATCAGCATGACAATAATCACTGACCGGATCATAGGAAGGGTGATATAGAGAATACGCTGAACTTTGCCTGCACCGTCTATGTAGGCTGCCTCATACAGGGATTCATCAATACCGGTTATAGCCGCCAGATAAATAATTGTTCCCCATCCAATTTCCTTCCACACATTGCATATAACATAAGTGAAGATCCACCATCCGCTGCTGTTTAAGAAAGGAATCGCATTGAATCCCAGATGCTTGATCATCTGATTTACGCTTCCATCGGTCTGTGCAAAAAGATTGGTTGCAATACCTGCCACTACCACCCATGACATAAAGTGAGGAAGATAAAGAAATGACTGGGATACGCGCCGGAACAAGGGATACTTAACTTCATTCAGCATTAATGCAACCAGTATGGTTAATGGAAAATTCACAGCCAGTGTAGACAGATTAAGTATTAAGGTGTTTTTAATGGACAGCCAGAACAGATCTGTCTGGAAAACCTGTTTAAAGTTAAGTAAACCAACCCATTTGCTCCCGGTAATTCCTTTAAAAACATTATAATCTTTAAAGGCAATAATGAGGCCGTACATAGGCACATATTTAAATACAATATAATAGGTAATGACAGGTACCAGCATCAAATACAGCCATTTATCTCTCCAGATATAAAACCAGATATTTTTACTGTCTGAATGCCTGGATTGGTATCCAACCTGACGTTGTTTTGCCCACTTCATTTTCATATTCTCCCTTCGCTCTTTCATATACTTAAATTTACCGGACCCCCTCCCCGTATACAACGGTAGATTTCTATTTAGGAGTATGAATAACTATCATGGAGGATCAAAATCTATTATTTCCGTGTAGATTTATGGTATCACTTGAAAACAAACTTTATCCTGTGCTATAGTTAAAGTTAGCCTAAGAGCAAGGATCCACCGTATTGAGAATATTTCAGCGTAGGAGGCTTTTATGAATCTATTTTCGAATAAGAACTGGGTAAGCAGAAAGAAAAGAGGATTCCGCAGATATTTGTACCGAATCCTTCTTTCTAACATCCTCCTTATTTTAATTCCCATCAGTGTCCTGGGCTTTTTCTGGTACCACATGATGTCACAACAGGCAAAACAGAAATTCTATCAGCAGAAATCCATTGACATAAATGAAATTGCTTCCGGGATCAATCAGCGAATTAAAAGCATAAAGATGGAAACTGCTACGGAAATCGGCGAAAAGAGATATAGTACCTACACCTATTCAAACGACTATAATACAGATTTATCCATGATTTCAAAAAGGCTGTCCGCCATGACACAAAAATACTACTTAATTGATTCCGTATATTTTTACGACAGGACAACCGGCAAAATCTATAATTCAAAAACCGGAAGGTATCTTTTCTCAGAATTTTATGATACCAAATGGTTAAATGATATAAACGACAACATCTACAGCATACAGCAGCTGCCTCCCCGCCTGATCTTTGATGATGAATCTTTGTTTGACAAGTACAGCTTTTTATACAATAAGCGGAATAATCTTGTCCTTTCTCTCGTTATAAAGGGCAGACCGGATTTCTATCTGGTAACTAACATCAGTATAAAGAGCTTATACAATGAAATTGTTGATTCCTACCATCTGACCGATAATCATATGGAATTTTTTATTCTGGACAGAGATGGCAAGCTTATTGAGGGAGACAGCCGGTATGCAGAATGGAAAGAACTGATCCGTCAGCCTGCCAGAGAGCTGGATAATGGAGTGACTTATATCGTCTGCAATAATCGTATATATTTTATGAAATCCGTTAACTTTAACGCTTTATCAGTTACTTCTTATCCCCTCAGCGATTCTTATCAGGAAGCTGTTTATCTGGGAAAGTACATACTTCTGATTTGTATCGGACTAATCCTTTTTTCCCTGATCATCTCATTTTATATGGCAAAACGATTATACAGGCCGATTAATATTCTATATTCAGATGTTGCAAAAGGTACCAGAAATTCTCCACAGGAACACGTGACAGATGAAATCGATATGCTGAAACAAGTATTTTCAGAAATGAACACATTTAATTCCAATGCCAGATTAAAATTAAAACGATTTGATGAATTAAGTAAGGCGTTTAACTTCAGAAGTTTTCTGGAAAACTGGAAGTATACAACTGAATTTACGAATGACCATCCCTATCTGTTTGATAAAAACGGAAACTGCCACTGCGAAATGCTGTTGGTGAAATTCGATATCACCGATATGAAATTGTCACCTGATGATGAGTTGTTATTCCGTCTGAACCTGCAGGAAGTACTGCGAAGCTATCTCCAGTCTTCCATGAAAGGAGTTTTAGCAAAAACCGAGGAAGAGACTCTGGTCTTGCTCTATCAGGGTAATGAAGTGGAGAGTCTTGAGCAGACAAGAACAGTTCTGGCTGATACGGTAATTAAGTTGACAAACCAGAACGCATATTTCGGCATCAGTCAGCCCATATGTAATGCGGAAGAAATTTTAGAAGAGTACCCCAAATGTCTTGAAACAGTCAAAAACTCATATTTTTTCAACTGGAAAAATGAACTTACCACATTCAAAAAAATTGAGAAAAGTCTGGATTCTGATGAAGTATATACAATGTTATTAAATATTAATACATCGTTTATCCGTAGCATTGTCTCTCAAAACGAACAGGAAACAGAGCGACTGCTACTGGAGTTGGAAGATAAACTTGAGGAAATCAGGAATGCCTCTCAGGTCAGGGATGTATTTAACCGGATACTGGTGGAGCTGGATCACGAATTTCATTTCACCAGGCTGATGGATACCAACCTTTTAGATGCTTTATATGAGTATAAAACATTAGCGGATATGATTCATTCCAGCAGAAAGCTTCTCATGAATATCAGCATTCATTATAAAAGCAACGACGCAAAAGAAACCAATTACTGTGATATGGCAAAGCAATATCTAAATGAACACTATATGAATGACATGAATATCACTGATACGGCTGACTATCTGAATATCAGCTACTCTTATCTCAGTAAAATTTTCCGGGCACAAACCGGATTGACCTTAACCGATTACTTAAATAACATACGAATTGACAAAAGCAAGGAATACCTTACTGATACGATTCTTACGTTAACTGAAATATCGGAACTGGTAGGATATAATAACGTGCAAAGCTACCAACGTTTTTTCAAAAAGTATGTAACCATGACTCCGGGAGAATACAGAAAGCTTCAGACTTCCAGATTGTTTTAGCAAAATAACGCCCCTTATGGTTTACAATTGGGCAAAAAGGGCACATTTTCGGTTTTGAAAATGTGCCTTTTTTGCCTTTAAAATATCAAGTGTCCTGTCCCTATAACTTAAAAGCCCGGTAAGCTTCCCGAATTGCTTACTGTACCAAATCTGAACCAGTTCAGGTTGAATAAGTATCCGCTTCCTCCCGTAAATTTCAGGTATAAGTCGTGCTTTCCGCTCACCCCGCTAACATTGCACGTTGCAG
>SVDT01000239.1 GCA_015057775.1 Paenibacillaceae bacterium | reverse complement strand
CAGCTGCCAGCCCCAGTGCTGTTAACATCTGCAAAGCAGAGAGGGGAGCCAGCTTTAAAAGTCCTGCGAGAGGCGAATAGAGGATGACAGCAAGAAGAATAACGGTACCTGCGTTGACAGCCCACATAATCTTATCATTTAGAAGCTGTCTGATGGAACAAAAGATGTTGTCATAGTCTGAGCTGTTGACCTGTACAAGGAATAAATTTGCCAGCATGATTATGGAAAGCCCCATGGAACGGGCAGCAGGTGCATGGGCAGGGCTGTTTTTTACAGTGAAGTAATATGCTCCAAAGGAAGCTGTAAATACAAACAGACCCTGGAGAATACTTTTTGAAAGCAGTTTACCAGTCAGCAGCTTTTCTTTCGGGTTGCGGGGGTTGCGTTTCATAATATTGGTTTCGGCTGGCTGACGCTCCAGTACAATGGAACAGGTGGGGTCAATCAGAACTTCCAAAAGCACTACATGAAGAGGCAGGAGTAAAAGAGAAGCAGGGGCGATGCCAAGGAATGGACCAAGCAGGGAGGAGAACGCAATGGGAATGTGGATTGTAAACACATAGCCCACAGCTTTACGGATATTATCGTAGATACGGCGTCCGTCCCTGATAGTCTCCACGATGGTGGTAAAGTTATCATCCATTAATATAAGGTCGGCGGCCTCTCTGGACACCTCACTGCCTCGTTTCCCCATAGCAATCCCTATGTCGGCATATTTAAGGGCGGGAGCATCATTGACACCGTCGCCGGTCATAGCCACAATATCTCCATTTTCCTTAAATGCTTTGACAATCCGCATCTTGTGCTCCGGGATAACCCGGGAGAAGATGGAAACGTTTTTAACGGCCTCCTGCAGCTGGATATCTGACATAGCTTCCAGCATTTCTCCTGTAATAATACGGTCGCTGCCGGGAATACCGATTTTCCTTGCAATTGCGGAAGCGGTAATACCATTGTCACCGGTTATCATGACTACACGAATGCCAGCTTCCCTGCATAAGGCTATATCATTTTTCACACTTTCCCGGGGAGGGTCTGCCAGACCCACCAGACCCAGAAATGTCAGGCGGCAGTCTGTAATAGAGGCAGGAATCGCCTGGTCATTTACAGGGTTTGCAGTTGCAACTCCAATCACACGTAATCCTTCGCTGGATAAATCGTTAATTTGTTTTTCAGCAATCTCTCGTTCCTCATCGGTGAGTTCACAGATTGTCAGGATTCGTTCCGGGCTTCCTTTTGCTGCGATAACCAGCTGTCCGTTTCGGCGCCAGACATGCCCCATCATTTTTAATTCGTTGGTAAAGGCATATTCGGTCACAAATTCATGATGGAACAGACTTTCTTTTGATATACCATGATCTTCACAGTAAGTGAGCATGGCTTTTTCCATAGGATCATAGGTGTCTGTCTCACAGCCAAGTCCCATTGTTTCTATCAGCTTTTGTTCCTGTTGGTTTCCGGTCCATACTTTTTGAACCGTCATCTGGTTCATGGTGATCGTTCCGGTTTTATCCACACATAGGACTGATACGGCACCAAGTGTCTCTACACTTGGCAATTTGCGCACCAGTGAGTTCTTCTTAGCCAGTCTCCAGGCTCCCATAGAAAGAAAGACGGTGAGGATGACCGGAAACTCCTCCGGGATCATTGCCATGGCAAGAGTCACTCCGGAAAGGATACTTTCAATAAGCCGGTCACTGAATCTGTGATCAGGGATATTAAACCAGGTAAAGATTCCTACCATCAGGAAAAGAACACCTGCTATCACGGCACAGGTCTTCACCAGCTTTCCGGTCTGCTTTTGCAGCGGGGTATCTTCCTGGGGTGTGATAGCAACTCCCAGACCGATTTTGCCGTATTCGGACTGTGCTCCGATCTTATCCACTTTAATTGCTCCAGTGCCCTGCATAACCAGTGTTCCGGCATAGCAGTAGTCCTTACGCCAATAGTCTTTTTCAGGTAATTCATTTCCAACAGGTATCTTAAAGACCCTTTCAGCTTCGCCGGTCAGAGAGGATTCATCAATACATAAATCGGCACAGCGAATCACCTCACCGTCAGCCGGAATCTTCACACCTTCGTGAATCATCATTAAATCACCAGGCACAAGATCCGCGCTGGCAATCAGTTTTTCAATTCCATCTCGTATTACCGGAATTGTGGGTGCAGAAAGGTCTTTTAAAGCGTTTAAGGTTTTATCTGTTTTCCATTCCTGAATTACATCAATGCTGATTATGCCGATAACAAAAATAAGCATAATGGCACCATCTCTGGGTTCTCCCAGGATAAAATAAATGACAGCTGCAATGATAAGTAAAAGGAACATGGGTTCGCAGATAATGTGAAAAACCTTCTTAAAAAAGCTTTCCTTCTTCTGCGGGATCAGTTCATTTTTACCATACTGATGCTGTCTTAGTCTGGCCTCCTCGCTGGATAGGCCATTGTAATTTGGGGTGTCTGTCATAAAAAAAATCCTCCATCTCTCGCCAAAGCGGCGGTGTCATGATTTCTCCTATGGCACTCCATTTGAGTTCGTTGTTCCATAAATGTGTATAAAAAAAACACACCGGCGGAACATACTACTGTCCCGCAGATGTGCATAAATTGCAATCCGCTGCCGTTCGTTGGACGGCCCAGCCCCACGCCCTTTCGGGCATCGCCTGCTCAGTTTGTACTGTTGATCTCGAATTCCATTGGAATATAATGCAGTGCAAAGAGATTTATATATTATATGAAGAGGGATCAAAAATGTCAACTACTTTATTTGAATAAATTCCATTCTCCGTCTTGACGTGTGATGGAAGAATTACGTATAATTAATAAATTGAAGTTTAGAAGGGATACTGTGTGAATGGGAGATTCAATAAATAAGTGTGATTGTCAGGCGATTAATGAGGAATTGGCAGAAAAAGTGAAATCAGAAATGGAAGACGACGGCTGTTTTTCCCTCCTTTCTGCATTTTTTAAAATAATCAGCGATGATACCAGAATAAAGATTATGTATGCGTTATCAAAAAGTGAATTATGTGTAAATGATTTGGCTGTAATTTTAGATATGACGAAATCTGCAATATCCCATCAATTGCGACTACTTAAGGGATCAGGCCAGGTAAAGTCCAGAAAAGAGGGTAAATTTGTCTATTATTCGTTAGATGATGAACATGTATTTGAAATTATAGAGAATGCTTTAATCCATGTAAAGCACCAAAAATAGGATACCATGATTATAATTTTCTCATAATTATGTTAGAAAAGAGCATCGTCAGTGAGGTGACCCCTAAAAGTTAGACTTTATGGCGAGGTGGATTTTTCCGCTTCGCCTTTTTCTTTTATGCTGCCAAGAGGCTGAGTCTGTATTGCACAGGACTCATCCATCCTAGTTTCTCTTTAATTCGTTTCTCATTGTAATACTTGATAAATTTTTCTATTTCACTTTTTAGTTCTTCGAAACTATAATACACAACACCATAATAAATTTCTTGTTTTAAAAGTCCGAAAAAGTTCTCCATAACAGAATTGTCGTAACAGTTCCCTTTTCGTGACATACTCTGAAAGATTCGTTCTTCTCTGAGGCGATGAGAGTATGCTTTCATTTGGTAAGCCCAGCCTTGATCTGAATGAAAGGTTCTGCGATATGGGCAATCAGATGTTATTTTTATTGCTTCATTTAATGCATTCATTACATTAACAGCCAATGGATGTTTATCAATAGCAAAACTTAAGATTTCACCATTACACATATCCATAAATGGATCCAGGTACAGCTTATGCATTGCCATATGTCCCTTGCAATCGACTTCATAGTATTTAAACTCAGTAGTATCTGTCGTAATCTTCTGATGAGGTATAGAAGTTTTAAATCGTCTCCTGATTCTATTGGGTGCTACAGTTCCAACTTTCCCTTTGTAAGAACTGTATTTACGGCTCTTTCTGGTAAAGGAGAATACCTGAAGATTAAGCTTTTGCATAATTCTCTGTACTTTCTTCTTGTTAACCGTAAATCCTTGATTACGAAGTTCTCCATACATACGACGGTATCCATAATCTTTGTTATTTTTATGAATTTCTAAAATTTTATCTTCAAGTTCCTGATTAGGATTTTCTCTATCAAATCTTTTTTGCCAATACATATAAGTTGCTTTTGGAAATCCAATAACTGCGAGAATGTCTTTTAGTCTGTATTCTCCTCGGAGGCTGTAGACGATTCTCGCTTTTCTTTCAGAAGAGCTTCCTCCTCTAAACGCAGCCTCCTCAGTTCTTTTAAATAAGCATTCTCAATCCTAAGTTTTAGAAGTTCGTCCTCAAGTTGCTTTACATGTTCAGCACTAGTATCAACTGGAGTAATCTCAGTAGGCTGAATATCTTGTTTTCTTCTAAATAAATCCAATGATTTCTTACGTCCCTTCTTCTTTGGTCTCAAAGCATCAGGACCGGCAATTCTGTAATCATTTACCCACTTTGCAATTAATGCATTATTGTTAATTCCTTCAGAAAGAGCCAGCTCTTGATATGAAACTTCACTTGATAAGTATAACTCTACCACACGAAGCTTATATTCAAAAGAATAACTCTCATTTTTTCTAGAACGAAATAGTCCTTCATCACCAAATTTCTCGTAATAATGAACCCAATTTAAAACTTGACGCCTATTCGTAACTCCAAACTTCTCAGCTAGAAACGTATATCCACCTTTTCCTTGTAGATATGCATCAACCACCTGTTTTTTAAATTCAAAACTGTATTTTGACATAATAAAACCGACCTCCAATCGTTAGATTCTAGGTCTAACTTTTGGGGGTCGGTTCACAGCAGACCGTTGACGGTGCTTTTCCCATCTCCATAAAATCTCCATATGTATATGATAAATTGAAAAACGAGTCTGAATATCGCCTATGGTGAAAAAGGAGAGTGTTAAATATGCGCCAGAATGGCGGTAGAGAAAAAAGAAAATACGGAAAACGGAGTAAGGTAAAAAACGGTAACAGGACACTGCCGGTAATACTTGTGGGATGTATCTTTGCTATGGCAGCACTTTCAATGACGTTTGCTTTCTATAGAATAGAAAAGCAGAAAGAGACAGAAGGTTTGGCTGTTTCCCAGGGAAAAGAAATTATCATAGAAACAGAGACAGAAAAGAAGATTCCTGATGATCTGAAAATGGATGGTATTTCTCTTACAGGGCTAAACAAAAAAGAGGCAAAAGAGAAATTACTGGATCATTATCCATGGGATTTAAAACTGAAGTATAAGGAACAGACAATAGCCTTAAATAATCCGCTGTCCGGGCTTATTGATCAGCAGCTGGAGGATATTTTTTCACAAAATAAAGGCGGTGAGTATAATCTGGACCTGACTGCTGCGAAAGAGGCAGTGGTACTTCAGGTAGAAGATGCCGCCACTAAGTGGAATAAAAAGCCCCAGAATGCCCAGCTGTCAGGTCGTGACAATAAGAATAACACGTGGATCTATTCAGAAGGCGAGAGCGGAATCCAGA
The DNA here is from genome assembly GCA_015057775.1 of Paenibacillaceae bacterium. GTDB lineage: Bacteria > Bacillota > Clostridia > Lachnospirales > Lachnospiraceae > Lacrimispora. The sequence goes on along the minus strand of SVDT01000239.1, from coordinate 743 downwards.
TTGACGAAGAAAAAACTGTTAATAAGATCATGAAGCTTATTACCGAAAAGAGTTTTCAAGGGGATGTGGAAGCGGAGATTGTAGTAACGTCTCCGGAATTAACTGTTTCCAAAGCCAGAGAAGCTTACCAGGTAATTGGTACGTTTACCACAACTGCCACAAGTAATCAAAATAGAAACAAAAATATCCAGCTGGCGGTAGATGCATTAGATGGTCTTATTATTAATCCGGGAGAGGAATTTTCGTTTAATAAAACCACTGGGAACCGTACGGTAGAGCGTGGGTATAAACCGGCAGGAGCTTATAGAAACGGCGAATTTGTAGAAGAACCGGGAGGCGGTGTATGCCAGGTATCCTCTACTCTTTACAATGCAATCATTGGTTCAGGATTAACAACAACGGAGCGTCACCCTCACAGTTTTGAGCCTTCTTATGTAATCCCTGGAGAAGATGCCATGGTAAGTTATGATGGTTATAGCGGACCGGATCTTCGCTTTGTTAATAACGATACCACTTCCCTTGCAATACGGGCTGTTTTTAAAGATAAGAAGATAACCATTTCCATAATTGCAAGGCCGGTTCTGGAAAAAGGAGTTACGGTATCCATGCGCTCTGAGAAGACAAAAGATTATGATCCGCCAGAGCCAAAATACGAGGAAGACCAGACCCTTAAGTCAGACCAGAATGTGGTAATCACACAAGGGGTTAAGGGAAGTACCTGGAAAACCTATTTAGTTACATCA
>SVDT01000238.1 GCA_015057775.1 Paenibacillaceae bacterium | reverse complement strand
TCTGAATGTATTATAACCACGATATTAAAAAGAAAGGAACGTGTGATAATTAACTTCCTAATTATCATACAAGGAAGAAATGGAAAACACATTTGAAGTACGTACAGACCTTGCAGTTGAAGAAAAAGAAAGTTTTCCTGGTGACGGCGGAGAAATATCAGGAGTATCGCTGCGGGAATGGCACCGGGCTGACAGCCGGATTAAAATGACTGAGGTAAAAATTCTTGATGAAAAAGGGTCAAAAGCCATGGGAAAACCCATTGGAACCTATATTACCCTGGAGGCAGACCAGCTGTCTTTAAAAGATGAGGATTATCACAGAGAGGTGTCTAAGGAACTTTCAGCGCAGATTTCCAAGCTGCTGGAAGGAAAAGATTTTACAAAACCTAATTTTCATGTTTTGGTGGCAGGACTTGGTAATTCTTCTGTAACTCCCGATTCTCTGGGACCCAGAGTTCTTAATAATCTCCAGGTTACCAGACATTTAAAGGTTCAGTATGGAGATGATTTCTGGCGTGGTAAACCCATGCCTGTAATCAGTGGGATTGCACCAGGCGTTATGGCCCAGACCGGAATGGAGACAGCCGAGATTTTAAAAGGCATTATTAAAGAAACAAAACCCGATCTCATTATTGCAATTGATGCTCTGGCTGCAAGAAGCGTAAAACGTCTTGGGACAACCATACAGCTTACCGATACCGGAATTCACCCCGGTTCCGGAGTGGGAAATCACCGCAACAGCTTAACAAAAGAAAGCTTAGGGGTACCGGTCATGGCAATCGGCGTACCTACTGTTGTAGGGGCTGCCGCAATTGTCCATGATACAGTAACAACCTTAATCCGGGCACTGTCAGAAAATATGGAAACCAAAGGAATGGGAGATTTTATGGAAAATCTTAATTCCGATGAACAGTATGATCTGATCCGGGAACTTTTAGAGCCAGAATTTGGACCGCTTTATGTAACCCCTCCAGATATTGACGAAACGGTGAAAGAATTAAGCTTTACCATCTCCGAGGGGATCCACATGACCTTTTTGGGACAGGAAGTTTCGTAGTAAACAGCCACCTTTCTGCATAGTATATTATAATCAAGAATGCAGGAAGGCGGCTATGAAACAGAGCAGTGAACGATTAAACCGGATAATTAAAAAAATAATGATTACAGTAAGCCTGATTCTGGCCGTTTTTTTAAGTCTAAAAGAAGCTACCCAGGCAGCAGGCAGGCTGGATTTAAAAGATATTCAAAGCTGGATTGGAGAGGGCGTTGCAGAGAGCGCCGCCATAATCTGGCGTTACCAGTATCCTGCTTCTGTATGGGAGCAGGAAGGGGAAGGCGGGAAGATACTGTATCAGGAAAAATCACTTGGAAGTCTGTTTTGTGGTTTTTTCTTCAGTCATTCCCCCTTATCCCGTTATACGAATAAAAACGGAACAACAGCAGATTATTACGGAGAAGATGATCCTGCCTACAGGAGTTATTTAGAAAGTGGAAAGTTTTATGAGGAACACAGCTTTCTTCTATATGATGGAGGAGAAGAGAGCGGAGAAGACGGAAGTGTAAATGCAGGCGCACCCAAGGTTTCCCAGGAGACACCGGAAAGCCAGGCGGCCGCAGAACCTCCAAAACAAGAAGCGGCCAAAGAGCCGCAACAGACCGTACCTGCCAGTGGGGAAAAGAATTCTGCTATGACCTGCGCATCAAGCAGTATCTGGCCCATTGTGGGAACCACTTACCGGAAGGAGCAGCTGGCAGATTACGATTATATGATGAAGCATTTTTACAGCGTTCATACCTCAACCACGGCTGGACGGGATTTAATGAAAGCCGATCAGTTTCTTTCAGAGAAATTTACTCTGGAAGGTGGAAATGATAAACCCCAGATTTTAATCTACCATACCCATTCCCAGGAAGAATATTCTGACTTTGCTTCTGGTAATAAGGAAGCAACCGTTGTTGGAATCGGAAATTATTTAACCCAGTTGTTAACAGCAAAAGGTTACAATGTCATTCACGATACCTCTGTCTATGACTTGCAAAATGGAAAGCTGGACAGAAACAAAGCATATACATACGCACTTGATGGCATTACCAGAATTCTTCAGGATAATCCTTCTATCGAAGTAATCCTGGATGTGCACCGGGATGGCGTAAACAGTGATTTGCATATGGTTAATAAGGTCAATGGGAAAATGACAGCTCCTGTTATGTTTTTTAACGGAGTCAGCCAGACTCCCGAAGGCCCCATTGAATATCTGCCCAATCCATACAGAGAGAAGAATCTGGCTTTCAGCTTTCAGATGCAGCTGGACAGCGCAGCCTATTTCCCTGGGCTCACCCGCAAGATTTACATAAAAGGGCTGCGCTATAACCAGCATTTAAGAGCCAGATCCGCTTTGATTGAAGTCGGCGCCCAGACCAATTCCTACCAGGAAGCATTAAATGCCATGGAACCCCTTTCAGAGGTTTTGGATATGGTCTTAAAAGGAAATTAAAAATCAACATATTAGTAAAAAAAGCTGGAAGCCTGTTATCTTATCAGGCATATCCAGCTTTGCGTCTTCTCTGAAAATGCTATCTGCAGAGGAGAAAATCAATTGCATGTTAAATTGGGATATGTTACCATAAGAACATGAAACAATCGTGTCACTGCAGGGGCGTTGGCCTTCCATCATTACATAGATGGGAGGTGATGTGAATAAAATATGACTTTAAAGACCTTATGGCTTTTGGTACATTCATTTTAGCATTGCTTACCTTTATTTTTATTAATTGTAAGTAATATTTTCTATAAAATCCTGGAAACAGGAAATAGAAAACCCACCCTTGTATACTTTGGACGGTAGCAAGGATGGATTTCTATCATTGTCATTGGCCAACCCCTTGTAATGGGGCGGTTGTTTCTTTACTATTATTCTAATACATAATTCCTGTATTTGCAAGCGAAAATAGTAACAGGAAATGTATATGATTCAGGGAAATCAACGCTTTCCCGGTGGACAACCGTTAATTTTAATGGTATATTTGAAGACACCAGAAACATCAGAAAAGAGGATTATATTTTATGGCAGCTGCCCAGCAGAATAGAATACGTAATTTTTGCATTATTGCTCATATTGATCACGGAAAATCAACTCTCGCAGACAGAATTATTGAGAAAACGGGACTGCTGACCAGCAGAGAGATGCAGGCTCAGATTCTTGATAATATGGATCTGGAACGGGAGCGTGGAATAACCATCAAGGCCCAGGCAGTTCGTACTGTTTATAAGGCAAATGACGGACAGGAATACGTTTTCAACATGATTGACACACCGGGTCATGTTGACTTTAATTATGAGGTTTCAAGAAGTCTGGCAGCCTGTGACGGCGCAGTTTTAGTAGTGGATGCCTCCCAGGGAATTGAAGCCCAGACACTTGCAAACGTTTATATGGCACTGGATCACGACCTGGATGTATTTCCAGTTTTAAATAAAATCGACCTTCCCAGTGCGGAGCCGGAGCGGGTCGTTGAGGAGATTGAAGATGTAATCGGCATTGAAGCTCATGATGCACCCAGAATCTCTGCCAAGACAGGTCTCAATGTAGAAGCGGTACTGGAAGCGATTGTTGAGAAAATACCAGCTCCTGTGGGTGATCCGGAAGCACCCCTTCAGGCTCTGATCTTCGATTCCCTTTATGATTCCTACAAAGGAGTCATCGTTTTCTTCCGTGTAAAAGAAGGAACGGTAAAAAGAGGAGATAAAGTGCGAATGATGGCCACCGGTGCGGTGGAAGAAGTAGTGGAAGTCGGATATTTCGGCGCAGGCCAGTTTTTACCCTGTGAAGAATTATCTGCAGGTATGGTTGGATATTTAACTGCCAGTATCAAAAACGTAAAGGATACGGCAGTGGGAGATACCATTACCCTTGCTGACAGACCATGTAAGCAGGCTCTTCCTGGCTATAAAAAGGTAACATCCATGGTTTACTGCGGTCTGTACCCTTCCGACGGAGCCCGTTACAATGATCTTCGTGATGCGCTTGAGAAGCTTCAGCTTAACGACGCTTCTTTATTCTTTGAACCGGAGACATCACTTGCCCTTGGCTTTGGTTTCCGCTGCGGATTCTTAGGACTTCTTCATCTGGAGGTAATCCAGGAACGTCTGGAACGGGAATATAATTTAGATCTTGTGACGACTGCACCTGGCGTAGTCTATCATGTATTCAAAAAGAATGGGGAGAAGCTGGAACTGACCAACCCCTCCAATCTTCCTGATCCTACCGAGATTGAATATATGGAGGAGCCCATTGTCAGCGCAGAAATTATGGTAACTACGGAATTTGTAGGAGCCATTATGAAGCTTTGTCAGGAACGGCGTGGTGTTTATCTTGGAATGGAATATATGGAAGCCACCAGAGCGTTATTAAAATATGAACTTCCGTTAAATGAGATCATCTACGATTTCTTTGATGCACTGAAATCCCGTTCCAGAGGCTATGCTTCCTTCGATTACGAGCTGAAAGGCTATGAAAAGTCTGAACTGGTAAAGCTGGATATATTAGTCAACAAAGAAGAAGTGGATGCACTTTCCTTTATTGTACATGCAGAATCCGCCTATGAGCGCGGCAGAAGAATGTGTGAAAAGCTAAAAGATGAGATTCCCAGACAGCTTTTTGAAATTCCCATTCAGGCAGCCATCGGCGGCAAGATCATTGCCCGCGAGACAGTAAAAGCCATGAGAAAAGATGTACTTGCCAAATGTTACGGCGGTGATATTTCACGTAAGAAAAAACTTCTTGAAAAGCAGAAAGAAGGTAAAAAACGTATGCGCCAGGTCGGTAACGTTGAGATACCGCAGAAGGCATTTATGAGCGTACTGAAATTAGATGATGAATAAAAAAAATATGGAACTTTACGTGCACATCCCGTTTTGTGCACGTAAATGCGCTTACTGCGATTTCTTATCATTTCCCGGAAATAAACGGATGCAGCAGGAATATACAGAACAGCTGCTGGAAGAGATAAAATACCAGAGTGCATATACCAGAGAATATCAGGTCATCAGTATATTTATCGGGGGAGGGACGCCCTCTATTCTGGAAACAAATCAAATGACTGCCATTCTTAACGCATTAAACAGTCAGTTTGACATTCATCCGGAGGCGGAGATAACCATGGAAGCCAATCCGGGAACCGTTACCTCTGAGGCACTCATTCAGTACAAACGTGCCGGAGTAAACAGAATCAGTATGGGACTTCAGTCGGCTGACGATAAAGAACTTGGCTACCTTGGCAGAATACACACCTACGATGAGTTTTTAAAAAGCTTTCAGCGAGTTCGCATGGCAGGATTTGAAAACGTAAATGTGGATTTAATCTCAGCCATTCCCGGTCAGACAGTGGAATCCTGGAAGAATACATTAAAAAAGGTTACCATGTTAAAGCCTGAACATATCTCGGCCTACAGCCTCATTGTTGAGGAAGGAACTCCGTTCTATGATCGTTATGGAGATCATGTGGAGATGGATAATGATTCTATGACAAAAGAGGAAAGGCGGCGTCTGATGTCTCTTCCTGAGCTTCCTGACGAAGACATGGAGAGAGAGATGTATTACCTGACCAGAGAGTTCTTAAAGGAACAGGGATATGAGCGGTATGAGATTTCCAACTATTCCAGAAAAGGATATGAGTGCAGACATAACATCGGCTACTGGACAGGAGTGGAGTATTTAGGTCTGGGACTTGGATCTTCTTCCTATTTAGATGGCTGCCGTTATCATAACACAACAAGTTTTCAGGATTATACCAATGGAAGTTTTGGAAGAAAAGAAGAGTTTGACAAGCTTTTAAGACAGGAGTTTGAACACCTTTCCATAGAAGGAAAGATGGAGGAGTATATGTTTTTAGGGCTCCGCCTCATAGAAGGAGTATCTGCTCATGGGTTTGTCAGCAATTTCGGCCAGAATATACGCCATGTATATGGACCAATCCTTGATAAACTGGAGCAGGAAGGCCTGATGGAATTAAAGGAAGGATTTTACCGGCTTACAGAACGGGGAATTGATATCAGCAATTACGTTATGAGCCAGTTTTTACTGTAATATAAGGGGTCTGCAAAGAGAGAACAATTACTTTCTTTGCAGATCCCTTATTCTATTATAAAGCTTCATCACTGAACCAGAAAAACCTCCATACTCCTGGTGCCATAAGCCCGGGTCTCTCCATGAGTATTAAAAAAGATATCAATATGATTTCCTCTTACACCACTGCCGCAATCCTCC
>SVDT01000237.1 GCA_015057775.1 Paenibacillaceae bacterium | reverse complement strand
ATGCAGCTGTCACCAGACTGCATGGCCATACCGCTGACCCGGCTGGAGTCATCGATGATGGACCGTACCGTAGCATAATTGGCACCTACATCGGTAACAATGCCCACAAGACCGCCGCCTGCCACCACATTCATATCTGTGGCAATTCCGTCCTTCGAACCTTTGTCAATTCGAAACACTTTAAACCAGTTGCTTGAATCGTTGGCAATGACTCTGGCTCCCACTTTTGTATACTGTCCATATTGCTGATCCAGACTGTAAAGTTCTCTTAATCGTTTTAACTCAAATTCCTCTGACTGCAGCCTGGTGTTTTCCTCAGTCAGCTGGTTGATAAGATCTTTCATATCTTTATTTTCAATCATTGCATTCCTGAGTTTGGAATAATCCCTGAACTCATCATAAATAGCCGACCCCACCGAATTAACTCCGGACTGTACGGGGATGAGAACATATCCCACGCCTGTACGCAGAGGAGTAAGCCACTCATCATGAACGGATGTCAGTCCGATGAGCAGGACACAAAAAACTGTTAATGCAATCAGAATATATTTACTGCGTTTTGGTTCCATCTATACGATTCCCCGTTCTTTTAAACTGATATAGGAATTATCTCCTATAATAATATGATCTAACAGTCTGATACCAATTAAATCTCCTGCTTCCTTCACCCTGCGGGTAATAGAAAGATCCTCTCTGCTGGGCGCCGGATCTCCGCTTGGATGATTATGAACCATAACCAGGCTGACTGCATGATACCTGACTGCTTCAATGAAAATCTCTCTGGGAGAGACAACGGAAGTGTTCACTGTTCCCTGAGAGATCATAATGTCCTTAATAAGGGCACCTTTTGTATTTAAGAGCATGACAAATACCAGCTCCTGTTCTCTGTGGCGCATATCCTCCACAAAATAATTTACAATATCCTGTGGACGATGGAAATCGGTTCCTTTTAAACTTGCCGTCCGCTTCCAGATACGTTTGGACAATTCTCCAATGCATAATAACTGGGCGCCTTTCACACGGCCGATTCCCTTAACCTGCATCAGTTCCTGCATGGAAAGATGCAAAAGCCCTAAAATACCCTCCCGCGGATAGTTTAAGGCCAGTATCTTTTGTGCCAGCGCAAGAGAGTTATCCTCTCTGGAACCTGTCCGGATAATAATGGACAAAAGTTCTGCATCACTTAAACCTTCCGGTCCTTCTCTCAGACACTTTTCACAGGGTCTTTCATCCTTTGGGATGTCTTTCATCGTTATACGTTCCATATGCCTCCTACGGTTACTCTCCAGGTACGCAACAGACATATGTAGAATCTTAAATCAATCGATATGTTACCAGAGCTGCAGCCATTCCAATAATGCCGCCCATGGTAATTTTAATGTTAATGCCGAAGGTTATGACCAGAACACCAAAATTAACAATTAACGGAGCATCAAACCCAAATGACTGACCAGCATTCAGCCAGGAAAGCCATGGGATTGTCTTAGTCAGATCTCCGACAAAGCCGCCAAGTACAACACCGGCAAGCATAAGAAGAAGCATTACCCAGTAGTTTTTACCTCTCATCTGTTATGATACTCCTTTTTGTTTCCTGGCAGGATTGCCCATACCTGTCAAAATATTTTAGCATAATTTTACAGTTGTGTACACCCCTTTTTACAATACAATCAAACCTTTATCAAGAAGCTTCTGGAGTGACATCAGTATTCCAAGCTTTGCGTGATACCAGGTAAGACCGCCCTGAAAATACACTGCATAAGGAGGTTTAATTGGAGCATCCGCACTTAATTCAATGGAAGATCCCTGTACAAAAGCACCGGCTGCCATGATGACAGGGGCATCGTATCCGGGCATATCCCATGGCTCCGGAGTAACGAAGCTGTCCACCGGTGCAGCTGCCTGGATTCCCTGGCAGAAAGCGATTACGCCTTCCGGATTTCCAAAGGTGACTGCCTGTATAATATCATGACGTGACTGGCTGCCGTCAGGTACAACCGGAAAGCCCAGGCTCTCATACACATTGGCTGCAAAAACAGCTCCCTTTAACGCGCCTGCCACTACAGTAGGAGAAAGGAACAGTCCCTGATAGAATGACTGATTCAGTCCCAGACTGGCTCCAACTTCCTTTCCAAGTCCGGGCGCAGTGAGACGGTAAGACGCACGGTCAATACAGTCGGTTCTTCCTGCAATATAACCACCGATAGGAGCAAGACCGCCTCCTGGATTTTTAATCAGGGATCCAACGATCATATCAGCTCCCACATCAGAAGGTTCTATGCGCTCTACAAACTCACCGTAGCAGTTATCTACCATACAGATGACTTCCGGCTTGATTTTTTTAACAAATGCAATCAGCTCGCCGATCTGTGAAACGGAAAATGTGGGACGGGTATCATATCCCTTGGAACGCTGGATGGTAACCAGACGTGTTTTTTCGTTAATTGCTTTTCCGATGGATTCATAATCAAAGGTTCCGTCGGGAAGAAGGTCTACCTGACGGTATACGACGCCGTATTCTTTCAGAGAACCAGTACTCTCCCTGATTCCAATCACTTCCTCCAGAGTATCATAGGGCTTTCCGGCAGGTGATAACAATTCGTCTCCAGGACGAAGGTTTCCGGATAATGCAATAGAAAGTGCATGAGTTCCGCTGATTAAATTCGGTCTTACCAGCGCACTTTCCGTATGAAAAACACTGGCGTAAACCGCTTCCAGCGTATCCCTGCCCAGATCATTGTAACCGTAACCAGTCGTTGCAGCAAAATGAATGTCACTGACCCGGTTTTCCTGCATGGCTTTAATGACCTTCATCTGATTAAATTCTGCATTTTTATCAATCTCTTCAAATCTGGCTTTTAATTTTTCTTCAATTTTTGTTCCAAAATCCAACACATTCCGGCTGATCCCAAGCTCCTCATATATACTGTCAATTTCCATGATCTAATCGTTCTCCAATCCAATGATCTCATTTGTGTCCTGCACAATCTTTTTTAACACCTGTTCTAAGTCATAGTCAAATTCAGGAAGGTATAAATCCCTGACTTCCCGTTCCCGTTTAAACCAGGTGATCTGCCGTTTGGCAAAATGTCTGGTATCCCGTTTCAGAATATAAACTGCCTCCTCAAGGGTACAGTCTCCCTGAAGATAATCCAGTATTTCCTTATATCCCAACCCCTGCATGGACACCATATCTCTGGTACAGCCCATTTTCTTCAGCCTTTTTACTTCTTCAACCAGGCCCTGTTCCATCATTAAATCCACCCGCCGGTCAATTCTCTGATACAACGTCTCCCGGTCCATGTTTACAGTATAATAAAGGAAATCGTAGGGGGAAGCTTTTTCCCTCTCCCTGCGGTTATGTTCTGAAATCTTTTCTCCGGTCTGCCGGAAAAACTCAATAGCACGGATTACCCGCTTCCTGTTGTTGGGGTGAATTTCCCCTGCAGCATCGGGATCCAGCTTTTGAAGCAGTTCATGTAAGTATTCGCCGCCTTTTTCCTTGCCCAACAGTTCCAGTTCCTCCCGAATAGAGGAGTCTTCCCCGTTATCGGTAAAATCAATATCGTAAAGAAGTGCCTGAATATAAAAACCGGTACCGCCTGTCACAATAGGAATATTTCCATGAGAATAAATTGTATTCACTGCATCCTTGGCCATTTTCTGAAAAACTGCAACATTAAATTCTTCATCCGGATTTAAGACGTCAATTAAGTAGTGGGGAACTCCTTTTTTCTCTTCTTCTGTGATCTTGGCAGATCCAATGTCCATATGGCGGTAAACCTGCATGGAGTCTGCACTGATAATCTCCCCTCCAATTGTCCGCGCGAGGCGAACAGACAAGTCAGTCTTGCCTGCAGCGGTAGGACCGGTAATAATAATTAATGGTTTCATCAGACAATCCTCTTAAATTTCTTTTCTAGTTCATATTTGCTCATGGAAATGATGGTGGGTCTTCCATGGGGGCAGGCATAGGGATTTTCCAGTTTCAAAAGCTGGTCAATCAGTTCATTGGCTTCTGCTGCTGATAGAGAATTTCCTCCCTTTACTGCCGCTTTGCAGGACATGGAAGCCACCTTTTCATAAATTATACCCGGATTGTTAAATGACATATCATCGGACAAACCGTCAATCATTTCAATCAGAAGTTCTTTCTTTGCAATGGAAAACAGATTAGCCGGCACTCCTCTTACTGCAAATTCTCTCCCCCCAAAGGGTTCTATTTCAAAGCCCATATCCGTAAAAACGGATAAATGCCGGTTCAGGAGAAGTTCTTCATTCCGGTTTAAGGTCAGGATAATGGGAGGATTGATCACCTGGGAAGTATATTCCCTGGTTTTAAGTGTTGCCATGGTTTTCTCATATAAAACCTTTTCATGAGCTGCATGCTGATCAATAATATAAAGCTGGTCAGAAAATTCCACCAGCCAGTAAGTATCAAACACCTGACCGATTAATTTATGCTTTTTGCGGGACTCTGCTTCCAATAGCTTACCGTCAAATAAATCCAGCTGTTCTGCTTTTTGTTCCTGTTCTGAACTATGTATCATTTCACTTTGCTTCACAGGCTCCGGCTGGTTCACAGAACGGATTTCTTCTGACACGGAAGCCGGTGGCGTAAGCCAGTTTTCTTCCAGCGTATTTGCTTCTTTCACAGCTTCAGGCTGGGGAGGAATCAGTCGTTTTGGAAAAGGGATTCCGTCAGAAAGCTTTTTTTCCTGAGAAACAGCTGTCTGGTTTAATGCCATCAGCCTGTGATTTTCAAAAGGCTCTGGTGTTGGCTGAAACTTCTTTCCAAGCATTGCCTCTTTGGTTTCTTCCCCTTTTTTAGCCAGGCTGACCTCCGGAATCAATTCTTTATGGGCAAGAGCATTGGCCACCGCCTGATAAACCATATGATAAATCAACTCTCCATCACGGAAACGAAGTTCCATTTTGGTTGGGTGAACATTCACATCAAGCAGTTCCGGTTCTATGGTAAAATGAAGCATGGTAAATGGATACTTGTGCTGCATCATAAACGGCCGGTAAGCTTCTTCAATGGCCCGTGAAATAATACTGCTTTTAATAAATCTTCCATTGATAAAATAGTTCTCATAATTACGGTTACCTCTGGCAATCACCGGTTTTCCGATAAAACCATGGACGGCAACCTCTCCCTTTTTTACGGCAACCTCTAAAAGGTTAGAGGCAATCTCTCTGCCAAATACCGTATATATAATATCCTTCAGATTATGATTGCCGGAGGTGTGAAGCTTGTTCTGATTGTTCTGTATGAAACGTATGGATACCTCCGGATGGGATAATGCCAGCTTTTCTACCAGATCAGCCACATGAGCACCTTCCGTAACCGGAGTCTTTAAAAACTTTTTTCTTGCCGGAGTATTAAAAAACAAGTTTCTGGCAATGAAGGTGGTTCCTTCAGGAGCCCCGATTTCTTCCATGGAGCGTTCAATACCGCCTTCAATCTGATATCTGGTACCGGTTAATCCAACACTGGTTTTCGTAATAATTTCCACCTGGGAAACAGATGCGATACTGGCAAGAGCCTCACCGCGAAAGCCTAAGGAGGATACAGTAAACAGATCCTCAACGGATTTAATCTTACTGGTGGAATGGCGCAGGAAAGCAAGGGAAACCTCTTCCTTTGGGATACCGCATCCATTATCTGTCACACGGATAAATGTGGTTCCCCCTTCTTTGATTTCCACCGTAACAGCTGTTGCCTTTGCATCAATTGCATTTTCCAAAAGCTCCTTAACCACAGAAGCAGGGCGCTCAACCACTTCTCCTGCTGCTATTTTATTAATCGTATTTTGATCCAGTACGGTTATATTTGCCATGGCACCTGCTCCTTTTTTTCCTATTGCCAGCGATTTTTTAATTTGGTCTGCAGTCGATATAACGTATTCAGGGCATCTATGGGTGTCATATTCCCCAGCTCAAGCTCCCCTAATTCCCGGATAATATCGTCATCCTTTACCGTATCAAACAGTGACATCTGCTGTAAATCCACTTCATCCGGCTTTGGAACAGCCTTCCGCTGGGTTATGCCGCCATTTGCTTCCGCAATTTCTTTCGCTTTTGCTGTAATATCCGCATCGCTTAACTCTGCAAGCAGTTCCTTTGCTCTGATTATGACAGTATCGGGAACGCCAGCCAGCTTCGCAACCTGGATACCATAGCTTTTGTCGGCTCCGCCTTTAATAATTTTTCTTAGGAAAACAATGTCATCGCCCTGTTCTTTCACAGCGATGCAATAGTTAT
>SVDT01000236.1 GCA_015057775.1 Paenibacillaceae bacterium | reverse complement strand
AAGCGACTGCGGTATGATTTCTCCTTATACCACCTGCAAAGTGAGCCCTAAGACACCTTTGGCCATGAGTTTAAAGACCTATGTGGATGCAGGAAACACCTATTCCTGGGAATGGACGAAGATGCCGGAAGGAATCTCCATGAATGCCACAGGTAAAGTGTTTGAACTGTATGCAAAAGGAGAGATTGACAAGGACGGATTTGTAAACATGATGCAGACGGCGATTGCAGACTATGTAAAAAAATAACCGGGTTGGGCGGCCAAAAGCCGCCCGTATCCATATGGTAACGTCAAAGCAGAGATAAAGGAGAAATCGTATGGAGGGAAAAGCAAAAAAGATAACGACATATCTGCCGGCAGCGATAGGTGCAGCAATGGTCTGCTGCGGGCTGTATTTTGATTTTTACAACAGGGATTTTTGGGGAAGGGGTCCATTACTTGCGGGCGGGCTGCTTCTGCTTGTGATTAGTCTCTATCTGGTTCCTGGAAAAAAGCACAGGGTGATTGTTAATGGTTTATTTCTGCTGCCTCTCATAGGCGCTTTTTTCATAACCGTGCTGATCCCTTTTATATTTGGCATTTTTTATTCATTTACGGACTGGAATGGAATTAAGTTTACCCAGTTTGTTGGTCTTAAGAATTATGGACAGATGTTTCATGCTCCTGATTATTTATATTCGCTGTTAATTACATTCTTATTTACGGTCTTTAATATGGTTTCTGTCAATATAGCTGCGTTTTTCCTGGCAATTTTATGTACCTCAGGGGTAAAGGGAAGGAATTTCTACAGAGCCTCCTTTTTTCTCCCTAATTTAATCGGAGGAATCGTACTGGGATATGTGTGGCAGTTTATCTTTAATAAAGTGTTCACAAGCCTGGTGGCAGGAAGTGTTTCCATGCTGACCAGTCCCAATCTGGCATTTTTTGCAATTCTTATTGTCAGTACATGGCAGTACGCCGGCTATATTATGATGATTTATGTTACCGGTCTTCAGGGAGTTCCAAGAGATATTCTGGAAGCGTCGGCTGTAGACGGGGCAGGAGCGTTAAAAACGCTCTTACATATTAAGCTGCCTATGATTGCCAATACTTTTACGGTTTGTATCTTTCTTACCCTGGTCAATTCCTTTAAGCAGTTCGATTTAAACTATGCCATTACAAACGGTGCGCCCAGCCGGATTCTGGGAGCAAAGGCAGTGGCTTCCACAGAGTTTCTGGCTCTTAATATTTATAATACGGCAATTGCAAGAAACAGATATGCGGAAGGGCAGACAAAGGCAGTGGTTTTCTTTCTCATTCTGGCAGCCGTATCTCTTACCCAGGTTTCCATCAGTAAGAAAAGGGAGGTGGAACTATGAAAGAAATTAGCGGGAGGAACAAAATGACATGGGATGCAAGGCAGTCAAAACATTTGATTCCTGAGCTGATTGGTCTCATACTGTCACTGACTGTGCTGTCTCCTTTCATTCTTGTAGTATTTAATGCAGCGAAAAAAAGTGCAGATATTGTAATCAGTCCCATCGCACCTCCATCTGACTGGGGACAACTGTTTATTAACTTAAAAAATGTCATTGGAAACCAGAATTTCAGCTATTGGAAATCCTTTGGAAGTTCCTTGTACATCACTGCAGTCAGTCTTATTTTACTGACCTTATTTTCCAGCATGGCGGCGTGGGTACTGGTTCGGAATAAGACAAAATGGTCCCAGCTGATTTTCATGATGTTTGTGGCATCCATGGTTATCCCGTTTCAGGTAGTCATGCTTCCTCTTTTGTCTACGTTTCGCAGGGTATCTGAATTTACAGGAATTCCTTTGCTAAGCAGCTATACCGGTATCATTACTGCCTATCTGGGATTTGGTGGCTCTTTATCTGTGTTTATTCTTCATGGATTTATAAAGGGAATTCCAAAAGAACTGGAAGAAGCAGCATGGATTGATGGATGCAGTCCGGAAAATACATTTTTCCAGATCGTTTTTCCGCTGTTAAAGCCTGTGCAGATGACTGTGCTGATTCTAAACGGAATCTGGATCTGGAACGATTACCTTCTTCCTTCCCTGATGCTGGGGCTCAATGGAAGAATCAAAACCCTTCCTGTTGCAGTGAGCAGCTTTGTAGGTTCCTATGTCAAACAGTGGGATTTAATCCTGGCAGCCGCATTTCTAGCCATGATTCCCATTGTAATTCTGTTTTTATGTGCCCAGAGGCAGATTATACAGGGAATGGTAGAAGGGGCAATTAAATAATGGAAAGGAGACTGAGATGGAACGAAAATGGTGGAAAGAGGCAATTGTATATCAGATTTATCCCAGGAGTTTTAAAGACAGCAACGGAGATGGGATTGGCGACTTAAACGGGATCAGGCAGAAGCTTTCCTATTTGAAACTATTAGGAATTGATGTAATCTGGCTGTCACCTGTCTATCAATCCCCTAACGATGATAATGGATATGACATCAGTGATTACAAAAAGGTTATGGATGAGTTCGGAACCATGAATGATTTTGATGATTTGTTAAAAGAGGCCCATGAAAACGGAATCAGAATTATTATGGACCTGGTTGTAAATCATACCTCTGATGAGCACCCGTGGTTTCTGGAGAGCCGGAGCAGCACGGAGAATCCTTACCGGGATTATTACATCTGGAGAGAGGGAAAAGGAGAGAAAGATCCGCCCAATAACTGGGGTTCCTGCTTTGGAGGTTCTGCGTGGGAAAAGGATGAGAAAACCGGCATGTATTACCTTCATTTGTTTTCCCCAAAGCAGCCGGATTTAAACTGGGAGAATGAGGCTGTCAGAAATGAAGTTTTTGAAATGATGGACTGGTGGTGCAGAAAAGGGATTGATGGTTTTCGAATGGATGTAATCAGTATGATATCCAAAACTCCCTCGTTTCCAGACGGAGATGTGAGGGGAGGGCTTTATGGGGATTTTTCACCCTACGCAGTCCATGGACCAAAGGTTCATACCTATCTGAAAGAAATGAATGAAAAGGTTTTGTCGAAATACGATTTGATGACAGTGGGTGAGACTGCAGGGGTTACGGTGGAGGAAGCCAGAAAATATGCAGGAGCCGGAGAACAGGAATTAAATATGGTCTTCCACTTTGAACATGTGGAGGGAGACGGAGAACTGCTAAAGTGGACGGATAAAAAGCCGGATCTGCTGCGGTTAAAACGCATACTCTCCAGATGGCAGGAGGAGCTGGGAGACGATGCCTGGAACAGTTTATACTGGGATAATCATGACCAGCCAAGAGCCGTTTCCCGATTTGGCGACGACAGCAGCCGTTACAGAGAGGTTTCCGCCAAGATGCTGGCAACCTGCCTTCATATGATGAGAGGGACTCCTTACATTTATCAGGGAGAGGAATTGGGGATGACCAATTATCCATTTACAGAATTGTCCCAGTTTCGGGATATTGAGAGCCTCAATGCTTATAAAGAGCTTACTGGAAA
The DNA here is from genome assembly GCA_015057775.1 of Paenibacillaceae bacterium. Lineage (GTDB taxonomy): Bacteria > Bacillota > Clostridia > Lachnospirales > Lachnospiraceae > Lacrimispora. The sequence continues at coordinate 2,859 of SVDT01000236.1, read as the reverse complement.
AGGCCTTGTAAACCATGAAACCATGATGAGGTATTTACGGTGCAAAAGCAGGGATCATGCAAGGACTCCCATGCAGTGGAATGATGGACCGGAGGCTGGATTTACCAATGCAGTTCCCTGGATATCCGTAAATCCTAATTATATAGAAATTAATGCGGAAAAAGAACTGGCAGATGAAAACTCTGTGTTTCATTATTACAGGAAGCTGATTGAGCTTCGGAAGAATTATAAGATTATTGTTTATGGAAACTATGAGCTGATTCTGAAAGAGGACACCCGGGTATTTGCCTATATGCGAAGTATGGGAGATGAACGACTGCTGGTGGTTTGTAATTTTTCTGATGAGGAGGCAGCCGTATCCTTACCCGAAGAATTTTTTAGAGAGGATGCAACGTGCCTGATCCATAACTACAATGACTCTTTGCAACAAAGACATAGCCGGCTGCTACCCTATGAAGCGGCAGCCTATTACCTGCAAAAGAAATAACCTGAATGGAGAAATTAAATGAAAAAACAATGGTGGCATGATAAGGTTGCCTATCAGATCTATCCGAAAAGCTTTCGCGATACCAACGGAGATGGTATAGGAGATTTAAGAGGCGTAATTTCAAAACTGGATTACTTAAAGGAGCTTGGTATCGATATTATCTGGCTATCACCGATCTATCAGTCTCCCTTTGCAGATCAGGGATATGATATTTCCAATTACTATGAGATTGATCCCCGGTTCGGCACCATGGAGGATTTGCAGGAACTGATTGATGAAGCAAAAAAAAGGAATCTCTACGTTCTTCTTGATTTAGTGGTGAACCATTGCTCCGATGAACATGAATGGTTTCAGAAAGCCCTGAAAGATCCGAAAGGCGAATATGGTGATTATTTTTACATCAGGGAAGGAAGAGATGGGAAAGAACCTTCCAATATCCGGTCCTATTTTGGAGGAAGTGCATGGGAACAAATAGGGGATACCGGCCTTTATTACCTTCACCTTTTCCACAAAAAGCAGCCGGATTTAAACTGGGAAAATCCGGTAGTGCGAAAAGAAATCTACGACATGATAAACTGGTGGCTGGAAAAAGGGATTGCAGGATTTCGGATTGATGCCATTATGAATATTAAAAAGGCCCTTCCTTTTCATGATTATGAGCCTGACCGGGAAGACGGACTGGCGGACTGCAGGCTAATGCTAAAAGAAAATGAGGGCATTATGGATTTTTTAAAGGAAATGCGGGACGCCACCTTTCATAAATATGATGCCTTTACCGTGGGTGAAGTTTTTAATGAGAAAAAGGAAGAGCTGTGTGATTTTATAGGGGAAGACGGATGCTTTTCCAGCATCTTTGATTTCAGCCAGACTGTATTCGGGGCAAGTGAAAAAGGCTGGTATGACAATGGTCCTGTTACTCCCGACGATTACAGGAAGTGCTGCTTTGACAGCCAGGAAAGAGCGGAAGGGATCGGTTTTCTTTCTAATATCATTGAAAATCACGATGAACCAAGGGGAGTAAGCAGATATATTCCTGAGGGAGAGTGTTCCGATGCTGCAAAAAAGATGCTGGCAGCTTTGTATTTTCTGTTGAAAGGAATGCCCTTCATCTATCAGGGGCAGGAAATAGGTATGGAGAATGTGGCCTTTGAAAGCATTGACCAGTATGACGACATTTCCACATTAGAAGAATATCAGGTGGCAATTGAAAACGGTTTGTCAAAGGAACAGGCTTTGGAGGCTGTAAAACGCTACAGCCGGGATAATGCAAGGGTACCCTTCCAATGGGACGATAGTGAGAATGCCGGATTTACCACAGGAACAGCCTGGCTTCCGGTCAGCAAGGACTATCCCTCCATTAATCTGGGGCATCAGTCCGCAGATCCTGATTCCGTTTTTCACTTTTACAAAAAGCTGATTGCCCTAAGAAAGAATGAGGAATATAAAGATACCCTTGTTTACGGCCAGCTGACACCGGCATATTTAGAAATGAAACGGCTGATGGCCTACTATAGAAACGGGGAACATGAGAGGATTCTTGTCATAGGAAACTTTAAAATGGAAGAACAGGAAATAGATCTGGTGGAACCCTACCGGAAAATCTTGCTTAATAATTACGAGACGGTAAGAGAAGAAGGGAAGAAGCTATTACTAAAGGAATATCAGGTGCTTGTACTGTTATTTTAGCCAATTAGAACCTCCCCCGATTTTTATCAACTGACTGCCATACAGGCGTCAGTTGATAAGATCCGGGTACATATCCGATGCAAGCTGTTCCACTCCGTCCAGAATCTGATAACTATAACCCCAGAACTGACTAAAGTCTATAATGTATATCTGCTTATTCAGAACAGCAGAAAGTGACTGAAGTGCAGGCATCTTATAAATTTCTTCAACGGATTTTTCTGCCTCCGGGCCCCCTGCGTAACGAGATATCAATAGAACATCAGGATTGGTTGAGACAAGCTGCTCCAATGTGATCTCACCGGCTGCATTTTTAAAAGCATTGTCCAGATTTATCATATTCAACGCATCATTCTGAAAGGTATCAGAGGTTGCGGAATAGACGGAAAGGTCTCCATCGCTGTAGGATACATAGGCATAAGTAAGCTGCGGTGCAACTCCTGAGAGCGTATCAGTCAAGTGATTAATCCTGGAATGAAGGCTGTCCGAAAATGCCAAAGCATGATCCTGTACACTAAATATTCTGCCAAGCTCTTCTATATCCTGAAACAAAGCGTCAACGGTTGCGCCTCGTTTGCAGGTGTTAAAAATGTAAGTACGAATGCCCAAAGAATTTAATTCATCAACGCTTCCCACACCCCATTCTGCATCCGCAAACAAGTCGCCACGTCCAATGATCAAATCCGGAT
>SVDT01000235.1 GCA_015057775.1 Paenibacillaceae bacterium | reverse complement strand
GTGGAAGAATACCGGTTATTATAAAACATCTGCTGCCACTGCCTTACATTACCAAGATATCCATTCCGTGCGTATCCATCTGCAGCGTGTATTAATCCCTGTTCATGGCGGGGTAAAATTACCTCAATATCACTCTGACCATACAACGCATCAAAAAGGTCAATTGCCTGACCTCCAGGGTATCCAAACAGAATATCTACTCCTTCCTTTCTTAAGGCTTTAACAAAAAGCTGGGCACCTGTTATCTCCATAACTGAACCTCCTTTTTATGCAAGTATTCACTTGCATATTGTTTATTATAAATGGCATCACCAATCAATGATGATACCATCTAATCTGTCATCGCTGCTCAATTCCTTTCACAAACAAAGACACGCTGTTTTTAATATATTCTTCCTGCCTGACCGTTGTAAGCTGGTCATCAAAAGAAGCTTTTAAAAAGGTAAAACCAAATGTTGAGGAAAAAACAGTCATTGCCAGGCATTCGTAATCCAGAAGTGGCAGTTTACCCATCTCATGCATTTTCTCAAAATACTGGATTAAGGTCTCAAGAAATACTTTTGGTATTTTTAATATCTGAGGTCTGGTATCCTGGTAAATCTGGGGCGCACGCAGACCAATCGACAATTTAACAAAATCTGGCGTGATACGGTCCAGATAATTGCGCATAAACATCTCCAGATCCGGTTGAAGCTGCCATGTTATATTTTGAAAAATGGCTGGCGATATATTTCCCCGCCACTTTTCCTGCTCCATTCCTGTAAGAACAATCTCTTTTTTTCCCTTAAATTTTCGAAATATGGTACACTCATTGATATTGGCCCGGCCTGCTATGTCTTTCGTGGTAGTAGCAACATACCCCTTCTCTTTAATCAGTTCCATGGCAGCATCAATGATTTTCTGACTTGTCTCGTCCAATCAGGATTCCTCCATATGCAAGTATATGCTTGCATTCTAACGTATCAGACCGTTTTTGTCAACAGGTCCTGTTCCAGACCATCTCATACTCCACTTCCCCGTTCTCTCTGTCCTCTTGTTTTTCAGTCACAAGAAAACCTTCTCTTAAATAAAAATTCACTGCACGTTGATTTTTCTCATAAACCTTTAACGATAATTCATTGTGATTTCCTTTTACATGATGAAGCAGCTGCCTTCCAATTCCCCTGGACTGGTTGTCCTTTGAAATAAAAATACCAGCAATGTAATTGTTCATCAGACCAATAAATCCCTCTATGATTCCATTGTCTTCATACACATAAACAGAAGCGTTTGGGAGTATCTCCTTTACTTCATCAAAATGATCCTGCCAATAGCTTTTTTTAATAAAATCATGGGCCTGAATGTTTGTCTCAAGCCATAATTCCATAATCCGGTTTAAATCTTCCGCCTGAAAGTCTCTTACCATTTTCCTGACTCCTTTGTTCTCCGATTTATTTAAAAAAACAGATAACTCTGATGTGTGTCTCACAAAGAGCTATCTGTTTTTTATTACTTATTCAAAGTTATACCTTAAATTTCATCCATTGTCAAGAGAACCTCCAGCTGAGGATCTCCCTGAAGCAGGCCGACTGCATAAATTGTATTAAGACTGTTTTCCGTTAATGGGACATTGGGGATTTCCAACACTATGTCTGATGCCCCTGCCGGTCTGACCTGCAAAGTAAGTTCCATAGGATCTGCAGCGATGTAGGGGGTGATCTGTTTAAATGCGACATTGGGGAAGATTACAGTTCCGTCCTGGAGTGTGATATCTACGGCTGGCGCATCTGGAGAAAGATGTATAAAACGTACCATGGCTTTTCCTGGAATGATATCAGTGCCCCCATCTGTGATAGAAAGCAGGCTGATATTGTCAGGAGTTCCCACTGCTGCCACAGTGAGCATGACGTCCGGCTCTACAGGAAGCATATTGGCGATAATTGGATTATCCTGAGTTCCCGCCACATAAAGAGTGACTTTATAGGTTCCTTCCTGTACGGTTAAGTAATCTGTAAAATCTCCATAAGCAAGATTATCAATTATCATCTCATCATCCACGTATATGTCAACATTGGGTGCATTAGGAACTGTGTGCATGACGCGCACATAGCCTACTTGTACTTCATCTGACGGTCTGGTTGTGTACTGATCCATATGATACCTCTCAATTTATATATACGGTATAATATATGCTCACAGGAGAGGAAGTGACCGGATTTTCCTTTTTATTCCATTCGGTAAAAATATGTTTCTGTTCCCTTCTGTTGCTTTGCCGCATACATGGCGGCATCCGCTTTTACAAGCAGCTGGTCTATGGTTTCTGCATCAATTGGATAAAAGCTGATTCCTCCGCTTATGGACAGAGAGATGGTTATGTTCTGGATCTTTACCGGTTTTTTGGTAAATTTCACAATTCTGGAAGCAACAACTTTGTAATTGTCAACATCTTTCATTTCAGGCAGAAGAATAACAAATTCATCTCCCCCATACCGGCATACCATATCACTTTCTCGTGCCGATTTTTCAAGCAGCTGGGAAATATGAATCAGTACCTTATCCCCAAACTCATGACCATAGGTATCATTAATGGATTTAAATTTATTGACATCACAAAAAATCAGCCCTAAAAGAGTCTTATTCCTTTTGGCCTGGAGAAGCAGGCTGGATGAGACTTCATAGAATAAACTGCGGTTTGCAGCGCCCGTTAACTTATCATGATATGCCAGCTTTTGTATTATCTTTTCTTTTTCCTTCAGTTCCCTGTTAGTATCCCATAATTTGTTTACGTAGGATTTTAACTGTTTAATCTGATTAAACTGGCTGGTAACATTCATAAATTCCAACTGTATAAAATGTTTATCTTCATTTTCAATTCTGCTCATTTTTAAATTAAAATGATCGGAATTATTTAACATCTGCTTATGGATTGCACCGGAAAAGAATCGGATCGTTCCCTGTTCAATCACATCATAAAAAGCATCCAGATAATAACTCATACTAAAATTAGGCAGGATATCAACAATTGGCTGATTGAGAATATCATACCGTTTTAGATTTGTAATATCTTCCATGTAATAATTCCAGTAAATAATCTGTAATTCCTCATTTAACAGAACAATCCCCTCATTAAGGTTGTCCAGTACCTGATATAATAATTTATTCATATAGTGATTCCTCTAGCTTGTGAATCCTCGTTAATAAATCATGGATTGAATGAAGGGATAAATCAACGATAATAGCTCCTTCAATCTCTGTATCCCCAATAACAAAGGTTATATATAAAATCAGCACATATACATTGTCTGTATTTTGATAGTCATACTTAAAATCCATGGCATTAAAAAGCCTGACCTCCGGCAGAGTATATTTAAAGCTGATATTTAAAAGATTTCCCGTCTCTCCTATAATACAGTTTAATATAATATTGCCAATTTCTTTAATAATATCAAAATCAACATCATTAAAATCCATATCGTCACTGTTGCTTTGCTCTTCCTGCAGGCAGAGACTGATAAATGTTTTCATTTTTTCCGCAGAAAAAATAAGGCTTGCTTTTCCTGTATAATTTTCTTTAAATGAAAGAGTGGATACCATAAGTGTACCGTTTTTCTTCATGGAAATATACTCGTCAATTGCATAGGATTCGGAAGAAGCTTTCAAAATTTTAACATTAGGTACGTTTAGATGTATTTTTTGTCCGACTATATCCGATAAAATACCAGCTGCACGACCGACACTGATGTTAAACAGCTCCTTTAAAATATCCTGTGTCATATCACTGCTACCCATTGTCCTTCTCCTTCATTATATTGCAGATAATCCGGGCTTTTTCATCTGTAAATGGTTTATTAATAAATGACATGATATGAAGATTTTCAATTTCTTCCCTGACATGATTCTGAACATCAGCGGTAACTACAATGATATTTGCAGTGGAATCAGACTCTTTAATCAGTTTGATCAGGCTCTGCCCATCCAGTCCAGGCATCAGAAGATCCACAAAAACATAATCTGGCTTCAGCTCCTGATACTTCTTAAGTCCCTCCCAGCCGTCAGCAGAAAAATAGATCTCAGACTGTTCTACGTGCTTTCTTAAAATATTGGCAGTGATTTTCTGTGAAAAAACAGAATCATCTACAATTAGTATTTTAATCATATAATCCCTTCTTTCCAGACAAACTGGTTTTGACAGCGTGTCCCATTCGTACTTTGTACAGATTTATGTATTTTGTACTCAATACTATTTTTTCTCCTTCCATTTTAATAAATGAACGCAACAATTACAAGGAATTCTTTTAAAAAATAAAAAGGTGTAATCGTTATTGATTTCAAACCGGCAAAAACCCCTGACACAATGCCAGGGGCTGCAGAAAATATATACTAATTAGTTAATATATTATTTATTTTAGGAAGAAATAAAGAAGAACTACCATACCCATTATAATGCGATACCACCCAAAAGCTTTAAAATCATGTTTCTTTATATAACTCATCAGAAATTTTATAACAAGTATGGAAACGGCAAACGCAACAACCATTCCTGTTACCAGAATAAATAGTTCTTCCCCGGAAAAGGTCAATCCGAATTTGAGTATCTTAATCGCACTTAAGCCAAACATCACAGGAACTGCCATAAAAAACGTAAACTCAGCTGCGGCCGTTCGGGATACTCCGATGAGCAAAGCACCGATTATGGTTGCCCCGGAACGTGAGGTGCCAGGAACAATGGAAAGCACCTGAAATAAACCAATAATAAATGCTGTCTGGTAAGTAATATCTGCTATTTTAGTTATCGCTGGTGTTCGTCTTTTATTCCAGTTTTCAATCAGGATAAAAGCAACTCCATAAAAAATCAAAGCTGCTGCAATTACCTGTGGTGTCTGAAACTGGGCGTCAATATAATCATCAAAAAGAATGGTTACAATTGCTCCCGGCACACAGGCAATTACTACCTTAATCCAGATAAAAAATGTTTCTTTTATAAGAAAAGGGCTGTTTTTATCACTCCACTGAAATGGAAACATTTTATTCCAGAACAGGATCACTACAGCAAGGATTGCCCCCAGCTGAATTACAACAAAAAACATTTCCTTAAACCCCTCACTCCCACCGATCTGCAAAAACTGATCCACAAGGAGCATATGTCCGGTACTGCTGATCGGCAGCCATTCCGTAATTCCTTCTACAATTCCCAAAAATACAACCTTTAAAAACTCTGTTACTATGGAACCCATTGGTTTCATTCCTCCTGCTTTACCTTTTTTATTTCTATCACCAATCTTCCTCTTTTATGCAGAAAAAAGCAAGACACCTGACGTAACTGAAAAGAAAAAGCCTGTGACACGAATGGTGTCACAGGCCTGAAACCTCGTATAAACTACTTTATCTCGTAGGACCTTTTATTAACAGCACCACTTTCCCCATGAGTAAGAGGAAGAGAAATGCCGCTACATAAAGCTGGCGGAATGCGATAAAAAAGAGAACTGCCATGGAATGGACCAACAGGGAAAACTGGTTCATCCTCTTTCTTAATGTCTCGTGGTCCTTCATCTGTACAATCAGTTCTATCACGCCAATCAATGTCAGGCATAGAATAAAACCGGCAGACAGCAATATCCCCCATATAGGTTTATCTGTAAATTTAAAGAATGGCACTGAGAGAAAATGTCCCCCCTCTTCCTGGGTAAAAAGTGGAAGCACCAGGAAAGACACTGCTATGAAATCAAAAATTCCATAGGCCAGATTAAAAATCTGCTCCAGATTTCTGCGGTTCTCATCCTCAGCAAGGATAATGAGCTCCTCTCCCATTAACAGCTCATCAATGGATACACCAAACAGCTTCGATATGCATTTAAGGGAGTCAATATTGGGATAGCCCTTGCCGCTTTCCCATTTTGATACCGCAGTCCTTGAAACATACAGCTGGGCTGCAAGCTGTTCCTGGGTCAGATTGTTCTGTTTTCTCAGTAACTGCAGTTTTTCACCAAACTCCAAACCCTTACCCCCTGATCATTTTATTTATTTCTCCTGGCCAATTTAAATTTGGAAACCAGACTGGTCATAATTAAGGATTGCCCGGACAGCTCCTGTGCATACGCTGCACTTTCTTCTGCTGTGGCAGCATTGGACTGAACCACTCCGGAAACCTGCTCTATGCCAATTTTTAATTGGGAGACGGCTTCCGACTGCTCTAAGGAACGATTGGAGATCTGGTTGACCAACTGGGAAACCTCTCTTGTGCTTGTCACAATCTGTTCCAGAGAACGGGATGTTTCTATGGCAATTTCATTTCCGTTTTTCACCGCCTCAATGGATTTTTGTATCAAAGCAGCCGTATCCCTGGCT
>SVDT01000234.1 GCA_015057775.1 Paenibacillaceae bacterium | reverse complement strand
AATCCTGAATTTGCTGAATGAGTGATATAGTCTCCATAAATATATGCCAGTTATAAAAAAACGGGAGTTTTAAAGGGGTAAATCAGCGGCTAACTGATACCCTTTAAAACTCCCGGAAAAAGTTGTTAATTATAGTTTTTAAAGTCTAAATTGTTTGTTTAACTGTCTCAATAGTAATTTCCAGAACTCTGCTTAGAAATGGAAATTTCTCTTTCATCATATCAAATTCTGAGCCAGATTCCAGAAAATCTGCAGTTCCATTGATTAGAAATCCTGCCCCCATATGTTTGTGCCCCATTACTTCTTTGCTTCCTAATGTGACCAATACTCGGTTATTATGTTCTATGTTCTTTTGGGTTTTGCGCATCCCGGCAGCAGGGATAAGCATTTTGTTGTTTTCTATGACAACATATGAATTCCACGTATTAACGACATGTGGTTCGTCATTTCCGCTGGATACAATTGATACTACACCTTCGTGTTTAATAACCTCATATAATTTTTCGTTGGACATATGAAACCTCCTGTAGTTTTGTAAATTGACATATTTGCAATATAAGTATATTATTTAACTGGCATGTATGGAAGAACCAATTATGAACTATTTGTAGGATACAGTTGGAGGAGAATATGATAATATTAAATAACAATGTACAAACTCCTAAATATATACAAATTTATGAACAGCTTAGAGATGAAATCATAAGAGGGGAGCTGCCTGAGGGTTCAAAATTAGTATCTACCCGCTATCTTGCAGAATCACTTGCAGTTGGCAGAAATACGGTAGAAAAGGCTTACCTGCAGCTTTCTTCAGAAGGATATGTTGAAAGCAGAGTTGGAAGCGGATTTTATGTGCAGGACATTCATAATATATTTTCCCTGGGTAATGACAGAAAGAATGTTGAGTTTCCAACAGAGCAGAAAGGAAGAGAATTACAGGAAAATATTATCTGTAATTTTCAATATGGACACTTAAGTCCACAGGATTTCCCACAAAATATATGGCGGAAAGTTTCAATGAAAGCGTTGGCATCATTAAATGCAGAAGATATGATAATGTACAGTGATCCAAAGGGTGAACTGCAGTTAAGAAAAAAACTGGCAGAATATTTAAGGAAGTCCAGAGGGGTTACCTGCAGTGCAGAGCAGATTATTTTATGCTCCGGTTTAGAGTCTGCATTATCATTATTAAGTCAGCTGTTTCGGAATACTTACAGTGAAATTGCTTTCGAAGAGCCTGGCTATTTCGGTGCAAGAGAGATTTTTGAGCACAATGGATTTAATACGGTCTCTGTAAGCGTTGAAAAAGATGGAGTAAATGTAACAGAGTTAGAAAAGATCTCAGCTCAGGTAATTTATGTCACACCATCCCATCAATTTCCAGCAGGTGCAGTTCTGCCCATACAAAAGAGATTGCTTTTACTGGAGTGGGCTGCGAAAAACAATGGAATAATTATTGAAGATGATTATGACAGTGAATTACGTTACAATTCAAGACCTATTCCATCAATCAGCAGTGTTTCCGGAAATGATAATGTTATATACATTGGAACCATGTCCAAGTCTTTATCTCCAAGTTTACGGGTCAGCTATATGGTATTGCCTCAAAAATGGCTGAAATGTTATAATGAAGAGTTTAAATTATATCAATCCCCTGTATCCATAATTCAACAGCGAATTCTCTATGAATTTATTAGCTCTGGACATTTTGAAAGTCATTTGCGTAAGCTATGTGTTATAAATAAACGTAAGCATGATCTGCTCATACGTTTGATTCATGGATTAATGAGTGATAAGGTAGTGATTCATGGTAAACACGCAGGCTTGCATATATTGCTTGAATCCACACAAGGATTAACGGAAATAGAAATGATTGAACGTGCAAAGAAATATGGAGTATTGGTTTATCCCGTATCAATATTTTGGCATGATGTTCATTGTTATTCTAATAATATGGTTTTGTTAAGCTTTGGATATGTATCAGAAAAACAACTGACCAAAGGAATAGAGCAATTATCAAAGGCGTGGAATAATACCATATATTGACTAATTAGCCTGTATTCTTGACAAACAGTCACTTTTTCTGTATACTGACACCATAGATAGGTAACTATTTTCAAACGTTTTTAGAGGCTCTATTCTTGAAGAATAGAGCCTTTACCTTTGAAAGATAATAGATCAATAAATGATTGGAGGAATACGAGATGTCAATGAAAGATATAGAAAAGATGAAAAAATTACTGGAAGAGAAGAAATCCAAGGGTGCTTTTTTACAGGCTGAAAAGAAAATTGGTTGTGGTAAAGTTGAAAAGAGGAATAAGAATATAGGAATTGAATTTACAAGAACGCATAAAATTTCACAGTAAAAGTGAATTAGGACAGACAATACAGATTCTAGAGGAGAATGCATGCAGTTTAAAGATTTAAAGATTATGCCTGATATTATTAGGGCACTGGAAAAAGAGAATTACGAAACTCCCACACCGATTCAGGAAAAAGCAATACCCGTTATATTGGAAGGCAGGGATTTATTGGGCTGTGCCCAGACAGGTACTGGAAAGACGGCCGCATTTGCCATACCAACCCTTCAGCTCTTAAGCAAGGAAAATGCCCCTCGTACTTCAAAACAAAATATTAGGGCGCTTGTCATAACACCAACCAGAGAACTGGCTCTTCAGATTTATGAGAGTTTTCAGACCTACGGACAGTTTGCCAATTTAAAAAGCTGTGTGGTCTTTGGTGGAGTATCCCAAAAACCCCAGGAAGAAGAGTTAAAACAGGGAGTTGATATTCTTGTGGCAACTCCGGGCAGACTGCTGGCACTCATGGATCAGAAGCTTATCAATATAGATCATTTAAAAATACTGATCCTGGACGAAGCTGACCGAATGCTGGATATGGGATTTATAAATGATGTGAAAAAAATCATAGCAAAAACGCCTCCAAAGAAGCAGACCTTACTTTTTTCCGCGACGATGCCACCGGACATTGCCAGACTGGCAGGTACGATTCTTAAAAATCCAGCGGAAATAAAAATAACCCCGGTATCTTCAACCGTGGATACCATTAACCAGTATCTCTATTATACGGATAAAAGCAGTAAAAAAGATTTGCTTTTGCACATACTGGAAAATAAGGAGATTGTTTCTGTCCTGGTATTTGTACGTACAAAGCATGGTGCGGATCGTCTGATCAAACAATTGGCAAGGAGTAACGTATCGGCGCAGGCGATTCACGGAGATAAATCACAGGGAGCACGTCAGCGTGCACTAAGCTGCTTTAAAGACAAATCACTGCGGATTCTGCTTGCTACAGATATTGCAGCAAGAGGAATCGACATTGATGAATTAACCCATGTCATAAACTTTGACTTGCCGGATACACCTGAGACATATGTACACCGGATTGGGCGTACAGGCAGAGCAGGTCTTTCCGGAACAGCAATATCCTTTTGCGATTTTGATGAAAAAGAGCAGCTGAAAGATATTGAGCGGTTAATTGGAAAAAAATTAACAGAGGTGAGTGATCATCCCTATCCATTAAAAAACAACTTTCCGGCTATAAAAACTACTCAGCCGAAAAGAGATACAGGACGTACAGAAAAGGCAAAAAGCCATCCATCCTCACAGAAATCCAATGCAACATCAAGAAAAGAATCACACCAGCCCGGAACGGGAAAAAAGGCATCAGCCACAAAGAAAAAATATCGGATGACAGCGGATGGGACGTTAAAAGAGAAAAAGAGTTATAATAGTTTTTCAACAAAAAGAAAAAGCAGCAAATAAAAAAGAGAGGTATTGAGATTGATGTGAAAATCTCAATACCTCTTTTTGCTAAAGAACATGATCAGATATAGGGGGGAAGATAGACAAAGCTGATCCCATCAGATACAATTCTTATATCTAATAAAACGGGCTTTGCATTTAAATACACCTGCTGCAAAGTATCCCATTCAATTCTTTGATATAATTTCCACTGGAGGTAAGGCAATGGATTGGCAAAAGCAAATGAACCGGGCAATGGAATATATTGAAAATAATCTTGCAGGAAAACCAGACTATAACGCAGCGGCGCAATTTATGAATTGTTCTGAATGGGAGTTTCGGAGAATTTTTTCTTTTCTGGCTCAGATTCCAGTATCGGAGTATATTCGCCGGAGGCGGTTAACTGTGGCAGTGAATGACATCCAGAATGGAGATAAGATCATTGATGTTGCACAGCGCTATGGGTATGAGTCCCAGGCCGCTTTTTCAAGGGCATTCCGGCAATTACATGGGGTGGCACCATCATGGGCCCGTGACAAGAAAGTAACGCTGAACCCATTTCCGCCTTTGACCTTTAAACTTGTATTAATGGAGGGTATTGCGGTGGAAAGAGATGTGAATCAAAGAACAAATATTATTGGTGCAGGAGAGATCGGCTATGCTGTATCAGTAGATTTAAACAGGGAATCAATTCATAAAACCAACAAATTCTTTTGGGGTACAAAAGGAAACCAGGTGTTGGGGACAATGGCACTTCCGCATTATGGCGCATTTGTTTCGGAGGAAACGTGCCGGTTTTTTGATGAGGTAGCCGGTAAAAAAGTATTGGAAATAGGCTGCGGAACCGGTCATTCCTTACAGTATATAGGGGAGCGGGGGGCGTCTGAACTATGGGGAATTGATATTACCAGGGAACAGATAGACAAAGCAGAACAGCATCTACAGACGTGTAATCTTACAGCCAAGCTGATCTGCTCGTCTATGGAAGAGGAGTGCGGGCTGCCAGAGGATTATTTTGATTATGTCTATTCCGTATATGGGATAGGCTGGACCACGGATCTTGATGGTACATTCCGTCGGATTGCTTCTTATCTCAAGAAGGGAGGTGTATTTATTTTCAGCTGGTCACATCCCATACATAAATGTGTCGCTTCTGAAGATGATATGCTTGTTTTTAAGAAATGCTATTTTGATGAATCATGGTACTCCGTCTCCGTAGGGGAGGGCGTGCTGTCATTGTCAGACCGTAAATTATCAACTTACATCAATGCACTGGCACGGGCCGGATTTATCATTGAACAGTTGATTGAAGAATCTGATGCGGACATAATAAAATCAAAGGACAACAGTTTTGCGAAGAAAGCCAGTATGCTCCCGGTTACGTTTGTTATAAAAGCAATTAAAAAATAGGTAAAAGATTGATTGAAAATATATTTAATAACACGAAAAACCGCACAGAACCATATCCATAAGAATAAAATGAACTGAGAATAAAAATGCAATCGGAGCAGTTTACAGGAGTTTATATGGATGGTAGTAGTTATAGTAGTGGAGCATTAGCGAGTGCTGGATTACCCTATGATAATATAAACTGGTATGATATAGAAGGTCAGCCCTTTGGTCCAGCCTCCAAATTAAATGTTATTGTATTTAATGATGCCAATAACATTGTTGACGTGGAAGGACCTGTGGCCATTGGAGGAAGTTTTTACAGCCCAAGAGGTTTCAGCGCTGGTTTTTCCAGAGATAAGGGCAGCAGAGATGCCAATTACTCACCGGATCTGGTGCGTTTTCTCGTTGGCGGTAATGTGGCAATGAGTGAGCCACTGGTGATTGTAGGTCATACGGTTGTCGGCGGCGGCTTCCGTGCAGGCAAGGGAAGCACATACTTAATTGGAAAAAGTGGAAAGGCGGATCAGGCAAAAGAGCTGGCGACTTTATATCAGGCCAATGGCGGAAGTCAGTATTGGACACCATCAGACAAAGGAAATCATTATTTAATTTCCAGCTATGATGTTCCAAGATATATACCTGCAGGCAGAATACATGCAGACGTATCAAAATTCTTTCAGGATGCAAAGAACGGAATTGGATATTATAAAAACTGTATTGATAATTTAACACCAACCGGAACTGTAGTAGATAATAATTACGAATGGATATTAAGGGGAAATGATCCTGTACAAAATGTATTCCTGATTGATGTAAGACCAAATGGTCTGGTTAACAAAGGGATCCGTGCAGAAGTTCCCCAAGGAAGTAATGTCATCGTAAGGCTGAGAACGGGCCCTGATGCTCACCTGCAATATGGTCTCTATGGAGAAGAAAGCAAAGCCAACCGGACTTTGTATGTATTTGAGGATGCCACAAATATTTATATGGAGAAATCCTCCGATATCTGGGGAAGTATACTGGCACCCCAGGCAATGTTCCATGCCCATCCCACTGGCGGTCATGTAAGCGGTAACGCGGCTTTGGGATCATTTGCAGTCAATGCGGCCAGCGGCTTTGAATTTCATTATTACCCCTTTGTGGGAGGTGTAATGTGCCAGGTTCCGGCACCAGAAGTGCCAGAGGTATCACCGGGAAATGAGGAGCAGCCTG
>SVDT01000233.1 GCA_015057775.1 Paenibacillaceae bacterium | reverse complement strand
GAGATTAAAGAAAATTTTTATCGAGAATTTCAAGGGAATCACCCAGTTAGTGATTGATTTCCATAATAGGACAACCATTTTCGGTCAGAACGCAACCGGAAAAACAACCATAATGGACGCCTTTACATGGCTACTTTTCAATAAGGACAGCGAGGGAAAGGCTGATTTTAACATTCGTCCCAACAATCGCCAGGGCGAGCCGATAGACAATCTGGTTATTAAAGTATCTGCCATTTTGGAAGCGGATGGGAAGAATATTATCCTTTGCAAGAAGCAGGAGCAGAACTGGGTTAAGAAAAAAGGCAGCGAGGTTTCTCAACTGCAGGGGAATATTAATAAATATGAAATCAATGAAATCCCCAAGGCGGAAAAGGATTACAAAGCTTACATAGATGATTTGATGAATGAGGAATTATTTAAGTTAATTACCAGTCCCCAGGCGTTCACATCGTTGAAATGGAAAGACCAGAGAACGATTCTTTTAAAATTGGTCTCTGAGGTTACGGATCAGGATGTAATCTCCACCAATCAGAAGTTTTCTCCACTGTCTGAGATTCTAAAAGAGTTTTCTGTAGATGATTTGACAGCTAAGGCAAAGAAAGCGCTGAAAGAACTGAATAATAGGCAGGCGGAGCTGCCGGCCAGAATTGACGAAGCCAGCAAAGGTCTAGTACAGGCTGATTTTGCAGAATGTGAGAATCAGAAAGCAGATCTGGAAAGGCAGATTAATGATCTTACAGA
Source organism: Paenibacillaceae bacterium (assembly GCA_015057775.1). GTDB lineage: Bacteria > Bacillota > Clostridia > Lachnospirales > Lachnospiraceae > Lacrimispora. The sequence continues at coordinate 5,656 of SVDT01000233.1, read as the reverse complement.
GAATGAAAGCAGCGCATCAAAAGCCAGTGAGGCACTTACCCAAATTAACAATGCAATTATGCAAAAACAGTTTGACTTAGGGGATTTAAAGCGTAAAGCCAATGAAAAACTGATGGATCAGCGGCGGGAAATTCAGCGGAGAATTGATGATGCCGGATACTCTTTCTCGGATGCGATAAGAGAATATGAGAAGACGGAACGGGAGATTAAACAAAAACAGGAACTATTGGAGAGTAACCGGTCTTATAGAGAAGTATTGCTTAAAAATTATGAAGAAGTAAAGACCATGCAGGTTAATGAGGATACTCTATGCTGCCCGATGTGTAAGCAGATGCTTCCGCCAGAGCAGAGAGAGACTAAGCTGGAGGAGTTTAAGTCTAATAAGCAAAAGAGCCTTTCTGACATTGTTAAGAATGGAAAACAGGTTGCTGCAAATATTGAAGCTTTTGAAAAGGAGATTAGTGTCCTTAAAGAGAAGCTGGAAACCTGTAAAGCCAATAAGGTGGAGCAGAATAAGCGAAAGACAGCAGCCATGGAAGAACTGGCTGTATTGCCACAGCAGGTTGAAGTATCTGACAGTCCAGAGTATCAGTCTATTTCTGCAGAGATTGAAAAATTAGAAAAGCAGGCGCGGGAAATGGGAACTGGATCGGGGTATCTGAATCAGTTGAGACAGAAGAAACAGGATCTGGTGGCGCAGCTTGATAGAGTTAAATCTACGCTTACAGGAAAAGAGAACAATGAGAGAGTGCAGACCCGCGTAATAGAACTGCAACAGGAGCAACGGACCACATCACAGCTGATCGCCGACCAAGAGAAAGAACTATTTCTTCTGGAAGAATTCACAAAGGCAAAAATGGACCTACTTTCTTCACGGATTAACTCAAAATTCAAGTTGGTTAATTTCCGTCTGTTTGAAAACCAGATCAATGGTGGATACAAGGAAACCTGCGAATGCATGGTAAATGGTGTTCCATTCAGCTCCTTGAATGCAGGTCATAGAGTTGTCGCCGGGCTGGATATTATTACAGCGCTACAGGAGATCTATGGCGTGACAGCACCTATCTTTATTGATAATGCAGAGTCTGTAAATGATTTTAATATTCCGGATATGGAAGGGCAGCTCATTCTTTTAAAAGTATCGGAAAATAGCACATTGGAAGTGGAGGCATAAAGATGGGAAATGAAGTCACAACGACACAGCCAAAAGGGATGGCAGGCTTTTTATCAAACGATAAGGTCAAAGCAAACATCCTGCAGGTGGTGGGTCAGAAGAATACGGCAAGATTTATTGCAAGTGTAGTGTCAGCTGTACAAAATACACCGGCTTTGCAGGAATGTAGCCATAACAGTATTTTAAGTGCAGCACTTCTGGGGGAAGCCTTGAATCTTTCCCCCAGTCCTCAGCTGGGACAGTTTTATATGGTCCCTTACAAGAAAAAGGATCGAGAGGGTAAAGTTGTTTCCGTAGATGCTCAGTTCCAGCTTGGAGCTAAAGGTTATAAACAACTGGCAATGCGAACAGGCCAGTACAAAGATTTGGATGTTATCTATATCCGCCAGGGTGAATACCTGGGGCGTGATCGATCAACTGGGAAACATAAATTTGAATTCATCGAAGATGATGCAATCAGAGAGGAACTGCCAGTTATCGGATATCTGGCATACTTTGAACTCCTAAACGGTTTTAGAAAGGAGATCTTCTGGACCAGATCCAAGATGGAAAAACATGCAGACCAGTATTCACAGGCCTTTAATCTCAGTGATTTCCACTTGCTTCAGGAAGGGAAGATCCCTAAAAAGGATCTCTGGAAATATTCTTCTTTCTGGTATAAGAGTTTTGATGAAATGGCAGAAAAGACCATGATCCGGCAGTTAATCAGCAAGTGGGGCATTATGAGTATTGAAATGTCTGACGCATATGAGCGAGACATGGCTGTCATAAGTGAAGATGGTAGTCCTCGTTACATTGACAATGAGACAGTGAATCAGCACGAAGATGATTTAACTCAGGCAAATACGGTTGATTTTGAGGAAATGTCAGAGACGGTCAGTAATGAAGCCGTTCAAGAAAATGGTGGTGATCCATTTTGAAATTGACCTGTTTAGGGAGCGGATCGGCAGGAAACTGCTATCTGCTCCACAATGAGACAGAGTGCTTGGTTATTGAAGCAGGGATTCCATTTAAAGAAGTTAAGAGAGCCTTGGACTTTAATATCAGTAAGATTGTTGGAATCGTTGTCTCTCATGAGCATGGAGACCATGCAAAGCATCTACATGAGTACATAAAAGTCGGTATTCCCGTTATGGCACCGAGCATGGGACATATAACAGGAGCATTATCGGCTATCAGTAAGCCTTTTGCTGTCAGGACATTTCCATTGGTGCATGACGTACCGTGTACAGGTTTTCTGATTGAGCATTCGGAATTTGGAAGGTTGCTTTTTGCGACTGATACTGAGTACATCCGGTATAAATTTAAAAGCCTGAATCACATTATGATCGAGTGTAATTACAGCAAAGATCTATTACGGGAATCATATCATGAGGGCTTACAGGAGCGAATTAAGCTTACACACATGGAACTTGATACCTGCAAGGATTTTATTCGAGCAAATAAGAACCATGATTTAAGGACGGTCTGTCTAATGCATCTATCCGACCGGACAAGCAATGAAACAGTTTTTCAGAAGGAAGTCCAGGAGTTGGTAGAATGCCCGGTTTATGTGGCAAATAAAGGACTGGAATATGAACTATAGAGGAGGAATGACATATCAATAGAGTAATTCTAATAGGCAGGTTGACCAGGGATCCGGAGGTCAGATATTCGGATAATGGTCATACCGTTGCCCGCTTTGCTATCGCGGTTGATCGGCGGTTTAAAAGAGAAAATGAGCAAAATTCGGATTTCATTAATACAGTAGCATTTGGAAAGACAGCAGAGTTTGTTGAAAAATATTTCTTTCAGGGAAACAAAATTGTTGTTGAGGGACGAATTCAAACAGGTTCCTACACAAATCAGGATGGGCAAAAAGTTTATACGACAGATGTTGTGGCGGAGCAGGTAGAATTTGGTGAATCTAAGAATTCCAACAATGCAAACGGATCTGCAGATGAATCCAGACCTGCCCCCAGTAGTGCAATCGGTGACGGATTTATGAATATACCAGATGGGGTCGAAGACGAAGGTCTTCCATTCAACTAAGGAGGGATCAGATGGTAATACAAATTGATTCCAGAGAAAAGGCCAGGGCAATCCGTAAAATTGTGGATACTTTCGATCAAAAGGGAATACAGCACTTTGTCAGCAAGCTCCATGTGGGAGACTATATGAATTTTGACAATCCAAGGTTGATTATAGACCGAAAGCAGAATTTAACCGAGGTCGCATCCAACGTGTGCCAGGGGCATCGAAGATTTACTGACGAATTAAAACGAGCGCAGGAAATAGGCGTTAAGGTAATTATTCTGGTGGAGCATAGCAACCAGATCAAGAGCATTGACGATGTTCATGAATGGAACAATCCACGTCTGAAGACGTCTCAAAAAGCGGTCACCGGCGAAAAGTTGGAAAAGATCTTAAAGACTATGGAGCATAAATATGATACCCAGTTTTTATTCTGCGACAAACTACATACTGGCAGCAAGATAATTGAATTACTGGGAGGTGTCTCTGGTGACCGTTGAGGAAATCAAAGATACATACAGCATGAGGGATATTGTGGAGCGCTATGGCTTTCAACCAGACAGGAAGGGGTTTATTTCCTGCCCATTCCACCCAGGAGACAGGCAGGCTTCGATGAAGGTCTATGGTCGTGATTATCATTGTCATGCTTGCGGAGCAAATGGAGACATCTTTTCTTTCGTAGAACAGATGGAAAATATTACCTTCAAGGAGGCGTTTCAGCTCCTTGGGGGAACATATAAAAAACCAACATTCTCCTCCAGGTTGACTATTTACAAGTCCCAGAAGCGTCGGGAAATGATAAAGAAAGAGCGGGGGAGAGTTGGAAGAAATAGACAACTCAACTGTATGCTCATAGGTGTTTATAGGGCGTACATGGATCGATCGGAGCCTTTCAGTGATGTCTGGTGTGATTGTTACAACGCCCTGCAGTATCAGCTTTGCATACATGCAGAATTAAATGAATTAGAAGCGAGGTGGTAGCATGGTGCCGTTGAATGAGCTCACGGCAGAAACATTATTATCCAACGAGGTACTGACAGAAGTTTTTGACCAAGAAGATGAGCTGTATCGGGCGGAACTTCTTGCTTCCCTTGGCTTAAAGGCTGCGGAACTTAGAGTTAAAACAGAATTTAGAGAAATGGTATCAGCTTATAAAAAGGTTGAAAAGGAAATGAAGCGCCAGGAGCGGGAAAAAGTCAAGGCTCCCTGCTATCTGGAAAACTGGACAAACTTTACCGGCCCTTATGACAACATGCAATGTAAGGAATGGCTTGCAACAGAAACCGGTATCTGCCTCAGAAATCCATCAACAGGGTATACCGATATCCTGGCCTGCTATCACCTCATCCTGCCAATTGAGCGCCTGAAGAACTTAGAGACCGGAGAAGAACAGATAAAACTGGCATATAAGCGTAATGGTCGGTGGGAGGAGATCATTGTCCCGAAAACCATGGTCACGTCAGCAAATAAAATCGTATCGCTATCAGGCCGTGGAATTGCTGTTACCAGTGAGAATGCAAAATATCTGGTCAGATATCTAGCTGACGTAGAAAATGCCAATGAGGAGCATATCGCAGTCCAGTACTCCACGTCAAAACTGGGTTGGATCCGGGGTGGATTCCTGCCTTACGATACAGATATTGTCTTCGACGGTGACTCCCGATTTCGGCAGATTTATGAAAGCGTAGGGCAGTCCGGAAGCCGGACAGCGTGGTATGAACATGTGATAGCGCTGCGTAAAGCCGGAAGAATAGAAGTTAAGTTTTTACTGGCTGCAGCGTTTTCCAGCGTACTGGTGCAGCCACTTGGAGGGCTCCCCTACTTTGTGGACCTTTGGGGAGAAACTGAAGGAGGTAAAACGGTATCTCTCATGCTGGCAGCCTCTGTTTGGGCAGATCCGGATGAGAATGCTTACATAAAAGATTATAAAGGAACTGAGGTAGGATTGGAAGCGATCTGTGACTTGCTGAATAACCTTCCCCTCATCCTGGACGATTCCAGCAAAAAGAATCGGAAGATCGAAGATAACTTTGAGGGATTGGTATACGATCTTTGTTCTGGAAAGGGAAAAACTCGTTCTAACAAGGAATTGGGGCTGAATCGTGAGAACCACTGGAAGAACTGCATCCTGACGAACGGAGAACGTCCTTTAAGCTCCTATGTGACCCAGGGGGGAGCAATTAACCGTATTCTTGAAATCGAGTGTGGAGAGCGTGTTTTTGAAAGCCCTGGCAGTACAGCGGAGTTAGTTAAGCGGAATTACGGTCATGCAGGCCGTGAGTTTGTTGAGGTCATAAAGGAGCTGGGAACTGAAAAGATCAGGGAGATACAGCAGGAATTTGCGCGGAAGCTGGCTGATGATGAAAAGATGCAGAAGCAGAGCTTGTCTCTTTCAATCGTATTGACAGCCGATAAAATAGCCACGGATTATCTCTTTAAGGACGGGCAGTATATTAGTCTGGAGGAAGC
>SVDT01000232.1 GCA_015057775.1 Paenibacillaceae bacterium | reverse complement strand
TGTTGTTAAAAAATTAAGATCACTGATGTAATTTCGGAATACATTTGATGCATTTGATGGAGATCTGGAGGTTACGGTTCCTTCCGAGGGGATCTTAATTATGAGAAGAACCGCAAATGATAAGTGGGCGGAGTTAATCTGCAATTTTGCGGCTTTGGATTTTTCCATTTGTTATATGGAACAGGGAGTTATGCAGAGGCTTAAGCTCTAATCATATTTTGGGGTATGTCCCCAGACAGGTGAGGTCCGGGGACATACCCTGGGCTTTACTTAGTTCTGATTTCCCTCATAAATGCCGTATTTATAAAATTGATACCAACTAAGAATCTGGTTTTCTGGCGCAATATTTAATGCCATAAGAACCTCTCTTGCAAATTCCAAAGGCGAAACTCCATTTGCAGTAATGATTTTTTCATCTCTTACCGCCGGCTCCACAATATAGTTTTTTTCTCCTGTATAAGCATTTTTGGCCCATTGCTTTAAATTATCGCAGTCATTACTGGTATGACGAACGTCATTTAACAGCCCAATTGTACCCAGGAATGCGGAAGCATCACAGATGCCAGCTAAAATTCTTCCATCATGAAAACAGCTTTCTGCCAGGGGCCGGATCTGCTGCGCTGATTCCCCCCTCCATGAGGTCCCACCGATGAGGATGAGAGCCTCATAATCCTTTGGCATATCATGGATATCATAATCAGGAATAACCCGGAATCCGCCAATGGATTCCACTGCCTTCTTTTCTAAGGACACAGTCTTGACATTATATTGATTGGCATCAAATGTCCGGATTGCGGACGATAAATAGGCGCCTTCCCAATCTGCAAATCCTTCTAATATTACAAATAGTACATTCTTTTTCATCTTGTTCTCCTGTTCTTTTTCTATACCATACTTCAAGTGGCAAACAAATTCAATTACATTTGGTGCTCAATGGGCATTGCTGTTTGTTTTTTATAATCGATCACATAACCGTTCCCTGTCTTCATAGATAGAAAACTGGCATAAGAAGGGGTGATTTTAATCAGCCTCATAGCAAAATCATCTTTATAACGGTCAAAATGCTGAGGCAGCCCGGACTGTACATAACCTATTATCCGCTCATTGGAATCACTTAAGGGATGGGAAAGCAAGGTTCCATTCCCTCTGATCTGAATGGCATCAATGCTTAAGGCAACAGAATTGTTTTTACTTATCTGCTCATATTTGTTGGAGTCAGCTTCTGTCACAAAGTAAAAACATCCCTCGTAAGTATAAATATTAACGGTTCGGGCAGAAACGCCTTCCTCATTTCTCGTTGCAAGAACCATAAGTTTATCTTGTCCAATTTCTTTTTCCAGGCCTTCCAGTGCCTTTTCAATTATTTTATCCATGTTTGATTTCTCCTTTTTTAAAAAGTATAACATCCTATTGTTGACATCTATATGTCAATGATTTAAGCTGATTAAAAAAATGAAGGTGATGAGATGAAAATAGACAGGCTTATTGCAATTATCATGATTCTTTTAGAACGGGAGAAAGTAACCGCAAAATCTCTGGCAGAAATGTTTGAGGTTTCCATGCGGACAATATACAGGGATTTAGAAGTGATTAATCAGGCCGGAATTCCAATCTTTGCCACTTCAGGACCGGGCGGCGGCGTTGAAATCATGAAAGAATTTAAAGTAGAAAAACGAATTTTCTCTGCAAATGATATCACCGCACTTCTGATGGGATTATCCAGTATTAAAAATAATCTGCCAGGAGAACAGACCATGGCAGCGCTGGCCAAAGTAAAGGGTATGATTCCAAAAGAACATCATAAGGAGTGGGAATATCGCGCAAATCAGATGAAAATAGATGCTTTACCCTGGTTTAATGCCGGGAATCTGTTTCACACAGTTGAACTGATACAGGAAGCGTTAGATCAGCAGAGACTTCTCACATTCCAATACCGGGATATCAGAGATAGAAAAAGCAGCAGAGAAGTAGAACCCTATCGTCTTTTATGGAAGGGAGAGGCGTGGTATCTTCAGGGATATTGTCTGTCACGCAGGGATTTTCGTACTTTTAAGCTGATAAGGATGAGCGATCTTTTAATATCAGATCAGCGATTTGAAATCCGGGATTTTCCCATGGAACGGTTGGATGAGATACAGACCAGAGAAAATTCTCTAACAAGGGTAAAGCTGAGGATTCAGGAAGGAGTAAAGGATTTAGTTATAACGCGTTTTGGGGAAGACTGTCTGACTCCGGACGGTCCGGATTATTATATAGCTGAACTATATATGCCTGTGGACGATCTTGCCTGTGGCTATCTGCTTGGTATGGGAACCAGATGTGTATGTCTGGAGCCGGAGGAAATGCGGGAAAAGATGAGGCGGCTTTCTTCAGAGATCTGTGGATTTTACCAATCTTCAGAAGCTTCTATGTCATAGCTTCTCAGCATATAGATAGGATGTACTTTTTTGAAACTGCAAAAGGCGCATAAAACGAAAGGAGTGCATCCATGATTGTATCGTGGCTGACAACCAACGAGTGTAATTTAAAATGCAGGCATTGTTACCAGGATGCCGGAAGCAGAAAAACAAAAGAACTGACAACAGCAGAAGCAGAAAAGATGATCGGTGAAATCGCAAAGGCAGGATTTAAAATCATGATTTTCAGTGGGGGAGAGCCACTGATGCGGCCGGACATTTATCATTTGGTATCTCATGCCGCAAAAGCCGGGCTAAGGCCGGTCTTTGGAACCAATGGGACACTTTTGACGGAAGAAACGGCCAGAAAGTTAAAAGACTGCGGTGCTGCAGCCATGGGAATCAGCGTGGATAGTTTAAATGAAGAAAAGCATAATGATTTCAGAGGCTGTTCCGATGCATTCCGCTTAACCATGGAAGGAATTGAAAACTGCAAAAAAGTGGGACTGCCATTTCAGATCCATACCACAGTTCTGGACTGGAATCAGGCGGAAGTAAGCGATATCATTGATTTTAGTGTAAATGTGGGAGCCATGGCAAACTACATATTTTTTCTCATTCCAGTAGGGAGAGGAAAATTTCTGGAAGACACTTCCTTGCAGGTTATGGAATATGAAGCACTATTAAAAACCATTATGGAGAAACAGAAAAATGTACCCATTGATATAAAGCCCACCTGTGCGCCCCAATTTGTCCGTGTGGCAAAGGAACTGGAGGTTCAGACTCGTTTTAAAAAGGGCTGCCTTGCAGGCTTGTCTTATTGTGTGATTACACCTGAGGGACTGGTCAGACCTTGTGCATATATGACAGAAATTGCGGGAGATGTCAGAGAGGAATCATTTGATAAAATCTGGTCCACAAGCAGTGTGTTTAAAAGGTTAAGAAGCAGGGAGTATAAAGGCACCTGCAATACATGCGTTTACAAAGAAGACTGCGGTGGCTGCCGGGCGAGAGCCGGATATTACCACGACGGTGACTATATGGCGGAGGACAGTTACTGTGGGTTTGGAAAGAAGTGGAAGGAGGGACTCCCTGCACAATGAATTTCCGCTTGCTGAAAATAACGGTATTAATTACGATACTTACTTCCTTCTTATCTGGATGCGCAACACGGACTGTGGCTGTAGCCGGCAATGAGGCAGATGATCAGACCGGGTATTATCAATTTACGGATGCATTAGGACAGGAGATCCGGGTGAAGAATCCCAAACGTGTTGTTGCGCTCATGGGAAGTTTTGCGGATACCTGGCAAAAAGCAGGGGGTGAACTATGCGGAGTAACAGATGATGCATTGGATGAGAGGGGTCTTGTACTTCCTGAAAACGTAATCTCTGTTGGGATGTACAACAGCCCTAATCTGGAGACGATCATTGGTCTAAACCCTGATCTTGTTATTTTGTCGTCTGAGACCAAAGAGCACACCGCTCTAAAAGAAGCGTTTAAGCAGGCAGGAATAACAGCTGCCTATTTTCGTGTAACTTACTTTGAGGACTATCTTTCTATGCTGCAAATCTGCACGGATATCACAGGAAGAGAGGATTTATATAAGAAAAACGGATTGGAGATAAAACAGCAGATTGAAGCTGCAATTAAAAAGAATATCACGGAAAGTTCACCAAGAGTTCTTTTTCTTATCACTTATTCCGGCGGTGTTGTGGCTAAAAATTCTGAATGTATGACAGGCAAAATGCTGAAGGACTTAGGGTGTACCAATCTGGCAGATGAGGATAAAAGCCTGTTAAAAGAATTTTCCATGGAAGCCATAATCAAAGAAGATCCGGATTATATCTTTGTTGTCCCCATGGGCAATGACGAAGCTCAGGCGAATAAAAACCTAAAAGAAAGCATAGAAAATAATCCGGCGTGGAATGGTTTGAAAGCGGTTCAGAATCAGCATTATATTCTTCTTCCCAAAGAGAAGTTTTTATATAAGCCCAATGAGAAATGGGGGGAGAGCTATGTTTACCTTTCTGAAATTCTTAGCGGCAGCAGATAAAAAGGGGTGGCTGCTTGTGGTGATTTCCTTTTCGTTTCTTACTGTTTCTGTTTTACTGGGATTATTTTCCGGTTCCAGCTTCATTCCTCCATCTGTGCTGTTTAAGGCTTTGTTCTCTGGCAGTACCCAGGATCCGGTTTACCGTATTTTCATGACTGTGCGACTGCCGCGGGTATTGGGAGCGCTGCTTGCAGGAAGCGGTCTTGCTGTTTCCGGATCAATTCTTCAGACGGTATTTCATAATCCGCTGGCAAGCCCCAATATTATCGGTGTTAATGCGGGAGCGGGGCTGTTTGTACTGATCTGTTCCATTCTATTTCCAGGAGCCAGAGAACTGATCCCCTTTGCCGCATTTTTAGGCGGGCTGCTGGCTTCAGTGCTGATTCTGTTGATTGCGATGACCGGCCGAATGTCTCAGCTATTACTAGTGCTAACCGGTTTTGTGATCAACAGCCTGTTTACAGCTGGAATGAACGGGGTGCTGATATTATTTCCGGATGCCTATGTAGGCGCCGGTAATTTTCTGGCAGGAGGTCTTTCCGGGATTACGACTGCTATGCTGATCTATCCCTCTTTTGGCATTCTGGGAGGAATTTTACTTTCCTTATGCTTTGCAAAAGGACTGAATCATCTGGGACTTGGTACAGAACGTGCCAGTGCTTTAGGGATGAACGTACCAGTTACAAGAGGTCTGGCTATTGTAATTGCAGCAGCATTGGCAGGTGCAGCAGTCAGCTTTGCAGGTCTCATTGGTTTTGTCGGTCTTATTATTCCCCATGGAGTGAAGCTTTTAATTGGTACGGATAACCGTTTCGTATTACCAGGCAGCGCACTTCTTGGAGGAATGTTTGTCATATTGTGTGATCTATTTGCACGGACTTTATTTGTTCCTTATGAACTTCCGGTTGGAATTATTCTGTCTTTCATGGGCTGTCCGTTCTTTCTTTATCTTATCCTGAAAAATAGAAGCAGGAGGGATATGGAATGTTAAAAATGAAGGGGGTTTCCTATTCCTATCATAAAAACAGACCGATTATCACTAATCTGGATTTAGACATCGAGGCTGGAAAGATAACTACTATCGCAGGACCAAACGGATGCGGGAAGAGTACAGTCTTAAAGCTGGCATCTTGTCTTCTAAGACCTCAGACCGGAAAAATTTTTTTGGGTGATAACGACATTTCACATTTGAGTAAGAAATCGGTAGCAAGAGAAGTGTCCGTGCTCCTGCAGAACAGCCAGATTCCGGATATGACGGCTTTACGTGCAGTGATGGCAGCCAGATATCCCTACCAGACTTCTTTTGCCGGATACACTAAGGCTGAGGAAGAGATGAGCGAATATGCCATGGAGTTAACCGGGTGCAAAGAGTTTCGTCACAAAAACATGGCGGAGCTTTCAGGCGGAGAGCGGCAGAGAGTATTTCTTGCAATGATATACAATCAGGATACTCCTTTAATTCTTCTTGATGAGCCAACTACCTATCTGGATATTCATGTAACTTATGAAATGATGGAACTGATTCGAAGTCTGAACAGGGAGCAGAAAAAAACGGTGGTGATGGTGCTTCATGATTTGAATCTGGCTCTTCAATATTCGGATTCCCTAGTTTTTATGAGGCAGGGAGGTGTTTTTGACATCCATACAACTGGTGATAGTCGTATTTTAGAAAGTATAAGAACTCTTTTTGGTGTTGAAGTCCGAACTTTTACTGACGATCAGAATTCTTATTATTGTTTTGCCCAGTCAACAGATACAGGTGAGCTGGATTTATGAAGACGACAGAGAAGGAGAATCGGGCCTGGCGTGATGATTTATTGGGTCTGGAATTTGAAATGAAGATATAATAATAAGAGCTGCACAAACCGGAAGTTGGGGTTTTTGCAGCTCTTATTGTCTGTCTGATACTATTTCCTATATGGTGTGTGTTCCAGGGGAAGACTCTGACGAAATACTCCA
>SVDT01000231.1 GCA_015057775.1 Paenibacillaceae bacterium | reverse complement strand
TAAAACCATGATTTTGCCAATGGCCTTAAATGGAGCGGAAGCAGTTTCAGCCATGGGTGCAGACAGTCCTCTTGCAGTATTAAGCAAGAAGCATCAGCCACTTTTTAACTACTTTAAGCAGCTGTTTGCCCAGGTAACCAATCCGCCCATTGACTCCATTCGTGAGGAGATCGTAACTTCCACTACGGTTTATGTGGGTGAAGAGGGCAATATTCTAAAAGAAGAAGCAGAAAACTGCAAGATCTTAAAAGTGAATAATCCCATTCTTACCTGTACGGATCTACTGAAGATCAAACATATGAAGAGACCGGGATTTAAGGTAGAAGTGATTCCCATTACCTATTATAAGAACACTTCACTGGAAAAAGCCATTGACAGACTGTTCTTAGAGGCAGACAGAGCTCATCGGGATGGCGCTAATATCATTATTTTATCAGACCGTGATATAGATGAAAACCATGTGCCGATTCCTTCTTTACTGGCAGTTTCTGCACTTCAGCAGCATCTGGTAAAGACCAAGAAAAGAACCTCAGTTGCCCTTATATTAGAGAGTGGAGAGCCAAGGGAAGTTCACCATTTTGCAACATTATTAGGATATGGAGCCTGCGCAATCAATCCGTACCTGGCTCAGGAATCCATTCATAATTTAATTGAAAATGGCATGCTTGATAAGGACTATTACGCAGCCGTGGAGGATTATAACTCTGCCGTTTTACATGGCATTGTAAAGATTGCCTCTAAAATGGGTATCTCCACCGTGCAGTCCTATCAGGGAGCGCAGATCTTTGAAGCAATTGGTATTTCAAAGAAAGTGGTAGATACGTATTTTACCGATACAGTAAGCCGGGTGGAAGGCATCAACTTAGAGGATATTGCCAATGACGTGGATACACTTCACTCCGCAGCATTTGATCCCCTTGGTCTTGATGTGGACTTAACCTTAGACAGCGTGGGAAGTCATAAGGAAAGAGCAGGACAGGAAGAGCACCTTTACAATCCACGTACCATTCATCTCCTGCAGCAGGCCACCAGAACAGGCAGTTATGAGACATTTAAGGAGTACACACACGCGTTAACCCAGGAAGGCCAGATGGTCAATTTAAGAAGTCTCTTAGACTTAGATTACGCAAAGACCAAAGAAGTTCCGGTTGAAGAAGTGGAAAGTGTAGAATCCATTGTAAAACGTTTTAAGACAGGTGCCATGTCCTATGGCTCCATTTCACAGGAAGCTCACGAGGCTCTTGCCATCGCAATGAACCGGATTCACGGAAAATCAAACAGCGGTGAGGGCGGTGAAAGCCTGGAGCGTCTGACAACAGGACCAGATGGAGTTAATCGTTGTTCTGCTATTAAACAGGTTGCTTCCGGACGTTTTGGTGTGACTTCCAGATATTTAGTCAGTGCAAAAGAGATTCAGATTAAAATGGCACAGGGTGCAAAGCCAGGAGAGGGCGGACAGCTCCCAGGACAGAAAGTATATCCATGGGTGGCCAAAACAAGACATTCCACAACTGGTGTGGGATTAATCTCGCCACCACCTCATCATGATATTTATTCCATCGAGGATCTTGCCCAGCTGATTTACGATTTGAAAAATTCCAATACCAGTGCCAGAATTTCCGTTAAGCTGGTTTCTGAAGCGGGAGTGGGAACGGTAGCTGCCGGTGTTGCCAAAGCGGGTGCCCAGGTTATTTTAATCTCCTCATTTGACGGTGGAACCGGTGCAGCACCAAGAAACTCCATCTATAATGCAGGACTTCCATGGGAACTTGGTGTGGCGGAAGCTCATCAGACCCTGATTATGAACGGGCTTCGTGATAAAGTAATTCTGGAAACAGACGGAAAACTGATGACTGGACGGGATGTGGCCATTGCCTGTATGCTTGGAGCTGAGGAATTCGGCTTTGCAACAGCGCCTCTTGTAACCCTGGGCTGTGTTATGATGAGAGTCTGCAACTTAGATACATGCCCGGTTGGAGTTGCCACTCAAAATCCGGAACTTCGCAAGCGCTTTAAGGGAAAACCGGAATATGTTGTGAATTTCATGTACTTTATTGCAAGAGAGCTTCGGGAATATATGGCAAAGCTTGGAGTCCGCACAGTGGATGAGCTGGTTGGAAGAACCGATCTCTTGAAGAAAAAAGATCAGATATCCAATGAAAGAGCAAAGAAAGTAGATTTCTCTGCAATTTTAGGCAACCCATATGTGGGCGGAAAAGTAGCAGGCTATGACAAAAAGCAGGTTTATGACTTCGAGCTGGATAAAACCATTGACGAGAAGATTATTTTAAAGAAATTAAGGCAGGCCCTCACTGCCGGTCAGAAGAAGGGACTTCAGATTGATGTTTCCAATACCGACCGTGCACTGGGAACCATATTCGGGTCAGAGATAACCAGACTGTATCCGGAAGGACTGGCAGAGGATACCTTTACCATCAGCTGTACAGGAAGCGGCGGTCAGAGCTTCGGCGCATTTATTCCAAGGGGTCTGACACTGGAGCTGATCGGTGACAGCAACGATTACTTTGGCAAGGGACTTTCCGGCGGAAAGCTGGTGGTTTATCCTCCTCAGGGAATTAAATTTAAACCGGAAGAAAATATTGTCATCGGTAATGTGGCTCTTTACGGAGCAACCAGCGGAAAAGCCTTTATCTGCGGCGTAGCAGGAGAACGGTTCTGTGTTAGAAACTCCGGCGCAACAGCAGTGGTAGAAGGTGTAGGTGACCACGGATGTGAATACATGACAGGCGGCCGCGTGGTGGTACTTGGATCAACAGGCAAGAACTTTGCGGCAGGTATGAGCGGGGGAATCGCTTACGTATTAGATGAAAAGAGAGATTTATACAAACGCCTCAATAAGGAAATGGTTTCTTTTGAAGAAGTTACCAACAAATACGATGTTTTGGAATTAAAGGATATGATCAAGGAACATGTGGCTTATACCAACTCCGCAAAGGGCAAGGAAATCCTCGACAACTTTGGAGAATATCTGCCTAAATTCAAGAAAATCATGCCTCATGATTACAGACGCATGATGAATACCATTGTTCAGATGGAAGAAAAGGGTTTAAGCAGCGAGCAGGCACAGATTGAAGCATTTTATGCCAATACAAAGAAGTAAGGAGGAGCGAAAATGGGTAAGCCAACAGGATTTTTAGAATATAAAAGAGAAACAGGAAGAACGGTAGATCCCAAGACCCGTTTGAAAAATTATAACGAGTTCCATCTGCCCCTTTCTGAAAAAGAACAAAAATGCCAGGGTGCGCGGTGTATGGACTGCGGTGTACCATTTTGCCAGTCAGGAGTTATTTTAAATGGAATGGTTTCTGGCTGCCCCTTAAACAATTTAATACCGGAATGGAATGATCTTGTCTATTCCGGTACCTGGCAGCAGGCATATAACCGTTTGAAAAAAACCAACAGCTTTCCGGAATTTACTGCACGGGTCTGTCCGGCGCCCTGTGAAGCGGCATGTACCTGCGGATTAAACGGTGATCCGGTTGCGATTAAGGAAAATGAGTATGCCATTGTTGAACGTGCCTATGCTTCCGGAATTGCAGGACCAAGACCTCCTAAAATCCGTACTGGAAAGAAGGTTGCAGTCATTGGATCCGGTCCTGCCGGTCTGGCTGCTGCAGATCAGTTGAATAAACGGGGACACAGCGTAACTGTCCTGGAACGGGAAGACCGTGCAGGCGGACTTCTGATGTATGGAATTCCCAATATGAAGCTGGAAAAGCATGTGATTGACCGGAAGGTTGAGATCATGAAAGAAGAGGGAATCGAGTTTCTTACCAATGCTGATGTTGGAAAGAATCAGAAGGCGAAAGACCTTTTAAAGGAGTATGACCGCATTATTCTTGCCTGCGGAGCATCAAATCCCAGAGATTTAAATGTTCCCGGAAGAGATGCACAGGGAATCTATTTTGCAGTTGATTTCTTAAAATCCACAACAAAAAGCCTGTTAAATTCTGACCTGCAGGATAATCAGTATATATCTGCAAAGGGAAAACATGTGATTGTAATCGGGGGCGGAGATACAGGGAATGACTGTGTCGGTACGTCACTACGCCATGGATGTGCCTCAGTGACTCAGCTTGAGATGATGCCAAAGCTTCCTGAAGCAAGGACAGAGGATAACTCCTGGCCGGAATGGCCAAAAGTGCTGAAAACTGATTACGGTCAGGAAGAGGCAATCTCTGTGTTTGGCAAAGACCCAAGAGTATATCAGACGACTGTGAAGGAATTCATAAAAGATAAATCCGGCAAGCTGGTAAAAGCAGTTTTAATGAGCCTTGAGCCGAAAAAGGATGAGAAAACCGGACGGATGAGCATGGAGCCGGTGGCAGGCAGCGAAAAAGAAGTTCCTGCGGATTTAGTTCTTATAGCAGCCGGTTTCTTAGGCGCCCAGAATTATGTTGCAGATGCGTTCGGTGTGAAGTTAAACGGCAGAAGTAATGTTGAAACTGAAGAGGGCAGATACAAAACCAACGTGGATAAGGTTTTTGTGGCAGGAGATATGCACAGAGGCCAGTCCCTTGTGGTTTGGGCAATCAGAGAAGGCCGTGAAGTAGCGAAAGAAGTAGATATCAGCCTTATGGGCTATACAAATCTGGTATAATTAAGAAGGAAGAGAGACAGTATTTGCCTCTCTTCCTTTTTTGTGTAGCATGGTGTGGGTGCATATGTCCATTTGGTGCTTTGCAAGATCAACTACCCAGTAAGGGCGAAGAACCAATTCTCATGCAGAAAAAACGGATAAATTATTTTATTTCCAATTATTGGGTATGGGTTTCATAGCGTAGTAATATTTTATCATATAGAAAACACGGAGGTTTTCTGAAGAATAAAGGGGGTCAAATTTTAGAGGGTCATATCTGGCGGATCATTATATGAATTGAATATTTATTAATCTGTTAATTTCAAATCAATTCGCTGTAATAATTAAATATTTAACAATAAAATATAAAAATTTTAAAAACAACACGATAAATATTGAAAATAATGACATTATAAGTTATAATTAGTCAAAATTTAAAAGGAGGAAAACCTATGTATAATATTCTGATTGGTGGAGCTGCCGGTCAAGGCATCGATACCACAGTCTCAATTTTAGAAAAACTGCTGAAACATTCCGGCTATTATATCTATACAACCAGAGATTTCATGTCACGGGTGCGGGGAGGTCATAACTTTTCTCTTCTGCGTTTTGGGACGGAGGTCATTACCTCCCACAGTTACCGTTTGGATGGAATCATTGCATTGAATGAGGAGACCATTGATTTACATAAGCATGAATTAAAGGAAGAAGGATTTATCTTATGCGACAGTAGTTTTGATTATCCGGATACAGACTTAAGAGTCATGAAACTTCCCATGAACAAAATTGCAAAAGAACTTGGGAATGGGAAAGCCTCTGCAAGTGTGGCAGTAGGAGCTATATTGAAGCTTTTCGGTGAGCCATTTACATATGTTGAGGAAATCATGGCTGATGTCATGAAGAAGGAAATTCTTGAGGTTAATTTAAATGCAGCCAAAGCAGGATACGCAGCCGTGGAAGCAAAATTTAACCATCTGGAAGGCGTATATAAAGATTACATGCTTATTTCAGGCAGTGAGGCCTTAGGGCTTGGAGCAGTGGCCGGAGGACTTAAATTCTATTCTGCCTATCCTATGTCTCCATCTACGGCAGTTTTGGAATATCTGGCCTCTGTAGGACACAAGGCAGGAATCGTGGTGGAACAGGCAGAAGATGAGATTGCTGCAGTTAACATGGCACTGGGTGCTTCCTTTGCCGGCGCAAGAGCTATGACAGGAACCAGCGGAGGCGGCTTCTGCTTAAAGGTGGAGGCGCTGGGATTTTCCGGTATTGCAGAGATTCCTCTTGTAGCCGTAGATGTGCAAAGGCCTGGTCCGGCGACCGGCCTGCCCACCCGCACAGAGCAAAGTGACTTAAAATTTGTTATTTCCGCATCCCAGGGAGAGTTCCCCAGACTTGTAATAGCGTTAAGAAATCAGGAGGATGCTTTTTACCAGACATTCCGGGCTCTTAATCTGGCAGAAAAATACCAGATCCCTGTTATACTGCTCAGTGACCAGTATCTTGGAGATTCAACAGCCTGCGTGAAGCCCTTTGACATATCGGGATTGAAACAGGTCAGCCATGCAACGGAGGCAGAAGGAGAGTATCTGCGTTACCGGATCACGGAAGATGGAATCTCCCCCAGACTGATTCCTGGACTTACAGATCATATTGTTGCTGCTGACAGTGATGAACATGATGAAAGAGGATGGATCACGGAATCTGCAGAGGTCAGAATCCAGATGGTGGATAAGCGGATGAGAAAATTAGAGGGTCTGATAGAAGAACTGTCAGAACCAGAGTTTGTGGGAGAGGAGCACTGCGATACACTGTTACTTGGCTG
>SVDT01000230.1 GCA_015057775.1 Paenibacillaceae bacterium | reverse complement strand
CCTTATTATCTTCTCAGTCATAATATGATTCTAATTATTATTTTCGAATTCCATACTGTAAAATGTCTAATTTTTCCTGAAAAATTTTCTTAATTTTTTCTTCATCTTCCGGATGATGGTAATACCAGCCCATACAGCGGGCGAGTTCAAAAAGGATCATGGAAACTAATCTGCCAAAAGTATCAATATCTGTATACCTGAAATCTGACATATCAATACAACGATACATTACCTCTCGCAATTCAGTCTGTTTATCCTTTTTCTCATGACACAAATTATGAACGACTCCAAAAAGTTTTTCACTATCCAGAATATTTTCAACCAGCCTTAAGACCTTTTCTTGGGTATTATTAATGGAATATTGCAAAAAAGACTCCGCTGTCTTCCATAAATCACCATTACTTTTCTGTGCACATCTGACCCATGACTCCTGGAAATTATCTCCAGCGTCTTCAAAAATATATCCCAGCACATCCCGCTTATCAACAAAATAAGTGTAAAAACTTCCTCTTGAAATTCCTGCGCTCTGTATTATCTTATTAATTGAAGCCTTTTCAAAGGGCACTCTGATAAACTCCTCGGTTGCAGCATCCCGTATTATTTTCTTTTTCTCCGCCGGAAGATTATAAAAACGCTCCGTAGGCATCCTTACACCTCATTTCTATTATTTATTCCGCATGACTTTGTATAAAATTAAAAGGTGACAACATGTCATTTATTATAATGACACCCTGTCACCTTGTCAATAAAGGTTATATTTATTTAATAATTTTCCAGATTAGTTTATTTATTCCTGTCCAGATAGTCTTTTAAGGCTTCATCACTTTCCTCAATCCATAGGTCCTCTTCCTCTTCATTGAGCCCCAGGAAAGTGGCAAGCGTGTCTGATGTTGTGCTGCTATTCCATTCGTCAATATAATCATCGATTGTCTCAAAATCAATTTCACCAGCCAGATATTTTTCTTTAAATGTCATATCAATCCTCTTTCTATTCCTGTCCCTTAATGTTTTTGGATACTGTAATTTCCTGATTGTCGATATGTTCCCGCATAGCTACCTTAGCTTCATCCACTCTGCGCTGCCTTACTGCCTTTAATATGTTGTCATGCTCTAAAAGAAGTACCTGACGTTTATCTTCATCTTTGATATATTCCAGGCGATACCGGTACATCTGTTCTCTTAAATTATTGATCATCTGTATCAGTCTGTCGTTACAGGTACCTTTGTAAATCACATCATGATAAGCCTCATCTGTCTCAGCAATATCCATAGGTCTTCCATTCAGCACTGCATTCCGAAACTGATCCTGCTTCATCTCCAGTTCTGCAACTGCCTCCGGTGTCATACGCTGACAGGCCAGTTCAATCGCCAGCTCTTCTAATGAACGACGTACTTCCAACACATCTCTTAAGCTTTTCTCAGAAATTTTAGCCACTTCGGCACCTTTTCTCGGAATCATGAGAACCAGGCCTTCCAGTTCCAGCTTACGGATTGCTTCCCTGATGGGGGTACGGCTGACCCCGAGACGCTCTGCCAGCTGAATCTCCATCAGACGTTCCCCTGGTGCCAGCTCTCCTTTTAGTATAGCCTGCCTTAAGGTATTAAATACCACATCACGAAGCGGCAGATATTCATTCATATTGACTTTTAGATCATTACCCATTGGGTACCTCCTTGGTATTATAAAAATTCGTTAAATAAACTTGTTTCGCCATATTCCTGCATTCTCCATACCGCAGTTCTTCATATGCTCTGCCTGCGGCGATCGGATTGGTAAAAATACCAAAAACCGTAGGACCGCTTCCGCTCATCAGTGCATTAACCGCACCCAGCTCCTTCAGTTTTTCTTTTATGTCTGCTATCACGGGATATTCCGTGATAGTTACAGTCTCTAATACATTGCCAAGACGCTCTGACACCTTATAAATGTCATGACTTTTAATCGCCTCTATCATTCCGTCAATATCTGGGTGATCTTCCTTTTTCAGTTCAGCCAGATTTAGATGGTCATAAACGAACTTGGTGGAAACGCTTACAGAAGGTTTTGCAATCAGCACCTGACACTGGGGCATATCTGTCAGTGGGGTGAGGATCTCTCCAATTCCTTCCGATAATGCAGTTCCTCTCATAATACAATAAGGAACATCAGCTCCAATCTTTACCCCCCGGTTCATCAGCTCTTCCCTTGTAAGACCAAGCTGAAACATCTTATTTACCCCAAACAGCACTGCGGCAGCATCGCTGCTTCCTCCCGCCATACCTGCGGAAACCGGGATAAATTTTTTTAAATGAATCCGGATCCCATGAGGAACATGAAATTCATCCATAAGAAGCTTTGCCGCTTTGTAAACAAGATTATTCTCATTCACCGGCAGATAGTATAAATTTGTAACGACTTCAATCCCAGGTGTCTCTTTTAAATATATATCAATCTTATCATATAGACCCACAGTCTGCATGATCATCCGAACTTCATGGTAACCATCATCCCGCTTTCTTAACACGTCTAAACCCAGATTGATCTTTCCATAGGCCTTTAATCCCAGATGCCTTATCATAAGCAAACATCCCTCACTTTTCGGTTTTCGGATTGTATTTTTCTATTTTTTTGTATACAGTATTTATTATATACCCAAGTACATAAAAGCACAAGTGTTTTATATTCTTTTGTCCATCCTTTCTTTCATTAAAGTTTTGTTAACTTTTCATAAATATTCATAGTCATGTTGTTAAAATTTTATATTTGACATTCTTCAGGATCCATGTATAATGTTGTTATAACGAACGAGGGCGTTCCATAAGTGGAACTGCTCTTTTTTGTATTATTAACTTAAGGAGGTAGTGCTGTATGAAAAAATTGGAAATTATTATCAAGCCAGAAAAGCTTGAAGCCCTGAAAGAAGTACTGGAAGGCTGTAAAGTTAACGGGCTTATGATCAGCAATGTCATGGGTTATGGAAATCAGAAAGGCTATACTCAGATGTACCGTGGTACCAAGTATAATGTAAATCTGCTCCCTAAAGTTAAAGTTGAGACAGTCGTACCAAAAGAACTGGCTGATCCAATTATTGACGCAGTCGTGGAAGAAATTAATACCGGAACATTTGGAGATGGTAAAATATTTGTCTACGATGTTCAGGATGCAGTACGAATCCGAACTGGTGAACATGGCCGGGAGGCTTTGTAGAAAAAACGGAAAGATATCAACTGAATATGGAATGAATATAAATTATCGATGAGGATAATTGCCTTTACAAAGGCAGTTATCCTCTTTTATTTTACATTCCGTGCTATTCCAACATAAAATTCAGGAGGAGTTATAATTATGGAAAATACTACTTTGTTACTAAACATTATCTGGACTATGCTGGGTGCAATTTTGGTCTACTTTATGCAGGCAGGTTTCGCATTGGTTGAGACTGGTTTTACAAGGGCAAAAAACGCTGGAAATATCTGTATGAAAAACATGATGGACTTTGTCCTTGGTTCCCTATTCTTCTTCATTTTAGGTTTTCCTCTTATGTTCGGAAACAACATTGGAGGAATCCTTGGCGGATCCGGATTTTTTAACCCCTATTCTCTTGCAGATTCCGATGGAATATTCAATGGACTTCCCATTGCAGTATTTATGATCTTTCATACCGTATTCTGTGCAACCGCTGCAACAATCGTTTCCGGGGCAATGGCTGAACGTACTAAATTTTCTTCCTATTTAATCTATTCCGCATGTATCAGCGTCTTTATCTATCCGATTACCGGTCACTGGATCTGGGGCGGCGGCTGGCTGTCAAGTATTGGTTTCCATGATTTCGCAGGCTCTACTGCCGTTCATATGGTAGGCGGTATCTGTGCCCTGGTTGGAGCAAAGATCGTTGGTCCACGTATCGGAAAATATAATGAAGACGGAACTCCCAACGCAATACCAGGACACAACATTCCTTTAGGCGTTCTTGGTGTATTTATACTCTGGTTCTGCTGGTTTGGTTTTAACTGCGGATCTACAACCGCTGCTACTACAACGGTAGGTGATATTGCCATGACTACAAACCTGGCTGCGGCTGCTTCCACTTTGGTAACACTGTTGTTCACCTGGAAACGTTATGGTAAACCCGATGTCTCCATGACCTTAAATGGTTCCTTAGCTGGTCTGGTTGCCATTACAGCTGGCTGTGATGTAGTAACTCCTTATGAAGCAATGATTATTGGTGCCATTGCAGGTTTCGTAGTGGTTCTTGCGATTGAATTCATTGATAAAGTTGTTAAGATTGATGATCCGGTAGGTGCAGTTGGCGTTCACGGCTGCTGTGGTCTTCTGGGCACCCTTCTTACCGGAGTATTCGGCGAAGGTGTCAGCTTCCTGCCTCAGTTAATCGGTGTTGTATCTGTAGTGGCTTATGCCGGAGTAATGGCAGCTATCATCTTCACCGTTATTAAAAAGACCATTGGGTTAAGAGTATCCGATCAGGAGCAGTTGGATGGTCTGGATATCCACGAACACGGGATGTCAGCTTATACTGGCTTCCGTATGGATAAATAATCAGCTTTCCCTCATATTTTTATATATCTTACTTCCAAAAAACCCCGGCATAACATCGCCGGGGTTTTTTACTGCTATCATTCCGATAAAAACCCTTCCATCTCCTCCTCCATCTGTTTTAAAGCAGCACCATAGTTGATAAATTCAGCCGCTGCTTCATCCTTTTTTTCCCCTTTGTAGCAGATCCGATGCTCCATGCTGGCCCACAGATCCATAGCCATAGTGCGAAGCTGAACTTCTACAGGATAATACTCCATGCCGTCTGTATGATAAACCGGAACTCCGAACACAATGTGATAGCTTCTGTATCCGTTTTCTTTTGGTGTCCTGATATAATCGCTTTCCTTTATTACTACAATGTCTGTCTGCTTACGCAGCAAATCTACTATTCCATAGATATCTCTGACAAAATAACAGATCACCCGGATTCCCCCAATATCAGTCAGACAGTTTCTGGCTGCATCCGTGGTTGTATCGTTTCCGCATTTGGTTAATTTATTTTCAATGCTTTCTTTCTGTTTTATCCGGTACTGGACATGATGAATGGGATAATTCAGCTGTTTCCTTCTGTAATCCTTATTCAGCACATCGATCCTGACCTGTATGTTATTCAGCGCATCTTCGTAGGGCTGAATGAAACTTAAGTATTCTTCTTCGGTCATATTCTGCCTCCAAAACATTTCTCGTATCAATCTCAAGTATATCGTTTTTTTGTGTCCATAGCGTGTCCAAACTTTGAACGATCATGGATACAAAAAAAGGTCCCCTTGGGACTTTAAAATCCAGGGGACCGGTGTAATCTGTCTTTTTACTTTGTTCTATCATCGTCTGTAAGTTTCTGGTCGTCAGTCTTTGTCTCATCACCCTTTGCCATCAGAATACTGCTTACAGGCTCACTGTCATCGGTAAATAACGGTCTTAATCCCTCTTCCTCTACCCGCTCTTCCTTTGGCATATAAATATTAAATACGGGCGATAGAATATAGGAATTAATAAATGCCAAAAGTGGAAAACCGAACAGCATAAAAATCATCAGTACAGGTGGAATCATAAATACAAAACCGGCTGCAACCAGCACACCATCTATGACGATCATACCAATTGTACGGAATAAATGGCGGATGGACATAAAGAACGCATTGAAAAATGTACGTTTCAGCGGATTATAAAATCTGGACTGAAGCGGGAAAATATACATGGCTACAGCAGCATAGATTAAAGCCATGGCCAGAAATACAGTAAGCATAACCGTCTTAACCGTGGAAGAACCATTAAAAAGCCGGGCAAAGAAATATAAGTCCACGCCCAGAATGGCTCCTGCCAAAAGAAGGATCAGCCATATTATGGTAGACTGCTTGAAATTCTCTTTAAAGGATTTAAAAAAGGAGCGTATGGTATAGCCGTCATCGTCTCTTGCAAGTTTCAGCGTCACATAATACACTGCAGTTGTAGAAGCTCCTATAGTGAAAATTGGGAGACTGCAGACCAGCCATAAAACATTTAGAATAATTAAATCTCCGAACTTGCCGATAAAGCGCCAGACCGGATTATCATAATTAAAAAAACCTGATAACATATGTCATTCCCCTTCTCTCGTTAACGTCAAAAATCATTATAGCGGATTTATTTTTAAAAAGCAAACATTCTCCTCCATTTCATCAATTTTTTATAATTATAGATAGAGGAAATTTGTTAAATCTGTGATATAATCATAAAAGTATCCGGATTAAGAACAGAAAGAGGCGTATGATATGACCCCCTATGAAGACAAAACTTTAAAAGATTCACTGCAGGAAGAAAAGAATAAGTTAAAGAATATGAGCTTAAAGGACAGACTATGGTACATCTGGGAATACTATAAGATACCCATAATCGGAACTGTAGTAGCTGTTTTCCTTATACTCTCAAT
>SVDT01000229.1 GCA_015057775.1 Paenibacillaceae bacterium | reverse complement strand
GGGTATTTAAAATATCGGATAGAAGTGCTTCTCTTTTTATGGGATCCTTCTCCGTCAGACCTTCCATAATTAATGCAATATGCCAGATATAGCGGTCCGGCGTATGAGGACTTCCCACTCCCTGTCCATATGTTCCTTTAAAATAGTACGGATTCCTGCTGCTTAACAGAAATCTTCTTGTATTCTCATAGATTTCACTTTCTTCTGTTTCATACTTCAGCCACGGAATAGAGAGGAGGCTGGGAACATTAGCATCATCCATCAGGTTGTAATTACCATAGCCGTCTGTCTCATATGCATAAATGTCTCCGAATTCAGGGTCTTTCACAATACCAAACTTTCGGATTCCCTCTTCTATTTCATGTCTAAGCCTACGGGCAGAATCTGCAAGATCTAAATCCCGATATATGTTTATGGAATACTCCTCTATATGTTTTAGTACCACTGAAGCAAACATATTAGAAGGAATTAAATAACCGTATCTGCATGCATCATCACTGGGGCGAAAACCGGACCAGGTCATACCTGTATATGCGGTAGGTGTACCTTTTCCGCCTTCCGGGAGTGTATCCGAAGGCGGGCAGTTTCTTCGTTCAAAGCGGTACGTAGAGTCTTTGTCATGATTCTGCTCTCTTTTCCATATAGAAACAATCTGCAAAAGCCCTTGCTTCACCTCATTTGAAAATATCTCCTGATCTCCTGTCATTTCAAAATACTCATGAAGCAGCCATACCGGATAACAGAGAGAATCCACTTCGTATTTTCTTTCCCAGTTCCAGGGTGTGGAGTCGGTAATATCCTCATCCCAGCAGTTCCCGTTTGCTTCCTCATTAAACGCATTGGCATATGGGTCGATGAGAATATAACGGAACTGCCTTTTTATCAACCCCCGTACCAGTTCAGCCAGTATGGGGTATTTCTTCAAAAGCGGCAGATAATGAATCACCTGAGCGGAGGAATCCCGAAGCCACATTGCATGAATGTCTCCGGTTATTACAAACACTTCTCCATTCTCCAAAAATCGGACTGTTGTTTTGCCTGTAGTCTGAAAACATTTCTCGAATGTCTGAAGTAAATCCTCATTCATAGGCAGCTTATTTTTAATAGTTTCGGCAATCTCTTCCACCGCTTGGTTTAATAATCTCTGTTTTTCTTCCAGCTTCATACTGCCTCCTGTCCTATGGTTGTTAATTAAATCTGACTAAAATAGTTTTTATCTCGTAAGGTGTAAAATCCAGTCTGACCGGTCCGCTTTTAAATTCTTCCGTGGGCCGTTCCATCAAATTACACTGGCACCAGGAAGAGATATTGAGTGCGCTTGTCATTACTACGCTCACTCTTGCCCCTGCAAATTCATGAAACCGTAAGACGATATCCTGAGAATGCTCTGCCTGTTTGATGCAGTCTGCGACAATATAGTCACTATCAAGATGAAACAGACTTCCTGCCGTGATCTTTGGTGCACCAGAGACTGCTGTAATGGGATTATTTAAATCAAAGGACTCCTGTTCCAGGCCGGAGTCGTACCATTCTTCCCTATGAGGATAGAGAGAATAGGTAAATTCATGCAAGCCTAAATCTGCGGCATAATCGGGATCTGTTGCCGATTTAATTAAAGTTAGGCGCATGGTATCCTCATAGATATCGTGGCCATACTTGCAGTCATTTAAGAGCGCCACTCCATATCCCGTTTCACTGAAATCCACCCACTTATGGGCAACTACTTCAAATCTGGCGGCTTCCCAGCTGTCATTTCTTGTTATTCTGCGTCTGATGTTTCCATACTGAATATCAAATCTGGCGTCTATGCTTCTGATACCTACAGGAAATGCCGTCTTTAACAGTTTCTGGCGTTCTTCCCATATGATCCTGGTTTTAAAGTCAATCCTTTTCTTTTCATGGTAAAGACACATGGTTTGTGAGATTGTGGATTTGTGATAGTCCCAGGAGAATGAAATCCAGATTCCAAGCGGATTTACTTCTGTACGAACCTCCTTTAAATCCCTGATTTCTTCCATCTTATTTCCATACGTCGGTTCCAGTTCCCATGCGTCAAAGCATCTTGGCTTGTCTTCAAAGACCTGCAAGACATTGCCCCTCTTCCCTTTTGAAAGAATATCCCTGCCTGCTTCTTTATCATAAATTTCCGTCAGCTGCCCCCACTCATTCCAGACAACGCGGTAATATCTGGTTTCTGCCTGGCGGGAACTCTCTTGTGTACTTATATGACTGGAATCCTGACTGGCATAATCCACTTCCAAAGAAGCCGCAACCCGGTACAGAGTCGTAAAAGAAAACGGAGCCATGTCCTTAACCAGAACCTGTGATACCCCATCCTTTGTATAACTGTCAAGAAGCTGTCCATTTTCATCCCGGAAACGGTCACCGTCCGAGGTTTCAGAAATCGTGACAACAGAGGTTCTCTTCCAATTTGAATTATTCCATACCGAATAAACTCCTGGTTTTTCCACATACAGCGCCTGACTGATCTGGTTTTCTACCTCAGCTAGAAGCCGACAGGCCTTTTCGTATTCCACATGGCTGTCCTCATACACTTCCCTGATAGAGGAACCAGGCAGAATATCATGAAATTGCTGGCAGAGAACGATTTTCCAGGCTTTTTGCAGTCTTTCTCTGTCATAGGCAATGCCTCCCCACTCGTTTGCCAGAACAGAGCGTATCTCTGTGTCCCGAAGGTAAAATTCCATCTTCCGGTTCATTTTCTTATTATACGCCTGGGAGGTGTAGGTTCCTCTGTGAAACTCCAGATAAAGTTCCCCGTCCCAGACCGGGAGGTTTCCTTCCATTTCATTTCGTTCTACAGTTTCTCTCAGCCTTCTGAAATACTCCGTTGCACTCTCAAACTGTACTTTGGGAATCCCGGGAATCTTATTTAAATGTTTCAGTGTCTCTATCATATCACGGTTTGGACCGCCGCCGCCATCTCCATATCCATATGAAATAAGAAGATCCCGGTTTAAGTCTTTATTTTTATAGTTATCCCATACCCCCTTGACAGCGTAGGGTCTGGTATCTCCATTGTAGGTGTAGGAATCGGAATCCTGATCGGTAGTGGTGACGAAATGAGCTGTAATCTCAGTCCCGTCAATTCCCTTCCAAAGGAAGGTGTCAAAGGGCAGACGGTTGGTATCATTCCAACTGATCTTGGTAGTCATGAATGCCTCCACTCCTGACTTTTTCAGAATCTGGGGAAGTGCCCAGGAATACCCGAAGACATCCGGAAGCCAGAGGAATTCACTCTCATATTCAAATTCATCCTGAAAGAAATTTTTACCTACAAGGATCTGTCTTACAATGGACTCGCCGCTTGCCAGGTTACAGTCGCATTCCACCCACATGGCTCCGGCAGGTTCCCATTTGCCCTCTTTTACCCGTCTTTTAATGGAATCATAAATATCCGGATAATCCTCTTTGATAAATTCATAAAGCTGAGCCTGGGACTGGAGAAAATGATAATGGTCATAACGATCCATCATGCGATTTACAGTGGAAAATGAGCGGGCTGCCTTTTCTCTTGTATGGCGAAGCCTCCACAGCCACGCCACATCGATGTGGGTATGTCCCAGCATACTGACCTGTATGTCCGGTTTTCCCTGCCCTTTCATCTTCCCGTTTAAGTATTCATATGCTTTCCTGATGCTATCATAAAAGCGTTCCGTACCCGGTTCTGTATAATCAACAAAATCAAAGGCTTTTACAAGCATATTCAGCATCCATTCTCTATACTCGTTGCCAGAATCTAAAATATCATAAGTTTCCAGCACATTCCTTGCCAGAAAGTAAAAATCATCGGTATCATGGTCAAGCACCCCGTACTGGGCACGAACCAGTTCCATAGCCATATCTTTCGGAACTCCTCCTCCGTTTAAGCCAGACCAGAGGCGGAATTTTAAATCAAGAAAAGCTCCATTTTCTTTCACCTGAAAAAAGACCTCTTTGTGGTTTCCATCCACTCCCTGATATGGATTGCCGTTTAAATAAAGAAGGCTTTCAAAATGGCTGTTATTACCGGTCCCTTCCGGAACGCCAAAATCAAAAATGCCGACTACCTCTTCATCCATAAGTTCTGCTGGTACCATAAGTCTGGTACAGAGCCAGTTATACTGATCCCAGCCTTTCCACCGAAAACCCTGTTCAATTTCCACTGGTTCACCCATGGGCATTCTATTTCCTGTTGTTCCATTGTCCTCGTACCAGAAAATATGGTCAAAACTATGCAGATTTTTATAACGTAACTCTGCCAGTTCTTCAATGAGATGGCAGATCCGGTCTCTGTTGTGTAAATCAAACGCCATGGCAGCCTCCTAAAATTCCTCCGTAAGCTAAGTCGTATTCCTCAACCAGTATCTTTGCCAGTGAATAGGAATTAACCAGCGGGTGTAATGTGAGTGCCCTGACTGCGGTTTCCTTTGAATGGTTTTTAATCGCTTCCACCGTCAGTTTTTCATACATTTTAATCAGCCTGATCAGTAAATAGCAGTGCTCCGGAACCTTTCCTACAGGCACAGGTATGATCCCATTTTTTGATACATGGCAGGTCACCTCGATGACGTCCTGATCCTCCAGTCCTTCAATACAGCCATTATTCTGGACAGACAGTACCAGTTCCCGCCCTTCTTCGCTTTGTAGACCTTCAATACAGTCCAGCATAACTCCGGCATACCCCATTCCATCCGGCACTTCCAGTTTCCCTTTTTTGATGGGTTCCTTTTTATCGTGTCCGGTTTCAATGCTCATATAGGATTCTTCCCTCAGTGCCATGTAATACAGAAATACCTGGAGTGCTTCCTCCGGTTCCCTTTCTATATCCATTTGTTTT
The DNA here is from genome assembly GCA_015057775.1 of Paenibacillaceae bacterium. Taxonomy (GTDB): domain Bacteria; phylum Bacillota; class Clostridia; order Lachnospirales; family Lachnospiraceae; genus Lacrimispora. Next base: position 1,613 of record SVDT01000229.1, on the reverse strand, counting down.
AGTTCTTCCATCATTCGGCAATTTACCGATTCAATAGACTTTCCTCTGGTTTCACCAGACTTTTTGATGTTATTAAGAGCCTTTTCCCTGTGATAATAATAGTAGAGATACTCATTGGGCAGATACCCCATTGATCTTAAAAGCTCAGGATCAAAGATAGAAAATTCCTGCACACTCTTTAAAAATGATTCATCAGACAGAAGTTCCTGCAAAATCTCCCGTCCCTCCACTTTCACACTCTGTATCCATGATAAATGATTCAGTCCGAAAAATTCCACAGAAAGCTGATCCTGAGTCACACCCAGCTGCTTTGCCATACGGAATTTAGTGCTGCTGGGAGCATCGCAGATTCCTATGATCCGCTCATATCCTGCATTTTTTAAAGCCTGTGTTACCAGCCCGGAAGGGTTGGTAAAATTAAAGATCCAGGCATGGGGAGCATGGATTTTAATCAGCTCGCAGTATTCCATTAAAACAGGAATGGTGCGCACAGCCATGGAAAAACCTCCGGCTCCTGTTGTTTCCTGACCAATAACCCCGGCATTTAAGGCAATTTCCTCATCAACTACTCTGGAATGATCCCCGCCTGCCCTAATTGTAGTTACGATATAATCCGCTCCTGTAATTGCTTCAACTGCATCAAAAGAAGTGCTGATTTTTAACCCCTGTCCCCGTCTTATCACAACATGGCGACACAAACGGCTTATGATCTCCAATTTTTCCCTGTCAGTATCATATAACAATACTTCATCTATATTTAATTTCTTATAACGATCAAGAAGACCATTAATAAAAATGACTGTTCTTACTCCCGCTCCACCAATTACTGTGATTTTCATTTAATCTTCCTGCCTTTCATCCTGTTGTTTTATAAAATGATACAGCTCCTCTTTCGTTGGAAAGGCTGTATTGCCTCCATATGCTGTGACAGACATGGCACCGCAGGCATTGGCAATCCTCAGACATTGTTCCATGGTCTCGCCCTTTAAAAATCCATAAACAAAGCCTGCATTAAAGGAATCACCGGCTCCGGTGGTATCAACTGCACTTACTGTATAGGGGTGAGACTTGGTGAGCACACCATTCTTCCCACCAATGGACCCGCTCTTTCCCAGCTTGATTACTGCCATGGCGCAGTGCCTTGAAAACTCCAAAGCAGCCTCTTCGGCATTCAGCCCTTTTGTATAATGAAGCGCTTCTGTTTCATTCATAAACAGGATATCTATGAAAGGAAGCAGTTCAAAAATACCCTCATACCACTCCCCTGTTTCATCCCAGCCCACATCAAAGCTGACTGTGGCAGAACTGATTTCCCTGATCTTTTTAAGAAGCATTTTAAATTGATGGTGATTGCGGCTGCCGGCGTAAGAAGTCAGGTGAATATGCCCCGCATCTTTTACTCCTTCAAAATCAATGGCCTCTAAGTTCCATTCGTCATTGGTTCCCCTGTATGTGAGAAAGGAACGATCCTTTTCATTGGTAAAACTTAAAGAAATTCCTGTTTTATTCTTTTGTGACGTACCCAAAAAGGTACAGTCCACGTGACTGCGTTTCAACTCCTCACGAAGCCAGTCTCCATGGCAGTCCGCTCCCACACTTCCCTGAAAAGCCGG
>SVDT01000228.1 GCA_015057775.1 Paenibacillaceae bacterium | reverse complement strand
ATAGTTACCATTAACATAAAGCTTTGCACAATGGTCATACAGGTGAGAAGCTTTTCACTGCCCTCACCCCCATAATGCATGATTACTGTATTTAACGAAATGATAAGCACGTTATCAAATGCAATAATGAGGAACGGGGAGAGCCCCAGTGTAAGAATTCTCTTCATCACTTCTAAGTCATACCCCTGAAAGGTGATGCGAATGGGAGGGATTTTACCAAAAAGAAATCGAAGAACATAGATACAGGATATCACCTGGGACAGAACGGTTGCGATAGCAGCGCCTTTTACCCCCATTCCGAAAACAAAAATAAAAATGGGATCCAGGATTATATTGCTCACTGCTCCACAGACCACGGATTTCATGGCTGTCCTGGCATATCCCTGACTTACAATGAAAGGATTTAACCCTGCGGAAAGCAATGCAAACACGGTTCCGGTAAGATATACGGTAAGATATTCATTTGCATAGGGAAATACCGTCTTTCCTGCGCCGAACCACATGAGAAGGTGGTCTTTTAACAGAAAGGATACCGCTGTGATAAGAACGGAAAAAGTCAATAAGAGCAGGAAACAGTTGGCTAGAATCTGGCTGGCAGCTCTCTGGTTTTTCTCTCCCAGACGGATACTCATAAGGGGGGATCCTCCTGCTCCCACTAAAAAAGCAAAAGAAGAAATCAGGGTCACAATGGGACCGCAGATTCCAACTCCTGCCAGGGCGACTTCCCCGATCGCCGGGATATTTCCAATATACATACGGTCTACGATACTATATAATACACTGACAAACTGAGCCAGCATGGAGGGGATTGCAAGCCTCCATACCAGCCCTTTTATATGATCTGAATTTAAATCGTTTTCTTTTTTCACTTGTAACTCCACTATTTTGTCTGATTTGTTATCTCTCCCTGAGAACCAAAGGTATAAGATACATTGTCGATCACCATGGTCTTATCATGAACTACCATTCCATTGGAATCCAGATAATACCACGTTCCATCCGGTTGAATCCAGCCGGTCTGTCTTTCGTAGTTTTTCATGTAATACCGTTCCCCGTCAATGGTTTTAAAGCCATCTGCCGGAATCATGGAACCGTAATCTGCAAAGGATAATTCGATGGTAACATCCCCATCGATTCCTGCCACCCTTCCTTTATCCGTACACTGCCAGATGGTTCTGTTTTGATAATCATTGACCGTTCCATATCTGGCATACCATACATCATAGGGAACCTGGCTCATATCGATATGAAGAGACAGCCATTTATTATTTGCATAGACAATCGGGCGATACCCCGCATCTGCAATGGTTTTACAGAATGCGTTGATATTATCCGTAATCTGCTGTTTGGAAAGCTTATTATCAAGAAGATACTGGGATTCCACGTCATAAGCGATTGGGTAAGAAACTTTGTAATCCTTTACCTGACGCAGCACATACTTTGCCTCTTCCACTGCAGTTTGTGTATCAAGAGCCTGGGTATAAAAAAATACACCGGTTTTAAGCCCATTTTCCGAAGCATGCTTCATATTCTCTGAAAAATAGGGATCCATATCATTGAGATAACCGATCCGCACCATAGCAAAGGAAACTCCGTCCTCTGCCACCTTCTTCCAGTCAATCCCTCCATTTGCCTCATTCTGCCTGTTCTGGTATTTGGTCACTGTAATTCCCTTTGCTAAAACTCCTGTAATAGGATTACCGGATGCATCAATGTATTGTCCGTTCTCCAGTTTCCAGGCTTCTGCCGAATAACCGTTTAAAGGGGTAGCAAATGCCTCAGAAGCCATAAGACATGCAATCAGATAAACGGCGATCTTCAATCTTATGTTTTTTTTCATTGTATCCTCCAATTACTGCTTTTAATCGATATCATCTTTCTCTTTTCTAAACCCATTGATGTCGTGAACCAAGGTCTTTACGCTGTAAAGGAACCGGTCAAAGGCACCAAATTTATAAATGCTGATCACCAGCATTCCAATGGGAACAGCCAGTATCATTCCGGCAATCCCGCTTATTTTAAATCCCAAATATAAAAATAATAATGTCATTAACGGGTCAAGCCCCATGGTATCTCCTACGATCTTCGGCTGAATGATCTGTCTCAATACCAGTGTCAGTACGTAAATCACAATCAGACCTACACCAAAGGCATATTCTCCTGAAACAATCCGAAGAATTGCCCAGGGAATCAGAATAGTACCAGTCCCAAGGATAGGAAGGAAATCAAGAATCGCAATAATGACAGCAAGCAAAAGTGCATACTTGACTCCCAAAACCAGAAATCCTGCTGCCAGTACACCTGCGATAATGAACATTATCTTAAACTGAGCAAGAAAATAGCCTCCTACCAGATGCTTTACGTCCTTTTTCAGATAATCATAATATTTGGAAAACCCATCAGGAGTATACCGGTCTAAAAAAACGAGAATTTTATCCCGGTCCACAATAAAAATATAGGAAGAAAATATGGTTACAACCGTGTAAACAAGCGCTGCAGGAATACTCTTTACCACATTGCCCGCAGCCATAAAGGTAGGCGATGCGATTTTCTGCACCATAACATTTAAATATTCTCCAATATGTGTTACAAATACATTCACCGAATCCTGAATCCCCTTGGGAAGAAAACGCAGCAGATCTTCTGCCGTCAGAAGCATCTTTTGAACCTCAACCCAGGCAGAATCATAGTAAAGGGGAATATCCTTCACAAATCCTGCTGCTTCCGAAATCAGTTTTGATATGATTAAATAAAAAGCACCAATAATAAGAGCCAGTACTGCCACCACAATCAGCACAGAACTATGCTTTCTCACCAGCTTCAGGCGTTTCTCCAACAAACGCACAAGAGGATTGGCAATGGCGGAAATCACCCAGCCAATCACGAAAGGAAGAAAGAAATTCAGTATTCTTGGTCCCCAGATGCAGATTAAATAGGTAAACACAATAGGAATAATAATATTTAATAAGATTCTGCTATATTTTTTTACAAATTCCATGCTTATCTCCTGCCTTTATAATACCCCAAAAAGTCCAAGTGATAAATAGTCTGATCAAAGAAATATCTCCAGGAAATCATAAAGCTTTTCCATCTCCTCATCCGTCCCAATGGTGATCCTTAAATAATTATCAAGCCTTGGCTGTTTAAAGTAACGAACGAAAATCTGTTTTTCTCTCAACGCCAGGTAAATATCTTCCGCTTTTCTCTCTTTATGACTGGCAAAAATAAAATTAGCCATGGAATCAGGGAATACAAAACCAAGTTCACTGAGACGTTTTTTCGCTTTCTCTCTTGTGGTTATAATTTTTTCAATCGTCTGTCTGAAATAACTGTCATCCTTTACCGCTTCCGCTCCCAGAACCTGGGCTGGCATATTCATAGTGTAGGAATTATAAGAATACTTCACATCGTTTAAAGCCCGTATCAGTTCTTTGTTACCCATGGCAAAACCGATTCTTATTCCTGCCATAGACCGGGATTTGCTAAACGTCTGCACAACCAGCAGATTATCGTATTTTTTTATCAGCCTGGCCGCACTTTCACCGCCAAAATCAATGTAAGCTTCATCCACAATCACAACCGACTCCTGATTGTGGGCGATGATGTCTTCCACCTCACTTAATGGCATAAAAACGCCAGTGGGCGCGTTGGGGTTCGGGAATATGATTCCCCCATTCTCTTTATAATAATCTTCCTTACAAATCAGAAAATGCTCATCAAGAACAGGTGTCTCAAAAGGAATATGAAACAGCCCCGCCCATACCTGATAGAAGGAATACGACACATCGGGAAATAAGACTGGCTTTTCAGAATTAAAAAATGTGAGAAATGACATGGCAATCACATCATCAGACCCGACTCCCACAAAAATCTCATCTTCATCCATCTGATAGTATTCACACAGTGCCTTTGTCAGAACAGCGGAAGACGGATCCGGATATTTGCGGAACGTATCATAATCCATCTCACCCATGGCTTTTTTTACCAGAGGTGACGGAGGATAAGGATTTTCATTGGTATTCAGTTTAATTAAGTTCCCGCCCTTTGGCTGTTCACCTGGAACATATGGGGTTACTGTTCGGATATTCGCCTGCCATGCTTTCATCTTATGCCCTCCCGGTCTGCTCTAAGTCCATATTCCTGTGCAATTGCATGAAATGCAGGAAGTGAACGTTCAATCTGTTCATAAGATACACAATACGCAATCCGCGCATAGCCAGGACAGGCAAAAGCACTTCCCTGTACCAGAAGAACCCGGTGTTTTTTACAATACTCACAAAACAGTTTGTCATCTTCCGGAGTTTTTATAAACAGATAAAATGCACCTTCCGGCTTAATACATTCAAATCCGTATTCCGTTAAACTGTTATAAAGAAGCTCCCTGTTTTTATTATAAGCAGACAGGTTTACTTTTTCATCCACGCAGCGAAGAATCACTCTCTGCATCAGAGACGGAGCATTGACAAAGCCCAGAACCCGGTTTGAAATGCTGGCAGCCGCAATCACAGCCTTTGAATCCTCCACCTCATCGGGAATGACCAGATATCCGATTCTTTCCCCTGGCAGAGATAAGGATTTGCTGTAGGAATAGCAGACCACTGTATTTTTGTAAAACATCGTCACATATGGAACCTCAACACCGTCATAAGCAAGCTCTCTGTAAGGCTCATCTGAAATCAGGAGTATGGAAGATCCATACTCTTTTTCTTTCCGCTCCAGAATAGTGCCAATTTCCCGAAGGGTTTCAGAAGAATAAACCACGCCGGTTGGGTTATTGGGAGTATTTATAATGACTGCCTTAGTCCTGTTTGTGATTCTGCTTTCAAATTCCAGGAGATTGGGCTGAAAGGTTTTTGTATTAGGCGGAATAACAGAAAGCACACCGTCATAATTGCGTACGTATGAACCGTATTCCATAAAATAGGGTGCGAATACAATTACCTCATCACCAGGATCTAATATGGTCTTTAAAATCACATTCAGACCACTGGCGGCCCCTACCGTCATAAGGAGATTACCTCCACGAAAATGAGTCCCGAACCTTCGGTTGATCGACTGTGCTATGCCTTCTCTTACGTCATCAAAGCCTGCATTGCTCATATATCCATGAACCATGGTTGATTCTTCCTCGTTCATAATATGAAGGATGGCCTGCTTTACTGCTTCCGGTGCGGGCACATTGGGATTACCGAGGCTGAAATCATAGACATTTTCTGCACCATATTCGGCAGCCATCTTCTTTCCCTCTTCGAACATGGCGCGGATGGCGGAATTGTTTTCTACAAGGGGTCTCATCTTGTCTGCTATCATATCATTATTCCTTCCTTTATCCTGAAATGGTTTACGTGGATTATAACACATATGAAAAAAGAGGTCTATTCTTTCTTTACAATTCCTGATCTGTACTAAGGGCATTTTTTAACAAAGCATCCTTTACCCTGTCATAGCATTCCTCAAAGTTGTCTTCCTGAACCCGGATTACAGTTAAACCGGCACGAACTGGAAGCAATTCTTTGGATACCTGGCTCATCATCTGATATCTTAATTCCTTTAAAATTCGCCTGCATTTTACCTTAATATCGTCTTCTTTGATATTCCGGCACAGAATCAGGATCTCATAATCCCCATCCAGGCACATGATATCGTCTTCTCTGAAAAACCGTTTCATGAACAATGCCTGTTCCAGAAATGCCTGTCTGGCGGAATTTGGGTCATTGTTTCCACCATGAAAGGAAAACAGCAAAAGACCTGAAGTTAAAAATCTGTGGCGTGATAAATAATTCTGCATCCTTCCCACTGCTGCATCACGGTTCTGGAAGAACCGTACTCCCTCTGGCAGTAACGGAGTTCTGCATTCTTCCACCTGACTATATAACTCGCCAAGTTCTTCAATATCCAGCATCACGCCATAAAGGAAACTGTCTCCTGATTTCACAGATAATCTGGAATGGCAAAGAATCCATTTGTATCCGTTGCGGGTCAGGATACGGTACTCCACGCCCTTTAAGCTCTCATCAGGACTTAAGGTCTCCGTCATTAACCTGATTTTTTCCCTATCACCCGGGTGTATCATATTTAAAAGCCGATTCTGGAAGAGCTCATTCAGCTCATGATTGCTATAGCCAAGTATCTCAAGGAATCGGGGGCTTGTATACAAAAACTCCATATCTTCGGATTTTCTGCAGCGGTAATATCCGCCCAGCATACCGGAGCTTAAAAATTCCAGTTCGTCATTTTTAAACCGCAGGGTCCTGTTGGCTTCCTGAAGACGCTTCTGTGCCAGTACCGTATCGGTAATATCCATGCAGGCGCTTACAATTGCAAATCTTCCGTCTTCCGCCTGTACCACCCGTCCCTTGGCCACCATCCACAGCCAGGTTCCATCTTTTTTTCTCAACCTGTGACGGAACGTGTATTCCATTCCCGGAGCCATAAACCGAAGCGTATTCCCCTGTATCATGTTTAAATCTTCCGGGTGCAGAAGGTTTCTTCCTA
>SVDT01000227.1 GCA_015057775.1 Paenibacillaceae bacterium | reverse complement strand
GACCAGAGTATAGTATAGATCTCCCGTGTGCCAGAAACCGATATGGGCAGCGTAGGTATAATCATTATCATCTTCAATTTCTGAACCGCAGACATTGGCGCTTATCTTACTTTCCGTATCAGCAAACAGATACGCCATATCTTCTATGTAATTAAAGTTAGTTGCAGCTCCCTGTCTGGTTCCGATAAAGGTTCCTTCCCTTGCCATGGAGCCAAGCTGAGAGTTTCCAATGGTTCCTGCAAAACGGGCCACTTTTAATTTCCCGGCTGCATACATCCCAGTAATCCCTCCGATGGCAGTGGAGTGATAACCTCCAATGGTTCCGCTTACATAGGTGTTAAATACATTTGAGGCATTCTGATACCCTACGATTCCTCCAATGTATCCGGTTCCCTGAATTCTTGCGGTAGTTCCTGTGCCGGTTGATACCTCACAGTCCACGATGGTAGAATTTGAGGCAACTCCTGCAATTCCACCGGCATAAATGATTTCACTTCCTCCTTTTGCATCAATCATGACCTTTTCGCAGATCGCATTTTCAATGACACTATCACTAATCTCTCCGGCGATCCCTCCAGAAATGCCGGTGGAGTTGATATCAGCATTTTTTACGGTTACATTTCGGATTTCACTATTTTCTGCATATCCCGCTACCACACCTGTCCGGTCATTTCCTTTTATGGAGCTGCTGTCCGGAATTATGGTCAGGTCATGGATGCTTGCATTGGATACCGATCCAAAGAGTCCTACGTTGTTATAACCGGCAAAGGAAGTCAGTTTTAAATTCTTAATGGTCTTTCCGTTTCCATCAAAGAAACCATTAAATGTGTAGGTAACTTCCCCAGCCTTTTCAGAAGAGTCCTGATAAAAGCCGATGGGAATCCAGTCCACTCCCTGAAGATCAATATTCGCACCCAGTGCAAAGTAACATCCGGAATAATCTCCGGCATACTTGGCACCCTCCGCCTCCGGCACCATCATTCCCATGGCTGTAAGCTCGGATAGTCCCATAAGCTGCTCCCGGTTTTTGATCAGGTATGGCTTTTCTTCCCTCCCCTCTCCCTGGCTTCCATTTAAGAATTCAAAACTGGTCTTTCCAGACCAGGAATCCCAGATATCTCCCAAAGAACTGGAAGAAGGAACAGAAGAAAGCAGGGAAGCTGCTAAAGATTTTTTAACATCCGTGAAAGTAGGTTCTACTACTTCAGATGGTGTAGCAATATTAACCGGTTCCGTTGCCGGAACTTCAATCGGATCTGGGTCTGCAGGTGGAATCTCTTCGGGTTCTACTTCTGGCAGATCTTCTTCTACTTCCTCTTCATTAACGGGTTCTTCTACCTCTGATTCTATGTCACAGCTCGCCTCAGAAGGCGTGGCCACTTTTGAACCGGAAACTTCTGTCCCTGATTCCGCATATACTGCCCAAGGCGGTACTGCGGTAATTGTCAGGGTGGCACACATGATGTATGCCAGTCCTCTCACAAATTTTTTTCGCATTGTTCCTCCTATTTAATTTTCCAAACTTCATTTTCATCTACCAGGTATCCATCTGGAGTGATCTCATTTTGATACATTGATCCATAAGGCTTACCTGGCCCTTCAGTTTTTGAATTTGAAATGGCAGTAAGCGCAAAAGATGGTGGTGCATATTCAACCGTGGTTACTACAATGATGGTGGCAAGGAACAGGCAAATAACTCTTTTTACATTTCTTTTCATATTCCTTTCTCCCTTAATTTCTTATCTTTGTATTCTTTAATCCATTGGATTTGTTCCTCACCCTCCTGATCTTTATCAGTGAAGCATGCAACTACCACACAGGACACTGTAATGAAAATAAAAACCACAATGGATGCACAGATAAAGCCAAACAATATAAAAAGCAGTATAATCATATACCTCTCCTATCCCTGGGGAATCGTCATAACTGGTCTGATCCCGATACTTGTTTCCGAAACATTCACCGGCTGTATATTGCCATCTATCAGGCTAACGGCGTAAATACCTTCTCCATACCAAAAATCTTCCAGACCTCCATTTTGAGGAGTCCGCAGATAATAACCTTTTGAGTAAGCAGAGATCTGAGAATCTGGATTATTTGTTTCACTTCCATTAAATCTCCATAGACAATCCCGATACTTTAATGCTTCTTCCACGGACAGAATAAAGACTTTATCCTCCATAGACTGATATAGACGGTCATATCCCATTAAACTGCTCTCTTTTAGCTGCTCATATGTTCCTCTTCCAGTTGAGCCTATGTATGATCTGGTAATTCCTATATAGGCATTATGTTGAAATCGCGTATCTGAAGCATTGTTCTGCAGCCACTCTCTCACTTTTGAATATTTATAGTTATTATTATCTCCAAAATTAAGCTTTTTTGATGTCCCCATAATGTCAGAGCGGATTACGCTGTCACATAGAAACAAAGCTGTTTTCTGGCTGCTGTTTATGGCATCTTCATAATCCTCATCAATGCATCGGTATGAATAGGTACTATTTTCAATGGTACGGTACTGGACATCCCCAACACTGTAATGGACGGCTTCTGGTATTTCCAGTACTGGTTGATAACAAACGTCACAGATTCCATCATGATCCGGATCTATATGTCCCATAGCAGGTAATATCACTATTTCCTCCTTTTTGCACTTTGGGCATTGTATGGTTTCATAACCGTTATCCATACAGTATGGTTCCACCCGGTCGATCACTTTGTAGCTGTGTCTGCAGGTATTTTCATCATATGTTTTCTCAAACCCAACCCGTAAAATGGTATATGTATCATTAGCAATTGTTAATTGTTCCAATGAAAGTTCAGATACGTTTTTGACCGTTGGAAACTTCTGACCGATAATTGCAGCATTTGGTGTATATCCTTTTGCTATTACATAAACCTCTATCCGATCTCCTCCATCTGCCATGGATACCAGGTTAAGAAGTCTCTCATTTGCTTCCGCTTGGCTTTCACTAATAAGCTGTCCGGCCGATGGTCTTTCTCCTGTGATGCATTGATCTGCTTCACCGGAAACATCCAGCCAGTAATTTAATCTTTCTTTCACATCTCCATCTGAATCTGGTATTTCCGGTAAACGATCACCTTTCCGGTATTCGATATAATATTTCTGGGTACCATTTCCATTTACCACAACACTCCATGGACTTGGAACCAGGGAATGATAGTAATATTGATCACTTCCCATAATCGTTTCTGGGAAATCAATAGACAGTTCCTTACCTTCCTCTGTTTTACCCTTTTGCCCTTTAAAAAGCTCCCTGTCTGGTCTCCCCTCTTCAACAAATTTTAAGTCCCAGTCAATTTTTCTTGCCTCAGATGGGGAAGCTGGAGTTTCTTCCTCATAATAAATATTCAAGGCAATCTGATCACTGGTTAACACAAGGGTATCTTTCTGACCTTTACACATCGTGTATCCGTCAATGTCTGGCTGGATCAGTTCTATTGTTTCTCCCTCTTTTCCAAATCCAGTTATAATCTGAAGAATTGTTTTATCAGCAATATCCAGATACCTTACTGTATATTTGTATTGTTTAACCGGTACCTCTGGGGATTCTTTCCCACCACTTTCATCCGGATCAGCTGGCTTTACCGGTTCTGGCTTACTACCAGGCTTTTCACCATTGTTTTCATTCACGGGACTGTTTGAGCTGCTGTGACCTCGGCTTCCGCCACCTCCGCCAGATCCTCCGCCACCTGAACCTCCAGAAAATATGGTTCTGTCTGTTAATGTTTTCCTTTCTACAACCGTCTGTATCCCTTTACCCGAAATCTCAACAACACCTCCATCATTGACCCAAGCACCGGATTCATTGACCATATATCCATCTGGAGTCATGCCATTCTCATACATGGAACCATGCGGATAATTTTCCGTTCCTGCTGGAGAAAGGAAATAGCACTTACCATCAATCCACTGCCAGCCAGTCAGCATCCTTCCTTTTGTTCCATCAGAAATCGGACTAAAAAAATACCATTTATCGGAAATATGTTTCCAACCTGTGTCAATATAGCCATTTTCATTAAAGTAATACCAATTATCAGCTATCAGCTGCCAGCTATTCTTTCCAGTTGTCCTGCTTTTGTTATAAATCCGATTAACGTCATCTTGTATACATTCTCCATAACTTAAAATTGGAATATATAAAAATGGTAAAAGCAGACTTAATAAAGCCAGCGATTTTCTCTTTTTCATTCATACCACCAATCTTCTTTTATTTAATATTATTTAGTTTTTACATCTAAGTCATAATGACACTTTTATTCAACAAACCTCCAAATCTCCTCCTCTCTATACAAATAAATAAAAAATACTCCTTTCTATTATTTATTTAAGCAGAACTTTGTTCCGTTCATACCGTATCAGGATTAAATAAGACTACAAAAAAGATATGATTTGTTTTTAAATTGTTAAATCAAAAAATTAATATATATATTTGGAATATAATAAAGAAAATGAGATACAAGAAATTAAATATGAGATATATAAAAAGATTAATTGAATAGATTAAATAAATTAAAATGTTAAATCCATATAACGTTTAAGTGAATAAAATAATTAAGGAATTAAGTTTGAACAATCTAAATAAATACAAGAAAAACAGAATGTTAGAGAAGGTAATTACATCGAATTATATTATACCATGAATTTTATAGAATACCAACATATATTTTTTAAGATATCACCACTTTATCAAATTTAATCATTTTATAGAACTATTTCTTCCATCTCCACCATATATTATTACAAAAAGCTAATAAGGATTACTTATGAATGTAAGCATTGGAATGAAAGCTCCAGATTTTTCTGCAATGACAACATTTGGACCCATAAAATTATCTGACTACAAAGGCCACTGGGTAATACTTTTCTCCCACCCCGGCGATTTTACTCCGGTCTGCACTACCGAATTTGTAGCTTTTGCTCAGGCCAATGACCAATTTGAAGCCTTAAATGCCAAATTGATCGGTTTAAGCATAGACAGCAATCCATCCCATCTAGCCTGGGTAAATCAGATCTATTTATTGACAGGCATCCAAATACCATTTCCTATTATTGCAGATCGTATGGCCGAAGTGACGGGTATGTATGGCATGATAGCACCCGATGCCTCAAAACAGGAAACTGTCCGTAATGTCTTTTTCATTGACCCTGATCAGATCATTCGGGCAATACTTGTTTATCCACTTACAAATGGCAGAAATATTTGTGAGATCATACGGCTCTTAACTGCTCTTGAGACAACAGACCGCTGTAATGTTGTAACTCCGGCAAACTGGGAGCCAGGCAATCCTGCTATGGTACCTCCACCCCGTACTTATGACCAGATGATAGAACGGATTAATAATCCACAGGCTCAAAACTTAAATTGCATGGACTGGTTCTGGTGTTATAAAGATAAACCCTGCTGATCCCACCTTAACACAAAAAACCTTCAGGATTAATCCTGAAGGTTTTTATTATGACCTATCCGAGAATCGAACTCGGGTTTCCGCCGTGAGAGGGCGGCGTCTTGACCGCTTGACCAATAGGCCAGTACGAATATGATTCATACAAAATCGAGGCGACAAGATTCGAACTTGCGACCTCTGCGTCCCGAACGCAGCGCTCTACCAAACTGAGCCACGCCTCGATTACGTTACGTAGTATAATATAAATTTGAGACAATGTCAACCGTATTTTCAAAATTTTTTTATTTTTTAAAAATACTGGAAAAATAACAGCAGATTTCAGTTACTCTTTTAATCTTCCGCTGCAGAGCAAAGAATGCTATTCTGCAGCGGAAACTGCTTTATGCCAGATCAAAGAGAGACAGCTGATTGGATTCGGGAAGATCCCCCAGAAGTCCCAGATCCCCCATAAGATCACAAACAGTCTTACTGACCTTTGTCCGGTTTCTGAAATCCTCTCTGGATAAGAATTTTCCATCCTTACTGGCATCTACAACTGCATCTGCTGCTTTCTCTCCCAGTCCATCTATACTGCTTAAAGACGGCATTAGTTTTCCATCAATAATCTGAAAATGTCTGGCTTTTGCCCGGTAAATATCGATAGGAGTAAAATCATAACCCCTTGCGTACATTTCCTGGACAATTCGCATATCACGTAGAGTATCCTGCTCTTTTTTGGAAAGAGTGTCGATCCGTTTCCTGTAATCAGCCAGATAATGCTCCAGCTTTTCTCTTCCCTGGCACATCAGTTCATAGCTGAAGCCATTGGCACGGATACTGAAAAAAGATGCGTAATAAGCCAGTGGATAAAACACTTTACAGTAAGCGATTCTCCACGCCATCATAACATAAGCGGCTGCATGGGCTTTTGGGAACATGTATTTAATCTTTTTACAGGACCAGATATACCAGTCCGGAACCCCATGGGATGTCATCTCCTCCTCCCATTCGGGTTTTAATCCTTTTCCTTTACGCACGCTCTCCATGATAGAAAAGGATAAACCTTCTTCGATCCCCATGGAGATTAAATATATCA
>SVDT01000226.1 GCA_015057775.1 Paenibacillaceae bacterium | reverse complement strand
CTTTGATTTTCATGACTCTCTTTGGAGGAACCGGTGTATTTCTTTATAAGGCAGTGAACACCATGGATTCCATGGTAGGTTATAAAAATGACCGGTATCTCTGGTTTGGACGGTGTGCTGCAAAACTGGATGATCTGGTTAATTTTATTCCTGCCCGCATATCCGCGTTTTTCATGCTGGCGGCAGGCTATTTATGCCAGCTGCTTTTCGGCAGTAAATATAATGGGAATAATGGTTTCCGGATCTGGAAACGGGACCGTTTTAATCACAAAAGTCCCAACTCCGCACAGACGGAATCTGCCTGCGCCGGAATCCTTCAGATTGAACTGGCTGGAAATGCATGGTATTTTGGAACCTTATATGAAAAGCCTGTGATCGGTGATCCGGTGAGGGCAGTGGAGTATAAAGATATCGTTAGAGCTAACGTACTAATGACTGTTACTTACATACTGGCACTGATTCCCGTTGGAATCCTGCTTTTCATCACGTTTTAGAAGATACACATAATTGGGAGAAATAAATATGGAATATCAGCATGGAGGAGACATTTACACCAACCAGGTTACCATGGATTATTCAGCAAATATCAATCCCCTTGGGCTTGCAAATGGTGTTAAAAATGCATTATTACAGGCGGTTGAAAACTGTTCCTGCTATCCGGACAGCCGCTGCGGCAAACTGATTACAGAACTTGGAGCTTTCCATGGATTTTCCGATAAGCAGCTTATCTGTGGAAATGGAGCGGCAGATTTGATTTTTCAGATTGTACAGGTTATAAAACCCAAAAAGGCTTTGTTAATAGCCCCCTCTTTTCTGGAATATGAGCAGGCTTTAGAGACAGTTTCTGCAGAAATTGTATGGTATGATTTAAATGAGAGGGATGGATTTCACTTATCTGTAAAAGAAATAACCCAATGGCTGAAAGAAAACGATCAGGAAGTAGAAATGTTATTCCTGTGTAATCCCAACAACCCCACCGGGTTTGCACTCCCCAAAGAGGGGATGAAAGAACTTCTTGATGTCTGCTTAGAAAAAGGAATTTTCTGTGTAATCGATGAATGTTTTAATGAATTTCTCGACGAACCGGAATCTTATTCCGTACTGAAATTGATTTCAAATGGCGGCTATGATCATGTGTTTGTTTTAAAAGCATTTACAAAAATTTATGCCATGGCAGGAGTCCGCCTTGGGTATGGGATATCCACAGGTGAGAAAACCATAGAACTCATGAACCGGATCCGCCAGCCCTGGAGCGTGTCTGCGCTTGCTCAGGCAGCCGGTGAAGCAGCCCTTGGTGAAACGGAATATGTAAAAGAAACAAGGCAGCTGATTTCCAGTGAACGGGAATACCTAAAGAAAAACTTAAAAGACTTAGGTTTACTGGTCTATGATTCCATGGCAAACTACTTGTTTTTTAAAGATACAAGAAAGAACGCCTGTAATGTGGAAAAACTTTTATACAATGAATTGCTTGACAGGCAGGTGCTCATAAGATCCTGTTCCAATTACAGAGGGCTTGATCATACCTATTACCGGATCTGCGTCAAGCAGAGAAGAGAAAATGATGCATTTCTTGCAGTATTAAAATCCATACTGACAAAAGGAGAATGAGAACATGGCAAAGACGATTATGATTCAGGGGACCATGTCCAATGCAGGCAAAAGTCTGATTACGGCAGGACTATGCCGGATTTTTAAGCAGGATGGATACCGGGTTGCACCTTTTAAATCCCAGAATATGGCACTTAATTCCTTTATTACCGAGGAAGGGCTTGAGATGGGGCGGGCGCAGGTAGTACAGGCTGAGGCAGCAGGCGTCAAGCCAGTAGCAGCCATGAATCCAGTTTTGCTAAAGCCCACCAATGATACCGGTTCCCAGGTGATTGTAAATGGTGTGTCCATCGGCAATATGCCTGCAAAAGAGTATTTTGCCTATAAAAAGAAACTGATACCGGAAATAAAAAATGCGTTTGATACTTTGTCAGAGGAATACGACATTATTGTAATTGAAGGTGCAGGAAGTCCGGCAGAGATCAATCTAAAGCAGGAAGACATTGTCAATATGGGAATGGCTAAGATGGCGGATGCGCCGGTGCTGCTTGTGGGAGATATTGACCGGGGCGGAGTATTTGCTCAGCTTTATGGCACTGTTATGCTTTTGGAGCAGGAAGAGAGAGACAGAATCGGTGGACTGATAGTGAATAAATTCCGTGGAGATAAATCCATATTAGAGCCTGGTCTTGACATGATAACAGATCGGCTTCACATACCCGTGGCTGGAGTGGTTCCTTATATGGATGTGGATATCGAGGACGAAGACAGCCTTGGAAATCATCTTTCCATAGCTGCAAAAACAGAGGGGGCGGAGATAGAGATAGCGGTCATCCGTTTTCCAAGAATCTCTAACTTTACAGATTTTTCTGTATTCTCCACCATACCGTCTGTGGCTCTTCGCTATGTGGATTCTGTATCGGCTCTTGGAAAACCGGATCTTGTGATTTTGCCGGGAAGCAAGAACACCATAGAGGATCTTCTCTGGATGCGTCAGAATGGTCTGGAGGCCGGAGTATTAAAGCTGAGTTCATCAGGAGTTCCGGTGTTTGGAATCTGCGGCGGCTTTCAGATGCTGGGAGAACAGTTAAAGGATCCGCTGGCAGTGGAGTCTGTTTCCGGTCTTTCCTCTGTACGGGGCATAGGACTGCTTCCCATACGGACTGAATTTGGTGCAGAAAAAACCAGAACAAGGGTAACTGGTTCCTGTACGGCAGTGGAAGGGATCTTTGAAGATTTATCAGGAATGAATATAGAAGGCTATGAAATTCATATGGGTCAGACGGAACGTGCGCTGCCGCCCTTATCCTATGTGATGGAAAGCCAGTCCGGTTCCCATCTGGCAAAGATGGACGGCTGTCAGAGAAAGAACGTATACGGAACCTATATACACGGTTTCTTTGACAGTGAACAGATTGCAGATACCATAGTAGGGGCGCTGAGAAAGAAAAAAGGGCTGCCCAGCCAGCCGGGCACGGCTTTTAGCTACCAGGATTATAAAGAAAAACAGTATAACAGATTGGCAGACCTTTTGCGGGAGAGCCTTAATATGGACCGGATTTACAGCCTGATGGGATTAACCGGTGACAACGGAGGAAAGAATGGAATTTAGAGAACTGGAACGGGTTCGCCCTGAAGAAATAGAAAAGAGAAGCTTTGAAATTATAACACAGGAACTGGGAGATAAGAAACTGGATCCGGAGCAGGAACTGGTAATCAAACGGGTGATTCATACAACGGCAGATTTTGATTATGCCGATCAGCTGATATTTTCGCCCCACGCGGTGAAGCTTGGAATAGAAGCATTAAAAGAAGGAATTCCGGTTATTACTGATACCAACATGGGAAAAGCAGGAATCAATAAAAAAGCGCTGGAGCGGGCAGGAAGCAGCGTCCACTGCTTTATGGCAGATGAGGATGTAGCAGAGGATGCGAAAAACAGGCAGACGACGAGAGCTCATGCCAGTATGGATAAAGCCGCCAGATTGTCAAAAGAATGTATTTTTGCTATTGGCAATGCACCCACTGCCCTGGTTCATCTTCATGAGCTGATACAGGAAGGGATCATAAAACCCAGATTAATCATTGGTGTACCGGTAGGGTTTGTCAATGTAATCCAGTCCAAAGAGATGATTTTATCTCTTCCCGATGTGCCCTATATTGTGGCAAGAGGAAGAAAAGGCGGCAGTAATGTGGCAGCAGCGATTGTCAACGCAATGCTTTATCAGATTTCATAACAGTAAGGTTTCTTAAAGGGGTAAACAGCATGGATCTATACAGTATCATTTTAGTGGATGATGAGGAAGAAGTCCGCAAAAGCATTATAAAGAAAATTGAATGGCAGTCAGCTGGCTTTAAAGTGGTGGGCGATGCAGAAAACGGGGAAGATGCCATTGAAAAAATAGAGGTTCTGGAGCCGGATGTGGTACTGACGGATATCCGGATGCCTTATATGGATGGTCTCGCACTGGCAGAGAAAATAAGACAGCGTTATCCGTCTATGAAAGTTGTTATTTTTTCCGGATACGACGACTTTGAATATGCCCAGAAAGCAATTAAGCTAAATGTGACCGAATATATTTTAAAGCCTGTCAATGTGGAGGAGCTTACCTCTATTTTAAAAAGAATTAAAAGCAACCTTGACCGGGAAATAGAGGAAAAGCGCAATATTAACAGGCTCAGGGAAAATTACAGAAAGAGCCTTCCTGTATTCCGGGAGCAGTTCTTTAATGATCTGGTACACAAGAACCTTTCCAATGAAATAGCAGAGCAGAAGCTAAAAGAATACGATATCCCTATTGCAGGCGCATGGAAATGGATAATAGCAGCCGTTTCGGTTGAACGGGCTGAGGTGAATGATACCCTGAGTCTTCACAGTGAGGAGGAGCTGATCCCTGTATCCGTTATGCAGATTATCAGGGAGAAGCTGGAAGGATACTGCAGATTTGCGCTGTTTCAGTCTGTTCTGGAAGCTGAGATGGTAGTGGTGGTAGCTCTCGATGACGATTTCATCACCGGGCTGATCGATGTATTTGGAGATATCTGCAAAGAAACAAAAAGGATTCTGGAGGTTCCCGTTACCATAGGAATTGGTCACAGTTGTGAGGAACTATCCAATATCCCTTATGCATACCAGTCGGCGATTGATGCTCTTGGCTATAAAGCCATAGCAGGAAAAGGCAGTACCATCTATATCAATGATATGGAACCAGTGGGAAGCGGAAAGCTGGAATTTGACAGTGTTTTGGAGGCAGATCTGATTTCGGCCATCAAGTTTGGTCCTGATGGAAAGATTGAAGCTGCTGTGACACAGATTATTGGGAAAATGGAATCTGCAAAAGTACATTTCAGACAGCAGCAGGTTTATATGTTCGGAGTATTAAACAGTGTGATACAGATGGTACAGCAGTATGATCTTGATCTGGAAGAAATCATGGGCTGGGATCTGGAGTCCATGACATTCTTTGATAAGATGCAAAAAGGGGAATTTGGTACCTGGCTTTACAAGGCTGCAGAAAAAATCAATCAGGCGATTAATCAGGAACGTGATCTTACCACAAGACAGGTGATTCAGGAGGCGAGACAGTATATTATGGATCATTATCAGAACCCGGATTTATCCGTTGAAATGATCTGCCGTCATCTGCATATGAGTCCCGCTTATTTTTCCACACTGTTTAAAAAGGAAACCGGACAGGCCTATATCGCCTATTTAACTGATCTTAGGTTAAACAAGGCAGTGGAACTGTTAAACAAAACTGAGGATAAGACCTATGTCATAGCGGCAAAGGTGGGGTATCCGGAGCAAAACTATTTCAGCTATGTGTTTAAAAAGAAATTTGGAGTTTCACCTACTAAATTTCGCGGAGTGAGGTAATGGAAAAGAAGAATAACAGCATTCGTTATACCATTTTCGTATATTTTACCATAACGGCCCTTGCCGCAGGCCTGCTTATTTCCCTTTCCTTATACCAGCGTCTTTCCTCTCAGGTTGCAGAGGTGGTACAGGAGGAAAATCAGAGCCTGATTAATCAGGTGGCACGGTCTGTGGAATCCTATCTGCGGACCGTTATGAAACTATCTGATTCTCTTTATTATGGGGCTGTGAAGAATGCAGACCTTTCTTCCCAGTCCATCAATAATGAGATCACCCTTCTGTATGACAACAATAAGGACAATGTGGATAACATTGCCCTTTTCACCCAGGACGGAGCAATGGTGGAGTCTGTTCCAGCAGCAAGACTGAAAAAGAATCTTAATATAACGGGGGAGAAATGGTTTTCCAATGCTCTTGAAAAAACGGAAAACCAGCATTTTTCCGATCCCCACGTCCAGTATATATTTGAAAACAATGAAAACCAGTACCGATGGGTGTTCTCCCTGTCCAGAGCGGTGGAACTGACGGAAGGAACATCTACCACCCAGGGCGTTTTGCTGGTGGATTTAAGCTATTCCAGTCTGGAGCATCTATTTGAAGGAGTCACCACAGGTAAAGGCGGTTATGTCTATCTGATCGGAAGCGACGGAGAAATCCTGTATCACCCAAGAATTCAGTTAATTGACTCAGGGAGGCTGAAGGAAAACAATAAAGTGGCATCCGGATATAAGGATGGGATTCACCATGAAGTTTTTGAAGGGGATAACAGAATCATAACAGTTAAATCAGTGGGCTATACAGGCTGGAAAATCGTTGGTGTTACGCCTAATAGTGTAGTTTCCTTAAATACCATCAAAACCAGGCTTTTTATTGTATTCATGATTACTCTTATCTTATTTATACTTGTACTGATCAACTCCTATATCTCATCTCGTATAACAAATCCTATCAAGGAGTTGGAAAAATCCGTAGGAATCCTGGAAGAAGGGGATTTGGAAACTGCAGTTTCCATCGGAGGCTCTTATGAAATTCAGCATTTGGGTAATTCCATTAAAAATATGGCAAAACAGATCCGCGTCCTGATGGATGACATTGTCACGGAACACG
>SVDT01000225.1 GCA_015057775.1 Paenibacillaceae bacterium | reverse complement strand
CATTTACACGGTCAATGGCATTTAACATGTCCTCAGTACTGGGGTTCATGGTCTGGCCGCCCTGAATTAAATAATCGGCTCCAATACCGCGAAAGATCTCATCAAGCCCCTCACCTGCTGATACAGAGATAAAGCCATAAGCCTTTCTTGGCTCTGATTTCTTTCCTTCTGCCTTCTGCTGTGCTGCCAGCTTCTCTGATTCTTTAATCAGTCTTTCCTGATGCTCTTCCCTCATATTATCAATCTTCATGCGGGACAGAGAGCCAAGGGTAAGCGCCCTTTGAATGGCAAGTCCGGGATCGTTGGTATGAACGTGAACTTTTACAATATCATCATCGGATACAACTACAAGGGAATCTCCAATGGATTCTAAATATCCTTTGAATTCCTGCTCTGCTTTTTCGTTATAAGGCTTTTCTAAATTAACAATAAATTCTGTGCAGTAGCCAAATTTTATATCAGCTTCTTTCAGTGCGCTTCCTTCCATGGAGACAACCGGCTCTACACGTACTGCGGTTTCTACGGTTAAGTCAACTTCTTTCCCTGAGAGGAAGTTAAAAGCACCCTTCACCACCTGCATCAGACCCTGACCGCCGGAATCCACAACACCTGCCTGCTTTAATACCGGAAGCATCTCCGGAGTCTGGCTTAATACGTAATCGCCCTGTTCTACAACCTGACTGCAAAATTCAAGAATGTCTTCTGTTTCAGTTACGAGCTCAGCCGCTTTTTCTGCCATTCCTCTTGCTACTGTCAGAATAGTTCCCTCTTTGGGTTTCATGACTGCCTTATAAGCTGTCTCTGTGGCTCTCACAAAGGAATTAGCCAAAATAGTAACGGTCACCTGGTCAGCGCTTGCGATCTCTTTTGTAAATCCTCGGAATAACTGGGATAAGATAACGCCGGAGTTTCCTCTTGCGCCTCTTAAAGAACCGGAAGAAATCGCTTTTGCCAAAGATTCCATCGTTGGATTCTCTATGGCAGCCACTTCTTTTGCCGCTGACATGATGGTCATTGTCATGTTTGTTCCGGTATCTCCATCTGGAACTGGGAATACATTCAATTCATTAATCCAGTCCTTTTTGGCTTCCAGTCCTTTTGCACCTGCTAAAAATGCTTTCTGCAGCATCTTTGCGTCTATATACTTCATACCCACAGGTAGTTTCCTCCTTAATCAATCACTCTTACGCCTTCGACAAAGATGTTAATCTTATCTACCGTCATACCGGTGAATTCTTCTACTTTGTATTTTACATTTTCAATCAGATTATCGGCTACTGCAGAAATGCTGATTCCATATGCTACGATTACATGAAAATCAATGGTGATATGGTTGTCCTGAATCATCACATTAATTCCATGTGTCAGTCCTTCCCGCTTTAATAACTTAACGAGTCCGTCTTTCATGCTGACAGCCGCCATACCGACAATACCGAAGCACTCAACTGCGGTGGTTCCGGCGTACATAGCGATAACATCAGGGCTTACCTGGATCTCGCCCAGTTTATTATTGATATAACCCTTCATAGTCTCTACCTCCGTTCTTTCTGTCTGTAATGATTATACATGATTTTTCCAAAAAAAGAAACAAATTTTTATTTTTCACTTGCAAATCGCTGTAATTTCTGTTATCATACACTTGTTGTGGATTTTTCAACCAATAAAAAATCCAAGTTACTTTTAAGGAGGTGCAATCATGGCTAAATGTGCAATTTGTGAAAAGGCTGCTCACTTTGGCAACGCAGTGAGCCATTCCCATAGAAGATCCAATAAGATGTGGAAAGCAAATGTAAAGTCCGTTAAAGTTAAAGTAACAGGCGGCGCTAAGAAGATGTACGTATGTACTTCCTGTTTAAGATCCGGATTAGTTGAAAGAGCTTAATCGTAGGAAACTCCTGACTGATATCAGTCAGGAGTATTTTTTTTATAATTATGAGACCCGGTTGATTCAATCGGGTCTCAATGATAGCAACAGTTTTCGCTGTCAGCAGCAAAACAGATTATATCCCAGTACCAGGCATCCAATTATAAACAGAATTGTAACGATCGTCGCCGGGATAAACAGTAGGATTGCCATACCTGCTCCAAAACAGAACAGCATAAGTCCACATACTCTTCTCATATCATCCCTCAATCCATTCAGGCTATATAATATCCTATGCGGCTTATCCCTTTCTTATTCTTCTGCTTTTTCTTTCTCTGCTGCCGCAGCCATCTCCTCAGCCATTTTAATCGCTTCCGGTGATACATCCTTGTTTCCTGACGTAAACTTATTAACAAAATCCGGAACCATGTCAAGGATCTTTGTCACTGCATCCTGCTGCTTGATGTTGACCAGCTTTGTCACACCGTTTTGAATAATCAGTATGGCGCTTGGGCTCATCTTCGCATGCATACCTCCGGCACCCTTTTCCTTGGCATTTTCGGAAAAGGATCCGGCAGCCATTCCACAGGTCACATCAACCAAAGGCAGAATAATGGTATCATCCACCTTAACCGCATCTCCTACAACTGTTTTTGTCGCCACAAAGGCATCCATACCTTTAAACAATGCCTCTACTGTAGACGTAAAATAATTATCTGCCATTGAACGCAATTCCTCCTTTATCGTAGCCATCTCTTTAACAGGACTCTGAAATTTTTATCAAGAAGCATCCGTAAGCCGATGATCAGAACTGTCCCCAGGCGTATTCTTCCCTGAAAAGTTCCTTCTGCATGAAACACAGATTCATCAAAAACCGGATATAGATTCCAATATTTATGAAAGAAGGGATACAGTACACTGGCTGCCATTAGTGCCTGTCCCGTCAGTGCCGGGTCATCAAAACCAAATGTCACGTTACCATGCCCCTTTACAGGGAAAATATGACGAATCAGACGTTTCACCTGTCTGTAAAGCAGCTTTGCGGTCTTCTGATTTTCGCTGTTGGAAAGAAAAGCCTGTATTTCATCCTTCTTCTCTTTCATGTTTTTCAGTGTATCACAAAATTTCCGGTATAAGTACTTAATTTTTTCCAGAATATGGATTAATCTCTTCTTTATCTTTAAATAAAAACTCTGAAGCCAGGAAATATGCTCTGTTTGTGTTTGTTCTGTCTGTCTGCTCTCTTTTTGTACTGGCTGCCTGGACAGAGGTTCTCCCTGGACAGTTTTTTTCACATCCTGACCTAATTGCCGTGCTTCTTTTATGGTTTCCGGCTCTTTTATTTCCATTGCCTGAACCATGATTTCTTCTGCCTCTTTTAGTTCTTCATCCATTTTCTTTGGTCTCATAATTCGAAATCCAAACAAGCGGACCGCAATGACAACTTCTTCTTCATACCGAACCGTGACAGAAAGGATATGTAGCAACCAGGAAATTTTCATAGTCCCCTTCACTTTTTCAAAATAAGATCCTTCTCCACGGTAACGGACTGGTACAAACAGCACCAGAAGAACTGCCAGAATAATAAGACCTAAAAGGATCAGGATCAGAATTCCTAACAGCTTTAAAATAAATAAAATTACATGAAGCATGAACACCTCACATCTTACCGGTCACTTTTCAAAAAATCAGACAGATTAAATCCTTCTGTTTTCCGGTATAAATCATGAATCACACGTCCAGCCACTTCCATTGCCTCCCAGTAATCAGAGGCAATTCCAAGGATAAAGAACTCTTTTTCCTTATAAAATGGAGATATTATCTCAGCAGCTGGATAGATATCAAGTATATTATTCCCATTTGAAGCAGGTGTAATCACATAAATATCCAAACCGGGTTTCCCCTTCCTGATTCCCTGAATGATCCGGTATCGTTTCTTCTTCGCTTTCTCTCCGACGTATAAACGGTTATACCAGCTTATTTTCATAATCCATCAGCTCTTCCAATAATTCCATGCATGTTTCTTTTTCAGCGCGATCTAAGCAGCTTGAAAGACTGCCTCTTACGTATTCCTGGATTTCATCGATCGAATTAAAGTAAACAGGCAGATCCGATAATACCTTGGCCATGACAGCACGAACCACCGGTTTCGGTGCATCTGCAAAAAGCTCTTCCAGCTCCTGAATATAACCTTCTGCCTGCTGATCTAAATAAGACTTGTCAACGATTGCGCTTTCTTCCCCAGAAAGAGTTTCTCTGCCTTCTTCTATTATAAGTTCAGCAAAGCTGCTTCCAGATAACAGCCTGTCTACATTCATGGAACGAATATAGTCCCCATCATCAGCAGACTCTTCGCTTAAAACTTCTACTTTTAAATAACGTTCGTAGTAAACTTCCTGTCTGCCTTCTAACTGGGTAAGCTGGTCGAGAAATTCATCTTCTCCAACGGTAAAATCTTCCTGATCCAGTTTCATTTGAATGCTGCTTATTACAGATCGGTAAAATTCCTCTTCACTGACATCAATGACAGCGTCCTGCTTGGCAAACATCAATACACATAAATCATTAATCACATCCTGAAGCATCACATAAAAACCAGACTCATCTGTAAGAACCTGACTTGCATAGGACAATTTTGCAGAAGCTTCTTCGAAGCTGTCAAAGGTCATATCCCGGTAATCCATACGTTTAAACTGCTGTAAAATTTCGTAAATATCCTTGTGACCAGCATCCATACCTTCTGGAAGAGAAACCATGGATTCCGTCCGGAGGGTATACATCATATCCCGTAGATTCTCCCTTGGAGAACCAAGATAAACGGAAAGCCCCTCCATAAGAAGACTGTAAAACTTCTGTTTTGTCAGCCGGACCGGGAGCTGTCCCATAATCTGTTTGATCCGTCCGTTCATAACAGCGGAGTCACTGGTGTCAGTAATAAATCCCATCAGCCTCTTTAAAAATGCTTCGTCTCCGCCATCTGTTTTGCCGGAAGAAATAAACTTTCGTTCCATGCGATTTAAAATATACTCAAAAATCTGAAAACAGTCGGCATAGGAGGTCAGAATCTCTACTTCGTGAGTCATGTCCTTCCTCAGCGACAACAGATCCTTGTTTACTTCCTTTCCGGAAATACATTCTCCTATCAGGCTGTTTAACCGTTTTAAGTAGTCAGTCATCTGCTGGGTCTGGGGTGCTTCTTCCGCAACGGTCTCCAGTAATGTATAGTAGTTTAATACAAGTCTTACATAAGAATACTGATAAGCAGCAGTCATCTGCTTTTTCATCAAACGGGTTTCCACGTGTTGTCTCCTCTCGGGGGTATTAATGATAATTGGATAAAATAGATCTCCTCAGGAAATCAAGGGCCTTTACAACAGACTGCTCCCTGATTTTTTCACGGTTACCTTTAAAATGGTATTCTTCCACCTTTACTTTGTCCTTCATATAGCAGGCAATATAGACTAGTCCCACAGGCTTTTCTCCATCTGCGTCCGGACCGGCAATACCAGTTACTGCGATACAGGCATCTGCATCGGAAGCAAATACACCTCCGGTTGCCATCTCTTTGGCGGTCTGTTCGCTGACTGCCCCATATTTTTTTAAGGTGCCCTTGCTGACATCTAAATATTTTCTTTTTGCTTTGTTGGAATAGGTGATAAAGCCTTCCCTGAAAACCTCTGATGCACCTGGGACATTAACCAGTCTGCCAGCGATCAGACCGCCTGTACAGGATTCCGCCGTTGTAACGGTCAGTTCGTGCTTCTTTAAAAGCCGCACAACTGCCATCTCAAGGGTTTCTTCTTCCTTGGTTGTATATACAGCATTATCAAACCGACTCTTTATCTCTTTTACAACAGGTTTAAGAAGGGTTTTTGCCTCCTCCTCATTGGCAGCCTTAGCGGTCACTCTTAAATGAACCTCTGCTGTCTTGGCATAAGTGGCAATGGTAGGATTGGTCTGGGTATTAATTAAATCAATCAGCTTATCTTCCACCTGACTCTCACCATAGCCGCATATTTTAACCATCTGGGACCGGATTACTTCCGGCTGGCGGCTTTGGAGGTAAGGGAATACCTGCTCGGTAAATAAGGGTTTTAACTCGTTAGGAGGTCCCGGAAGCAGTATGGCTGTTTTTCCGTCCTTCTCCATAATAAGTCCCGGGGCAGTTCCGTTGCTGTTATCAAGCACAGTTGCTCCCTGGGGAATCATAGCCTGTTTCCAGTTATTATCCGGGATTTCTTTATATATATTGTTTTTAAAATATTTACTGATCCGTTCTCTGGTATGTTCATCTTCAACCAGATCAAAGCCCATTACCTCTGCGCATACTTCCTTAGTCAGATCATCTTCTGTTGGTCCCAGACCACCGGTAAGAATTACCACATCAGAACGATTCAGTGCTGTATCAAGTACTGCAAAGAGCCGTTCCCTGTTATCCCCAACTGTCACCTGATGATACATGGAGAGTCCCAAAAGGGCACATTTTTCTGCGAGATACTGGGTGTTTGTATTAACGATGTTTCCAAGAAGAATTTCTGTTCCAACTGAAATCAGTTCAACTACCATGGTTTACATACTCCCTTCTGTAAGTACGCGATAATTTTTTGCTATATAATCTACAAGTGAAACCACTGTGAGTATTGCCGCAATCCAGATAAAAGCATTGGTAACAATCCATAA
>SVDT01000224.1 GCA_015057775.1 Paenibacillaceae bacterium | reverse complement strand
GAGGCGGGAGCCTGTATCATCGGCGGCTGCTGCGGAACAACGCCGGAGCATATTGAAAAAATGGCAGCGCTGTGTAAGGATCTGCCGGTCAGACTTCCGGAAAGAAAGAACCGGACGGTGATTTCCTCCTATGCCCAGGCTGTTGTGATAGATCGGGATCCGGTTATTATTGGAGAGCGGATTAACCCGACGGGAAAAGCTAAATTTAAGCAGGCGTTAAAGGATCACAATCTGGAGTATATCTTAAAAGAAGGTGTTCTCCAGCAGGATAACGGAGCTCATGTGCTTGACGTGAATGTGGGACTTCCTGAGATTGATGAACCGGCCATGATGGTAGAGGTGGTGAAAGAACTGCAAAGTATCATTGACCTGCCTTTACAGATAGATACCTCTAATATGACTGCCATGGAACGTGCCATGAGAATCTATAACGGTAAGCCGCTTATCAATTCCGTTAACGGAAAGAAAGAAGTGATGGAGGCCATTTTCCCTCTTGTGAAACGGTACGGAGGAGTGGTAGTGGCTCTTGCTCTTGACGAAGATGGTATTCCGGAAACAGCTGATGGAAGAATCGCAGTATCGAAAAAGATTTATGATACCGCAGCCGGATATGGGATCGGAAAAGAAGATATCATCATTGATGCTTTGTGTATGACCGTGAGCTCTGACAACAAAGGCGCCATTACAACCCTTGAGACGGTGAGACGGGTAAGGGATGAATTACAGGGAAAAACCATACTTGGAGTATCCAATATTTCCTTTGGTCTACCCCAGAGAGAGATTGTCAATGCAGCATTCTTTACCATGGCTCTGCAAAACGGGTTAAGCGCTGCCATTATAAATCCAAACTCAGAGGCCATGATGCGCTCCTACTACAGCTTCCGTGTGCTTGCAGACCTAGATCCCCAGTGCAGCAATTATATCAACATC
Source organism: Paenibacillaceae bacterium (assembly GCA_015057775.1). GTDB lineage: Bacteria > Bacillota > Clostridia > Lachnospirales > Lachnospiraceae > Lacrimispora. Next base: position 5,674 of record SVDT01000224.1, on the reverse strand, counting down.
TACAGCGGAAATGTGGCAGTTCTTGGTGAGGTAAAAAGACAGGCCGGGGATCAGAAAGCAGCCGGGATAAGCGGAACAGATTTATCCTTAGGGGAGAGCATAAAAAAAGGATTAAAGGACAGAGCGTATGCTGCAGTTTCCGAACTTCTGGAAAACAGGGAACCCCTTACCATAATTAATGAGGAAATGATTCCCGCCCTCAATGAGGTTGGAAAAGGGTTTGAGAAGGGAACGGTATTTCTTCCCCAGCTCCTGATGAGCGCAGAGGCGGCAAAGGCAGCTTTTGAGGTTATTAAGGAGAAACTGGCACAAAGCGGTGCAGAGGAAAAGAAAAAGGGAACCGTAATACTTGCAACCGTAAAAGGAGACATTCACGACATCGGCAAAAACATTGTAAAGGTGCTTTTGGAAAATTACAGCTATGAAGTACTGGATCTTGGAAAGGATGTTCCGCCTGAAACCATTGTAAAAACGGCCATCGAACGGAATGTAAAGCTGGTGGGGTTAAGTGCTCTTATGACAACCACGGTTCCAAGCATGGAAGAGACCATCCGACAGCTTCGGATCCAGGCGCCTTTTGCAAAGGTTATGGTTGGCGGGGCAGTTCTCACAAAAGAGTACGCAATGACAATCGGTGCAGACCAGTATTGCCGGGACGCCATGGCATCTGTCAATTATGCCGAGGATATATTTGAAGTAAAATAAGGTGCCTCATTGACAAATAACGAATGAATGGTACAATAAAACTTGATAATATATCTGGAGGTACAAAATGGGAAAGATAATTTTAACGGGGGACAGACCCACCGGAAAGCTTCACATCGGACATTACGTGGGTTCGCTGAGGCGCAGGGTGGAATTGCAGAATTCCGGCGAATTTGACGAGATTTTTATTATGATAGCGGATGCCCAGGCATTAACGGATAATGCGGACAATCCGGAAAAGGTTCGTCAGAACATTATTGAGGTAGCGCTGGATTATCTCGCATGCGGACTGGATCCCAGTAAGAGTACGTTGTTCATCCAGTCTCAGATACCACAGCTTACAGAGCTTAGCTTCTATTATATGAATCTGGTTACCGTTTCCAGGCTGCAGCGCAATCCTACTGTAAAATCTGAGATTGCCATGAGAAACTTCGAAACCAGCATACCCGTGGGCTTCTTTACCTATCCAATCAGTCAGGCAGCTGATATTACGGCATTTAAGGCCAACACTGTCCCTGTAGGAGAAGATCAGGAACCTATGATTGAACAGACCAGGGAGATCGTACGGAAGTTCAATTCCGTTTACGGAGAGGCTTTAGTGGAGCCGGATATTCTGCTTCCGGATAATCAGGCGTGCTTACGTCTTCCGGGAACAGACGGCAAGGCAAAGATGAGCAAGTCCCTTGGCAACTGCATCTACTTATCCGATTCAGAAGATGAGGTTAAGAAAAAGGTAATGAGCATGTACACCGATCCCAATCACCTGATGGTTTCCGATCCCGGACAGGTGGAAGGCAATACTGTATTTACCTATCTGGATGCATTTTGCAAAGAAGAGGATTTTAAAGAATATTTACCGGATTACAAGAACCTTGATGAGTTAAAAGAGCACTATCAGAGAGGCGGACTTGGAGACGTTAAGGTAAAGAGATTTTTAAACAGTGTGCTGCAGGCAGAGTTAGAACCCATCAGAAAGAGAAGAAAAGAATACGAAGCAGATATCCCTTACGTATATCAGATCTTAAAAGAGGGAAGCCAGAAAGCAGAAGCAGCCGCTGCCGCTACCTTAAAAGAGGTGAAGGAAGCGATGAAAATCAACTATTTTGACGATGTGGAACTGATCGGAGAACAGGCAAAGCGGTTTAAAGGCCAGGAATAGGGGTTATCATGAAGATCGTGTCCATTCATGAGATACTGGAATGCAATCAGCTTCTAAAAGACAGCGGATTGGAATTTAAGATTCATTTAAGAGATGCCTGCGGGAAACAGTCCTGCTTTGTGGAATCCCTTAGTGACAGCAATGGAACAGCAGAGTATCAGGCGCTTTATGAGACATTGGAAATATACTTTAAGAAACTGCGTTTTCAGCTGGAGTATAATGAAGATAAGACAAACTTCTGGATGATTTAACTCCGGAAACTGGAATGCCGGAGTGGCTGCAAAGGAGAAAAACCTTTGGGCTTCTCCGGTTTTTTTAACTTAATAATAAAATAATAATTATTATCAATATTGTTTATTGAATTTTCTGGGAATCTATGCTATGATTATACCATGAATTAGGAACAACTAACTCATAAATTTAATCGAAACAAGCCATATTAATCGAGTATAGCCATCAGGAAAGGAGATATATTGTATGTCATTCATTGGAAAAGAGATCAGTGATTTTAAAGTACAGAGTTTTATAAATGGAGAATTTAAGGAAGTTGTTAAAAAGGATGTTCTGGGTAAGTGGTCCGTATTCTTTTTTTATCCGGCGGATTTTACTTTTGTCTGCCCCACGGAACTGGAAGATCTTGCAGATAAATATGAGGATTTTAAAAAGGCGGGCTGTGAAATTTACAGTGTATCCTGTGATACCCATTTTGTGCACAAGGCCTGGCATGATGCTTCAAAGACAATAAAAAAGATTCAGTATCCCATGCTTGCGGATCCTACAGGCGCACTGGCAAGAAGCTTTGATGTTCTGATTGAGGAATCAGGCATGGCGGAGCGGGCAACCTTCGTTGTGAATCCCGAAGGAGTTATCGTCGCTTATGAAGTGATTGCCGGCAACGTAGGAAGAAATGCAGAAGAACTGTTTCGAAGAGTGGAGGCATCCCAGTTTGTTGCCAAACACGGAGATGAGGTTTGTCCTGCAAAATGGAAACCTGGTGAAAAGACATTAAAGCCCAGTCTGGATTTAGTAGGGCTTCTGTAAAGGCGGGATCCTATGGCTGAATTTTATGACGTAATTATTGTAGGCGCAGGTCCTGCAGGTCTCTCCGCAGCCATTTATGCAGCCAGAGCCAGATTTAAGGTTCTGGTACTGGAAAAGGAAAAAATCGGCGGTCAGATTACCATTACATCGGAAATAGTAAATTATCCCGGAATCGAGAAAATAGACGGCACAGAGCTGACAGAAAAGATGCGGGCCCAGGCACAAAGCTTTGGCGCTGAATTTCAGATAGCAAAAGTGACAGACTTTGATTTTTCCGGAGATATGCGAATTGTGAAAACCGATAAAGGTGATTTTAAGACCCTTGGAATTGTTCTTGCTCTTGGTGCAAACCCCAGAATGCTGGGGTTTGCAGGAGAGCGGGAATACAAAGGCAGAGGAGTGGCTTACTGTGCAACCTGCGACGGTGAATTTTTCACCGGAATGGATGTGTTTGTAATTGGAGGTGGATTTGCAGCAGCTGAAGAAGCTGTATTTCTCACCAAATATGCAAGAAAGGTCACCATCATTGTCAGAGAAGAAGACTTTACCTGTGCCGCTTCCGTAGCGGATAAAGCGAAAAATCACGAAAAGATTGAAGTTCATTATCAGACTGAGATCGTGGAAGCTGCTGGTGACAGGCTTTTACAATCTGCCAGATTTCGGGATAATCAGACTGGAAGAGAATGGACTTATGAAGCGCCAGAGGGAGAATCCTTTGGTATATTCGTATTTGCAGGCTATGTACCTGACACTGAAATAGTGAAAGGAAAGCTTGAGCTTGACAGCCACGGCTATCTCATCACAGATCACAATCAGATGACGGGGATTCCCGGAGTGTATGGAGCCGGTGACGTGTGTGTCAAGAATTTAAGACAGGTGGTAACCGCTGTTTCCGACGGTGCAGTTGCCGCTACGTCCTTAGAAAAATATGTGGCTGATGTTTATGAGAAGTTACATTTGTCTCCGCGGGAGCCTCAGGCACAAGCGGATAACAAAAGTGAGAATAGAAAGCAGCAGGATGATTCAGGGGAAGAGAATTTTATTACTTCCGAAATGAGACAGCAGTTAGAAGTGTTGTTTGAAAAATTCCAGAAAAAAGTTGTTGTAAAGGCACTTTTGGATCAAAGTCAGCTATCCGTTGAGATGAATTCCTTTTTACAGGAACTCTCTGGTATCTCAGATAAAGTGGAATCTCTTACAGAGCAGGTATCTGATAAGCCAGAACCGGATGAGACAATTCCCGCTCTGTTGGTTTTAAGGGAAGATGGTTCGGAAACAGGAATCCGCTTCCATGGAATTCCTGGAGGTCATGAGTTTAATTCCTTTGTTATCGGATTATATAATGCGGCAGGGCCGGGACAATCTGTTTCTTTGGAAGAAGAAGACAGAATACACCGGTTAGACAAAGAAATGACTATTAAGATTGCGGTTTCATTATCCTGTACCATGTGTCCCACCACCGTTATGTCAGCAGGAAGAGTTGCGGCGGAAAATGGTAAAGTAAAGGCATGGACTTATGATCTTGCTTATTATCCGGAATTAAAGAAGCGCTATCAGATTATGAGTGTGCCCTGTATGATTATCAATGATAAGGTAGTAGAATTCGGAAAGAAATCCGTAGAGGAGCTTCTGACCGTTTTGGAAAGTATAGAGTAGAAAAGGAGAAATCATGATGAATTATCTGGAAATTGAAAAGGTCATAGGAAGAGAAATTATTGACTCAAGAGGAAATCCTACTGTTGAGGCGGAGGTTCATCTAGCGGACGGTACCATTGCCACAGGAGCCGCACCAAGCGGAGCGTCTACCGGCGAGTTTGAAGCGCTGGAGTTAAGAGACGGAGATAAGACCCGTTACGGCGGAAAAGGCGTTTTAAACGCAGTTCACAATATTAATACGGTGATCCATTATGCATTGGTAGGAATGGATGCATCTGATATTTACGGAATCGATCAGGCGATGATTACAGCCGATGGAACACCGGATAAATCAAGACTTGGCGCCAACGCCATTCTTGCAGTATCCATTGCCTGTGCCAGGGCAGCAGCAGTGAGCATGGGAATTCCTCTTTACCGGTTCCTGGGAGGCATTACAGGCAACCGCCTTCCGGTTCCCATGATGAATATTTTAAATGGTGGAGCTCATGCCGCCAATACCGTAGATGTTCAGGAATTTATGATCATGCCTGCAGGAGCACCAAGCTTTAAGGAAGGTCTACGCTGGTGTACCGAAGTGTTCCATTGTCTGGCATCTATTTTGAAAGCAAAAGGCCTGGCAACCTCAGTAGGCGACGAAGGCGGCTTTGCTCCTGACTTAGAGAGCGACGACGCAGCCATTGAACTGATTCTGGAAGCAGTGAGAAAAGCAGGATATGAGCCTGGACGTGACTTTGTACTTGCCATGGATGCAGCTTCCAGTGAGTGGAAAGGGGAAGGCAAGGGACAGTATCATCTGCCTAAATCCGGCAAGGATTACACTTCTGCAGAGTTAATTGAACACTGGAAACAGCTTTGTGATAAATATCCCATCTACTCCATTGAGGATGCACTTGATGAAGAGGACTGGGAAGGCTGGAAGCTTTTAACCAGGGAACTTGGAAACAAGATCCAGCTGGTAGGTGATGATTTATTTGTTACGAATACAGAACGTCTGAAGAAAGGTATTACAGAAGGATGCGGTAATTCCATCCTCATTAAACTCAACCAGATCGGTTCCGTATCTGAGACACTGGAAGCCATTAAGATGGCTCACAGGGCAGGGTATACTGCCAT
>SVDT01000223.1 GCA_015057775.1 Paenibacillaceae bacterium | reverse complement strand
GCTGGCATGACTGGAACAAAGAGGGCGCTCATAAAAATGCCTTCTATGCCGAATATGGAAGCTACGGTCCTAAAGGTAACTTAGAGCACAGACCCGACTGGATTTACAGACTGAAGGATACTGATCTTGCCAAATATACAAAGGATGCCGTACTATCCGGATCTGACGGCTGGAAGTTTTAAAAAAACGGGATTCTGTTCCTTTGAGAAGAACAGAATCCCGTTTTTTTAGTTTTCTTTGATTTTAACAATTACTTTCTTAATTGGAGCTGGTTCTCCGGCTGCAGCCTTTGGTTTATGGCCATCCCAGGGATTAAAAATCATATATTCTCCAGACTTTACTACCGCTTTTAAGCCTGGGTTTTCATTGTCGTAAAATACAACATCTTTTTCATCGTTATATGGTACTTTTTCATTCAGTTCATCAATTCTTGCGTAGGTCATAATCTCAGAACCGGAAATCACATACTGAATATCTGTATAATTATGGTGAGCTTCATATTTCGCTTCTTCCCATGGAATTGTTGTATATTCTACTACATTGGCAAAAACGTTCTTGCCGTCGATCTCATATTTACCTGGCTCCAGTTTCTCCAGATCAGTATTCTTAAGAAAATCTACTGCCTTGGCATATCTGTCTTCCACACCAAGGTTTCTGTAAAAATCAAGGTTTTTTGCTGTGTCAAAAATCATTTGAATACTCTCCTTTTATGTATCAGTATAGTTATAACAAAAGATGGAAAATCCTGTTATTAAACTATAGTATACACCAAAAACAGAATATTTAACAATGTTTTTATTTAAAAAATTCATGGTTTCCGTGCTGGAATAAATAAGTCAAATGGGAATCAAACCAGCTGATCGCGCCGCTCCTTGAACCCCTTCGATTCATAAAATACAAAGCTCCGTTTGAATAGTCCTCACCGTCCAGTGCCCTTTTCACACAATCAATGGTATTGCTGGTAACCTTTACGGAATTAATGCTTCCATTGGATACCGGGGAAAACTGGGAGGGTGAATAAACAACTCCTTTCACTGTACTTGGAAATTTACCGCTTTTTACACGATTTAAAATCACATTTGCTACAAGAATCTTTCCTTCATCATCACAAACTCCGGCTTCTGCCTGCACAATTTTTAACAAGACATTATAGTCTTCATCTGACAGAGACGTAGCACGTGCTGCTTTTTCCTCTTCTGCCTTTTTGGCAGCTGCTTCTTCCGCTTCTTTCGCCTTCTGGGCTTCTTCTGCGGCTATCTGCGCCTGCTTTTTTGCTTCCTCCTCCAGTGCAATCTGTTCGTTCATGCGCTGGATTCTGGTAAAGGATTCTTTTTCCAGTTCCTGCTTTTGTATGACTTCTTTTTCCAACAGATTTCCAGCAAGTTGCTGTGCCTGCATCTTGGGATCGGTAAGGTTAATTTGTACTTTTGCTTGTGAAGCTGTTTCCTCTTCTTCAACGTTCTCATCATCGGTAGCGTCTTCTAAAGCCCGTGTTTCTGCAAATGCCGTTAATGCATTTTTTCCGCTGCTTCCAAAACCTGTGGAAGTAAATGCAATTACTGTAATTACTGCGGCACCTGCCATAAAAACTGCTGAGGAACGATACATTCGCTTCGTGACCCTTACGGACATTCCTCTGAAGAACTGACTAATCTGCTGAAGGATAGAGCGTAGTGTAAGCATAAATACTCCTCTTTCTCTAATCTCATTTGCGTGGGCTTCGGACTGTCCCGTACCCGTTTCTTTGTGTCGTCCGTAATTATAGAAGAATCCCGTTAAAAAAGTCAATGGTCATTTAACATTTTTGTGATAATTTAACTTCTTAATTTTTTTCCATTTTTATTTTTTTGTTAGTTATACACTATTTTTACTTGTACTTATGGAGTTTTTTTGTATTAAACATGTGTTAACTTTTTACAATAGTATTACATTTCTGTTAATTATTCACCCCCGCACTATCGGCCCGTCTTACCGTCAAAATATTTTATGTAAACTAATTCAGTGTAAGTGAGGCGAAATTACCTCTAATAAAGTCAGCAAGTTTCTGTGGAGCAATGACAATTTGATGACCTCTGATCCCGGCGCTTACTACAATATCAGGATAATTTCCCGCAGATGCATCAATCCATGTAGGAAACTGCTTTTTCATTCCCACAGGTGAACACCCGCCTCTGATATAACCGGTGACAGACTGTAAATCTTTTACAGAAATCATTTCAACTTTTTTATCGCCTGTAAGCTTTGCTGTCTTTTTTAAATCAAGCTCAGCGTCTACAGGGATACAACAGACAAAATAGCCAGTTTTATCTCCTTTTAATACAAGAGTTTTAAATACACTACCATGATCCACGCCCAGCATGTCGGCCGCATGGCTTCCTGATAAATCCTGTTCATCAACGGTATATTCTCTTGTATCATAGGCAATCCCTGCTTTATCAAGCATTCTCATTACATTTGTTTTTATCATATCAGATCACTCCTGTCCTTTTGTTTTATGAATTACATCATAATAAGAAAAACTCTGTTTGTCCAGCAAAAGCTTATGCAGGCCTTCCTTCCATGCCAGGTCATTTGCCTCCTTGATTTTCCTGCTTTACATTCCGATATTTTTCCTGATATAATATCAATATATAGTATTGTCTATTATTATAATGAATGGTTATAAAATGAAAGGATTTTTAATATGGATCAGAATCTTTCCCAATATAAAATTTTTTATGAAGTAGCAAAAGCTGGTAATATATCCAAAGCTGCGAAAGAACTTTTCATCAGTCAGCCTGCAATCAGCAAGTCCATTAGTAAGCTGGAGGACAATTTAGGTGTGGCATTATTTACCCGGAATTCCAGAGGTGTCCAGCTTACAGAAGAAGGTAAACTTTTGTTTCATCACACAAAAACAGCATTTGAAGCCATAAACAGAGGAGAGCTGGAACTTAAGAGAGTGAAAGATTTTAATATCGGGCACTTAAGAATCGGTGTGAGCAATACTCTGTGTAAATACATTCTTCTTCCTTATTTAAAGGGATTTATTGAAAAGTATCCTCATATTAAAATTACCATAGAAAGTCAGTCCACCACCCATACAGTTGCCATGCTGGAACAACAGCAGATAGATTTGGGATTGATCGCTGAGCCCTCCAACCGCCGCCCTCTTCTATTTAATCCAGTTATGGAAATTCAGGACATCTTTGTATCAACCAGTGCCTATCTGGAAAATCTTTATTTAAGAGAGGGAAAAAATGCAGATTTATTTCAAACCGGCAACATCCTTTTATTGGACAAAAATAATATGACCAGGAAGTATATTGACGAATATCTAAATGAAAACCAGATTATTCCCAATCAACTTTTGGAAATTACTACGATGGATCTACTGATTGAATTCGCCAAAATCGGTCTGGGGATTGGCTGTGTGATTAAAGAATTTGTCCAGGATGAGCTGGATAAAAAAGAACTGATTGAAGTTCCCATGATAGCTGGTATAAAGAAACGAACGGTTGGATTTGCCTATAACCCGGGATCTGTATCCACCGCAATGGAGATTTTCTTTGAAGCAATGCAGAAAGCAGGAATCAGAGGCTAATACGCATAAAAAGGCTGATAGAAAAGAGAAATCGTGTTAACCACATGCTCTTTTCTATCAGCTATTTTACATATACTAAAATTATATTTAGTTATCGATCAGTTTTCCGCCGTTATTCCAGCTGTAAAGCTTACGAAGATCTGCTCCGACTTTCTCTAATTCATGAGAAGCTTCTGCATTTCTCATAGCTTTGAAGTGAGCACCGCCAACCTGATTCTCAAGCAGCCAGTCTTTTGCAAATGTACCATCCTGAATGTCTGTCAGCACTTTCTTCATAGCCTTTTTGGTCTCATCCGTAATAATCTTTGGTCCTGTAATATAATCTCCATACTCAGCTGTATTGGAGATGGAATATCTCATACCAGCAAAACCGCTTTCCAAGATAAGATCAGCGCTCAGCTTCATCTCATGTACACACTCAAAGTAAGCGTTCTCCGGTGCATATCCTGCTTCCACCAATGTCTCAAAACCAGCTTTCATCAGTGCACATACACCACCGCACAATACAGCCTGCTCACCAAAAAGATCCGTCTCTGTCTCAACCCGGAAGGTTGTCTCTAAAACGCCTGCTCTTGCACCACCAATTGCAGATGCATATGCCAGAGCCTTGTCCATTGCCTTACCGGTATAGTCCTGATGAACTGCTACAAGGCAGGGAGTTCCTCTGCCTACCAGATATTCATTACGAACTGTATGACCTGGTGCTTTTGGAGCAATCATAGTAACATCAACATTCTTAGGAGGAACGATCTGTCCGAAGTGAATTGCAAAACCGTGAGCGAACATCAGCATGTCGCCATCTTTTAAGTTTGGTTCTACCGATTCCTTATACATAGCAGCCTGTTTCTCATCATTGATCAGAATCATGATGATGTCTGCTTTCTTTGCTGCTTCAGCTGCAGTATAAACGGATAAACCCTGAGCCTCTGCTTTCGCCCAGGAACTGCTTCCTTCGTAAAGTCCAATGATGACATCACATCCGGACTCCTTTAAATTAAGCGCATGGGCATGACCCTGGCTTCCGTATCCAATCACTGCAATGGTCTTACCTTCTAATAAAGATAAGTTGCAGTCTTCCTGGTAGTAAATCTTTGCCATCTTTCTTTCCTCCTCATATACTGACTCATAATATATTTTGTTAAAGGAACTATGCCGACGACTCACTGTCCGCCTTTGGCAACACCTCTAGCTAACAACAACAGACTGCCTATGGCAGATAGCGGATATCATCTGATCCTCTGGAAAGTCCTGTCAGACCAGTTCTTGCCAACTCTAAAATCTCATAATCTCCAAGGAGGTTAATCAGTGCATCCAGTTTTGACTGGTCGCCTGTCAGCATGACGGTTAAAGAATCTCTTCCCACATCAACAATGGTAGCCCTGAATATATCTGCAATGGCACTGATCGCCTGACGCTCACTGGCATTGGCGCGGACCTTTACAAGAATAAGTTCACGGTAAACAGAACGTCCGGGCTTCAATTCCTTGATATCCCTGACATCCTCCAGCTTTCTCAGCTGCTTTTCAATCTGATCCAAGATCTCCTGTTCACCTACAGAAACCACTGTCATCCTCGAATATCTCTCATCCGCAGTTACTCCTACCGTAAGGCTCTCAATGTTATAGCCACGGCGGCTGAACAGTCCGGCTACACGGCTTAAAACGCCGGCAGTGTTATCAACCAACAATGATAATACGATTCTTTCCATTCACATCCCTGCCTTTTTGTATAATATTTAAATGATAACAATGTAACTGTTATTTGTCAACTAAATAATAGGAATGTGTATCATAATCTGGAGTTATACCTATAGACATATTTAATCATTTTCTTCCATATCAAGTACAGGATTTACGTGAACCATGCAATGCTTTACATCGGGAAAGTGTTCTTCTATACACAGATGCACCTTTTCTGCTATTTCGTGTGACATTACCAGTTCCAGTTTTCCTTCTGCTGCAATTTCAATATCCACATATACTTTTGCACCAAACATTCTGGTTCTGATATCGTCAATCCTCTTTACCCCCATAACTGACATTGCAAACTCCTTCATTTTTTGAACCGTATCCTCATCACAGGATTTATCGATCATTTTGTTCATGGAATCACGAAATATATCGATAGCTGCCTTACCAATGAAAATACAGATTACAATACTGGCCAGAGGATCTAAAACAGGAATTCCCATTCTTGCACCGCCAATCCCAATCATCGCTCCCACAGAAGACAACGCGTCAGAGCGATGGTGCCAGGCATCTGCCATAACAGCACCTGAATTTATCTTTTTGGCTGCTGCTCTTGTGTACCAGTACATCCATTCTTTTACGACGATTGATAAAACTGCCGCGACCAAAGCAATCAATCCCGGGATTTCTGCCGTCTTTCCATTCTGCCCTGTTATGGCTTTAATACCAGTGATGCCAATTACAACGCCTGTTGCCATTAATAAAGAAGCAAGTATGGCAGAAGCAACACATTCCATCCGGTCATGACCGTATGGATGCTCTTTATCAGATTTTTTATCTGCCAGCTGCACACCGATCATAACAATAAATGTGCTGAATACATCGGAAGCAGAATGAACTGCATCCGAAATCATCGCTCCAGAATGCCCAAGCATACCTGCAGCCAGTTTAAATGCAGAAAGCATTAAATTAATGATAATGCTCACCACCGATACGTGCATGGCAAGACTTTTTCCATACTTTTCTTTCTTTAATTTAGTGATACGTTTCATACCAGTTCCCCCAGTTTGATCAGATTACAGCTGCTGATAAATAAAAAATGCACCTGTGGAACAATTAGAGTTAACTACTGTCCCACAGATGCTTTCAAATCATCTGCTGTTGCGAAAGCAACCCGGCTTACAGCTGTTAAAAGCTGACGCCTGCTCAGTTTGTACTGTAGAGTCATGTGCAGTGCAATGAGTTTAATCCCGTAAACGGGCTTCTGTAATAGGATATGAACGTATCGCTGTAAAAGTTACCATATTACGTGTAATCAATAATGCAATATTCATAAGCATT
>SVDT01000222.1 GCA_015057775.1 Paenibacillaceae bacterium | reverse complement strand
TTCCCCAACAAAGCGACTGTATATTCCATTCTGTTCAATTAGTTCCGCATGCTTTCCTTTTTGGACAATTCTTCCTCCATCTACTACAAGAATCTGATCTGCATGCCGGACTGTTTTTAATCGGTGTGCGATCATAATGATTGTTTTATTTCTGGTCAGTTCTTCAAAAGCTCTTTGTAAATGCGCTTCATTCTCCGGGTCTACATTGGCTGTCGCCTCATCGAAAATGATAATTGGGGCATCCTTTAAAATAGCTCTTGCTATAGATATTCTCTGCTTTTCTCCTCCGGAAAGTGCAAACCCCTTATCTCCGACTAACGTATCATACCCTTTGGGAAGACTGCTGATGAATTCATGACAGCACGCTTTTTTTGCTGCCTTTATAACCTCTTCCCTGGTTGCTTCTGGCCTTCCAAAGCGAATATTATTTTCAATGGTATCACCAAAAAGATATACATTTTGAAACACCATGCTGATTTGGTCCATTAAGGACTCCAAAGTATAATCCTTTATGTTTTTTCCGCCAATCATGATTTTTCCATTATCTACATCCCAAAATCTTGCAATTAAATTACAAATTGTAGATTTTCCAGAGCCACTTGGCCCAATGATGGCAGTCATTGTTTTGTTCTTAATCTGAAGATTCATATCTTTTAAAATCTGCCTCTTCTCATAGGAAAAATCTACATGTTCAAATGTGATTTCATGATTTTCCGGCTTTATGATTTCCCCTATTTCGTCCATTAATGGTACATCATCCATCTGATTTGCCTGCTCGATAGAACTGCCGCAAACACGTAGAATTGACACACCATGTCCTGCTGATTCTATCTGTTCAAAAATAATAAAAGAAACAACGATAAACATCAGGGAATAAGTAAGCTGCATGGTTCCATTAAAATAGAAATATAATGCTGCTGCCATCATGATCACGCTGAATATCCGTAATATCCCTTCCTGCATAATGGTATAAGGTGTAATCAGCTGTTCCATAGCCAGATTGGTGTTTTTACTGTTTTCGATTGCTTTATCTACCTTCTTATCATCGATTTTACTAAGGTTGAAGGATTTTACGATTCCCATTCCCTGAATCGTTTCTAATATGTTTTCTACAAGTACCGCCTGCGCTTTTTGTCTTTTTGGTGCTGTATCTCTTGATTTTTTTTCCATAGCAGAAGTAATCATGCAGAACAAAAGAATACCCGCCGCTACAATCATTCCCATTCTCCAGTCAAAGACCAGCATGTAAATGGTAAATACAATGGTAGTGATAAACCCACCTAAAGTCAGAACCATGACCATAGGTGCAGTCGTTTCCACATCTCCCAAAACCGTAGTACTGATTCCTGTAATAATCCCAAGACTACTTTGGTTAAAAATTCCCATTGGTATTAATTTCATTCTGTTTCCAATGAATATTCTTTTATTAGCGGCCATAAAATATCCTGCATGTGTCTGTTGAAGCTGGGAAAAATAATTTGTGACAATTTTACCTGCAATACTAACAATCATAAGTCCCAGCACATACCATATGATAGTATTCTTTGTATCTTTTTCAACCAGTGCCTGAATGGTTAAAAAAATCGCTCCAATCTGTAACATATGAAAGATAGCATTTAAAAATCCCACAAGGATAGAGTTGCGAATATTTTTTTGCTCTTCGCCAGCAAACAGCCATATTTTACGAAAAATTTCTATCATACCAATTCACCATCCTTTGCTCCGATATGGGCATTCCACATCTTCTGATATAATTCTGATTTTTGTAGTAATTGTTGGTGTGTTCCCGTATCTTGTATTTTTCCCTGATCCACCAGAAGAATCTGATCTGCATCAACAATCGTCGATAATCGATGTGCAATCATAATCAATGTTTTTCCCTGTACCAACTTTGAGATTGCTTTTTGAAGAATAGCTTCATTCTCCGGGTCAATATAAGCAGTTGCTTCATCCAGTATGACAATAGGGGCATCTTTTAACATAGCTCTTGCAATGGCAATTCTTTGCCGTTCTCCACCGGAAAGATGGGCTCCACCACCACCAACTCTTGTTTCATACCCATGTTCAAGCCCTCGTATAAAAGCATCGCAACCTGCTTTTTTTGCCACCGCTTCCACTTCTTTATCCGTTGCATGTTCTTTCCCCATTCTGATATTTTCCCGGATGGTATCATCAAACAGGAAATTATCCTGAGATACATATGCAATCTGATCTGCAATCTGTGTCAGTGGAATTTCACTGATTTCTTTTCCACCAATTCGGATACTGCCTGTTTCAATATCCCAGAAACCAGCAATCAGCTTTGTAATCGTTGATTTTCCACTTCCGCTGGGCCCTACAAAAGCATTAACCGTTCCTTCGCGGATTTTTAAAGTAATATCAGTTAATATATTTCCCTGTTCTTTTTCGTAAGCAAAAGAAACATGATTCATTTCAATATCCATTCCTGCAAGTGCAGCAGGTTCCTTGGGGTGATGTTGTTCTGGTGCATTTAAAATAGTTTCAATGGACTCGATTATGGTACCGGCCTGTGCCAGGGAGTCGATAAAATTTGTAGCAGCAATAATCGGGCCAACAATTCCCATGGATAATATTATGACCATGATTAAATTAGTAGAGGTAATGTTTCCGCTTAAGTAAAACGCTAATCCCACAGGCAATACCCCGATCAAAACAGCAGGACTGAAGTTCCGATAGCACGCCATACCAAACTGTGTACTTTTCATCCAGTTATAAAAAAATGACGCATTTGCATTCACAGCTTCCTCATAACCAGCATACGCTTCATTCCCCTGATTATAAGCCTTGATTACCTCTATTCCATTGATATACTCTACAATGGAATCATTCATTTTCTTACCAATCTGAACTGATTCCCGATATTTTGCAGGATAAGTTTTCATCGTAGCCATCATAAATATCATGCCAATTGGAATCGTTGCAATCGATAGCAATGCCAGTCTCCAATCAACAAAGAACAGTGTAATGATTAGCAGTAACGGTGATAACACATTGGAAGTCATTTCTGGAAACAGATGTGCAAGTGTTGTTTCCATGCTCTCAATCTGGTCAACCAAAATACTTTTCCATCTTCCAACCGATTGATTCTGCAATGTTCCCATGGACAGTTTTGCCAGTTTATGTACGCAATTATTTCGTACTTCTGCCAGTACTGCAAAAGTCGCCTTATGAGACAAGGCAGTTGAAAATGTAGTAAGCAGTACTTTTCCTATGCTGCCAACTAAGGCGAGCGCAAGCCAGGGAATGCAGTCAGACATATTGGCAGTCTGATTAAGTAACTTGATAATAATCATTCCAGCACAAAAATAAGGAATAAAACCGGACAATACCCCTAAAACTGCCATGACAATTGCAAACTCAAGTTTTTTATGTTCTGTTTCTGCCAATGCCCATATTCGTCTTAGCGGGCTTTGATTTTTTTGTTCCATAAGTCCTCCTTTTGGTTAGTTTTATCTAACCTTATGTTTTAAAAAATTGCGGGTAACCCCGCATTTCAGGCATGGATTCACTTATTTCCAATTGTAAATTTTAGCAAACCCGGCATAATAAAATTCTCTTAGCTGTTTTGCATACCGCATGCCATCTTCTCGTTTCATATCATGACGCACCATTTCAAATATTCCAGAAAAATATGCACTTGTTACAATATGGAGAAATTCTGATGTAACCGTACCATTTTTGAGCGCATCATCCTTAGTGGCTTCCATGTATTTCTCGGTATACTCCATTTCAATTTCCACCAGTTGATTTAAAAAATCAGAAAATTCTGTTCCTTCCGCACATTCTAATAATAGTTTAAATTCATCATAGTGGTCATAAATATAAGCAACCAATGTTTCAGCTTCCATACTACTATAATGGAACATATTATTCTTCTGATACTGGGAATCCTTATTATGAAATGACTCCTGAACATCTAAGAACCATAATTTTAATTCATCCACAACCGTAAATACGATGGCGTGGAACAATCCTTCTTTATTATGAAAACGTGTATATATGGACCCTGTACTGGTACCCGCCTCCTGTGCAATGGTCCGAAGAGAGGCATCCTTGAATCCTTTGCTTAAGAATTCCTTCTTCGCACATTCATACACTTTTTCATAAACGCCTTCGATTTGCTTTGCCATTAATTATCCTCCTGTATTCAAAACAGTGTTTCATAACACCGTTATAAATATAGTGCTTTTATTCTTTATTGTCAAGTGAATTTTGTATATTCTCGTTGATTTCCAGAGATTTTTGGGCAAGCTCGTTGTCCTCCGCGAATGCATCAAGAAAGGAATATCCTCCGTCGATATGATGTGACAAACAAAAAGCCACCAAGATCAGAGTGACCTTTAGGTGACTTTCTATGTTTTTTATCAATCAGAGTCTTTCTATTGTTTTTGTTTTTCCCTGATTCGCTACCATCTTCATTTTTGCGGCTATCACATCAGGATTTCCTAAAAACTGCTTTCCTATAACCGAGAGAGTATCATCAAGACTATACACCAGTGGGATGCCCGTAGCCAGATTAAGTTCCACGATTTCCTGCTGGGAAAGATGCTCCAGATACATAACCAGCGCCCTCAGAGAATTTCCATGAGCTGTAATCAGTACCCTTTTTCCAGCCATAAGCTGTGGTCTGATCTGCTTCTCAAAGTAAGGAATAACCCGTGCGATGGTATCTTTCAGACTTTCTGCCAACGGTAATTGGTTTTCCGCCACATCTTGATATGCTTTCTGATGAGCCGGATTCCTTTCATCCTGAGGCTCTAAAGACGGCGGCTGTACATCAAAAGAACGCCGCCAGATTCTCACCTGTTCTTCTCCGTATTTTTCAGCCGTCTGGGACTTATTTAATCCCTGTAATGTCCCGTAATGACGCTCATTAAGCTGCCACGCCTTTATTACAGGGAGCCATTCTGCATCCATTTCCTCTAAGGCAAAATTCAGCGTATGGATTGCACGTTTCAGATAGGAGGTATAGCAGACGTCAAACTCATATCCCTGCTCCTTAAACAACCGGCCAGCTTCTCTCGCTTCCTCTTTTCCGGCTTCTGATAAGTCAACATCCGTCCAGCCAGTAAACAGATTTTCTAAATTCCAGATGCTTTCTCCATGACGGAGCAATACTAATTGATGACTCATATTCAATCCCTCCCTATAAGGATGCTTCGTAAATCTCAATAATTGCTTTCAATAATACCGCATCAAATTCCTGCTGTGTCTGCTTGACTGAAAGATCAGAAAGAAGTGCTCTGGAAAAGCTGGCAATCAGTTTTGGATTCTGCTTTAACAGTTCATCTGCCTCTTTACGGCTGTAACCACCGGATAGTGCCACAATCCGCACAATCCTCGGATCATTCATTAGATCATTGTAAGCTCCAGCCACAGAAGGGATAGACACCTTCAGCATAATGTTCATTGAACCATCCAGTTTTTTCAGATGGCTTATAATTTCCTCAATCAGCATTTCCTCTGCTTCTTGTTTGCTGCTGCTATGAATATCTACCTCCGGTTCCACAATTGGTATAAATCCGGCATCATAAATTTTCTGACCTAATTCAAACTGTTGTTCTACAATCGCATGAATACCCGCCCTGTTCGCTTCATGAATAACGGAACGCATCTTTGTTCCAAAAATATTTCTGGCGGCCGCTCTATCTAAAAGCTCATACAGTTTAGGAATCGGCTTCATCAACTGAACCCCGTCCTTTTGTTCATCCAGTCCATTGTCAATTTTCAAAAATGGGACAATCCCTTTTTTCTCCCATAGATAATCTGCAGTATACAGGTTGTCAATTTTACGTTCCATTGTTTTTTCAAACAGGATTGCCCCTAAAATATGATTGGACGAAAATGCCTTGCTTGCAATAATCCGGCTTCTCATCTGCTGAATCAGATCATACATCTCATCCTCTGTATGGTATTGTGACGACTCAATTCCATAATCTCTCAAAGCTTTCGGTGTACTTCCTCCGCTCTGATCCAATGCTGCAATGAATCCTGCACCATGCTTCATTCGTTCTAATTGTTCTGATTTCATGTTATACATAACCTCCTTTATCTTCTACGCCATCTACTTCTGACTGATACACTGTTTCGCTTCCTTTAACAGGTTAGTTTTTACTAACTTGATTTTATATATCAAGTATGCATCCTTTTTATTTGTATGTCAAGAATGCAGTTGAAATAATTTAAATAATCCCCAAACCAACTGGTTTGGGGATTTAATGAGCCGAATAGCAGAACACTCTATTAGAATTATACTGGAACTATACGGAAACGCCTGGTTCATTGCCAAATACTTTTACTCCTGCATCATATACCGGAATATATGGGGTTTTTACGGTATTTCCATAATTTACTCCTGAAAGATCCTTATAGGAAAAATCATTAGCATTGTTCCAGGTTACTCCTGCTGGGGCTGCAATCCGAAACTGTACTTCTTTTCTGTAAGCAGACTGTCCGCCTGGATAAATTCTGGTTCCGGTAAAATCTGCATTGACATAATAGATATTGGACCCTTTATCCCAGGGCAGTAATTTGGATACAACAGCACCGTTATTGTAGTTGGTGGTTACTGTAATATCAGAAGCCTTATATCCCAACTTTGTTATTTCAGAAATATCGATGAAGTATTTAAAGGACAGCTTAGCTCCCATTCTTGCCGGCCAGCCGGAATGGTTGTTTAAGAGTGCTTTGATTTCGATAA
>SVDT01000221.1 GCA_015057775.1 Paenibacillaceae bacterium | reverse complement strand
AAAAACCCATTCAGTACAGCATTTTAAGAAATGAATATGAGCCAGAACAGAGCCTTAATGCGGTTGATTTTATGATTAAGACAGCAGCGGAAAATGATAATGTCTGTATCGTTGCCATGGGGCCTCTGACCAACCTGGGACTGGCATTTTTAAAGGCACCTGAGATTATGAAACGGGTAGAAATCATCGGTATGGGCGGAGCTTTTTTAAACTCTTATCCGGAATGGAATATCATCTGTGATCCGGAAGCTGCCCGGATCGTTACTGATTTTGCTGAAAACTTAACCATGTTGGGACTGGATGTTACAAAGTATACAAAGCTTACCACACAAGAGATGGAGGTTGTTAAAAACTCCGTTAATCCTGCCGTTCAATATCTTTATAAAGGCATGGAGATATTCATGGATAAAACAGGATTTCCCATCACCCTTCACGATGCGCTTCTGATTGCCAGCCTGATTGACAGGGAAACCGTAACACTGAAAAAGGGTGATTATACAGTTGAATTAAAAGGTGAGCTGACAAGAGGAACCATTGTTCACAAAACCAATTATTACGATGCAGTATGTGAAACAGAGAAAGATTTTTATTACGCAGTTGATTTGGATTTACAGAGGTTTAAGAATATAGTGATGGAACGGGTTTTCCGTTAGTAGCACAGAAGCAGGGCAATTATTCAATGTCTTTTAATCAGACATTGTGATTGGCATAAATACACATCATTTATTTTTAGGAGGAGATCAAATGAAAAAATTTAAAAGAATCACAAGCGTATTGTTCGCATGCTGTCTGCTGGCTGTCAGTGTGGCTGGATGCGGAAAAAGTGGTGGCAACGCAGGGAAAGAAACAACTGCCGGCAGTGCGGCAGCAACAACAACTGGTGAAACAAAAGCAGAAGCTAAGAAATTAAAAATAGCTTTATTAATTCCAGGTAATTTAGGAGACAAATCATTTTTTGACGGTTCCAAAGCTGCTATGGATACCATTAAGGAAAAACTGGGTGCCCAGACAGATGTTGTAGAGATGGGAACTGATACCACCAAATATCTTGCAACTTATGAAGATTACTGCGAAGACGGCTATGATTTAATCATGACTGTTTCCACAGCCGGCGATGATGTATTAAAACAGGTTTCCGCACAGTATCCGGATCAGAAGTTTATCAACCTGGATACAGACAGCGTTGGTTTTGGAGACAACGTTCTTGCCGTAGTTACAAAGAGCAATGAGATGAGCGCTCTGGCAGGTGCAGTGGCAGCTTTAAAGGCAAAAGAGGCAGGAAGCAATACCATTGGTTTTATTGGAGGTATGGATATACCAGGTATCAACTATTTCCTGGTTGGATATATTGAAGGCGCTCAGAGTGTAAATCCTGATGTGAAAGTTAAGGCTTCCTATGTTGGTGATTTTACAGACAGTGCAACCGCAAAGGAACTGGCACTGATTATGTACAACTCCGGAGTTCCCATCATTTATCAGGCAGCAGGCGGTGCTGGTTTAGGTGTGTTTGAAGCAGCCACAAGTCTTGATAAATTAGCCATAGGTGTTGATTCAGACCAGGCTGCAAGTCTGGAAGCCAGTAACCCGGATCAGGCAAAGCACATTATTACTTCAGCAATGAAAAAGGTATCCGTTTACGCAGTGGATTTAGTAAACCAGTATGCAGATGGAACTCTTACCTTCGGCGGTAAATCTCTTGCTCTCGGACTGAAAGACGGTGGAGTTGGCCTGGCAGAAAACAAATATTATGATGCTTTGATGTCTGATGAACAAAAGAATAGCGTTAAGGAGTTAGAGCAGAAAATCATATCTGGTGAAGTGAAATTATCCGATGTACAGTCTATGTCTACCGATGACATTGCTGCAATCAGAAGTAAAGCTGCTCCAAACTAGTATGTAAAAGCTTAATGCCTGGAGGATAACAATGGAATACCTTTTGAGAATGGAGAATGTTTCCAAAATATACGGCAATGGTATTGTGGCAAATAAGGATGTCAGCTTTTCCTTAAAAGAAGGGGAAATCCATGCCTTAGTGGGAGAAAACGGAGCGGGAAAAACGACCCTGATGAAAATTCTCTTCGGCATGGAAAAACCCTCTTCAGGCAAACTGTATCTAAGGGACAAGGAATTGGATATCAATTCCTCCAACGATGCCATAAAGCATGGGATCGGTATGGTGCATCAGCATTTCATGCTGTTAGATTCCTTTACTGTAGCTCAGAATATTACGCTGGGGATCGAGCCTGCAAACCATCATTTTGTGGATGAAAATGCTGCGGTTGCATTTACCGAGCAATTAAGCAGTCAATATAATTTTGCAGTAGATCCAAGAGCAGTTACCGGTACTCTGCCTGTAGGAATCAAGCAGAAGATTGAGATATTAAAAGCACTGGCCAGAGGAGCAAAAATTCTGATTTTAGATGAGCCCACTGCCGTACTGACTCCTCAGGAAACAGAACAGTTATTTGAGGAACTTGTGAAGCTGAAAAAACAGGGATATACCATTGTTTTTATTTCTCACAAAATTAAAGAGATAAAGGCGATCAGTGACAGAGTGACTATAATGCGGGCGGGCTGCTCCGAAGGAGTTTTTAATACCAGTGAAATCTCGGAACAGGAGATATCCAATAAAATTGTAGGCTGGAAGATTGACACCTCCATTCATAAAAAGGAGCATGCTTTTGGTGAAGCCAGAATCAGTGTGACCGGTCTGTCCTACTATGGAGGGGAGAAAGTTCCCATTTTACAGGATATAAACTTCCAGGTAAAATCCGGTATGATTATGGGAATTGCCGGTGTCCAGGGCAATGGGCAGGTAGAACTGGCTGAGATTTTAACCAAAAGCAGGCGTGTGGAATCAGGCAGCGTGGAGATTAACCAGGCTGATATTCAGTCCATGACCATTAAGGAGATGCGGGACAAAGGGTTTGGCTATATCCCGGAAGACAGACAGCGTCAGGGCGTAGCCCTGACTGCCGCTGTCAATGAAAATCTGATCTCCAATAAATATGATACGGAAGAATTCTGCAATAAGGGAATTCTGAAAAAGAAAAAAATCAGTGAGTATGCCAGACAGATGATTGCAGAATATTCCGTGAAATGTTCGGGAGAAAACGGCAGAATCGACGGCCTGTCCGGCGGAAATATGCAAAAAGTAGTTGTAGCAAGAGAATGTATGGAAGAGACAAAGGTGTTGATTGCCGAGCAGCCTACCAGAGGTGTTGACATCGGAGCAGCCCATATCATTCATCAGAACATTGTAAAGCTACGTGATAATGGCTGTGCCGTATTGCTTTTTTCGGCAGATATGGCAGAACTGATTAAGCTGTCAGATGTGCTGGCAGTCATGTATGAAGGCAGGTTTGTGGCTTATTATGAGAACCTGTCTGATATTACCGAAGAAGAACTTGGACTTTATATGCTGGGTATTAAAAAGCAGGATGAGAGTCAGATCAGGAGGATGCGCTATGAGTAGGGAAAAATCCTTTCATGTCTTAAGAACAACTGTGGCTCTGGTCATTGCAATGCTTGCAGCCTTTGCAGTCATCTTTATGGTAAGCAAAACACCCATAGAGTCCATCCGTTTATTTATACTGGGTCCTTTCAGTAAACCAAGATATATTGGAAACATAATTAATACGGCAATTCCCCTTATATTTTCAGGTCTGTCCATGGCAGTTGTTTTCCAGGCCAGCCAGTTTAATATGGGAGCGGAAGGTATCTTTTATTTCAGCGGAGCTGTTATTTCCCTGATTGCGATCTGGGTCCCCCTCCCCGCTGGTGTTCACCAGGTGGTCATCATTCTTGCTGCTGCTGTAATCGGTGCCTTAATTATGCTGATTCCAGGATATTTAAAAGCTAAATACGGTGCCAGTGAACTTGTTACCTCTCTGATGATGAACAGCATTCTGCTGGGGCTTGGTTCCTATCTTATGACCAGAGTGCTTCAGGATCCCATGGCATCAAATGGTTCCTATCCCTATCTGGACACAGCCAAAATACCGGTGATCATACCGGCATTTAAAGTACATTATGGACTGTTTATCGCACTGCTTTGTGTTGCGGCAGTCTCTGTTTTTCTATATAAGACCAAATGGGGATATGAGATTCGCATGGTAGGCATTAATGCCAAGTTTGCATCCTATTCCGGAATCAATATTGTTAAAACCATTATTATCGCTCATCTGGTATCAGGAGCAATTGCAGGTATCGGCGGTTCGGTGGAATCCATTGCCATGCATACCCGCTTTGAATGGAATGGTCTTCCGGGATATGGATTCACAGGAGCGTTAATTGCCATGCTGGCCAATAATAATCCGGTAAGCGTGATCTATGCAGCCCTGTTTGTGGCGTATTTATCTACAGGAGCGGATATCGTCGCAAGGCTATCTGATGTTCCAGCTGAGATGTCAACCATCCTTCAGAGTCTGATTATTCTGCTGATCGCTTCGGAACGTTTCCTCCATTCCTTTAAGCAGCGGTGGATGGAAAGGGGGATTGCCAAATGAGAGAATTGTTAAATATTATTTTTACAGCACAATTCCTGCATTCCGTATTCCGGGTGACAACTCCCATCCTGTTCGCGTCCCTTGGAGCAGTGATCGCAAATCGCGCAGGTGTGGCCAACATTGCTCTGGAAGGAATTATGCTGATATCAGCTTTCTTTGGGGTATTTGGAAGTGCAGCAACGGGAAGTGCTCTGGGCGGATTCTTAATCGCTCTTTTATCCGGGTTAATCTGTTCCGGAATACTGGCGTTATTTACTTTATATTACCGGGCTAATGTTATTTTAGGCGGTATTGCAATTAACTCCTTAGCATCAGGAGGTACGGTATTTTTGCTTTACCTGTTTACCGGAGATAAAGGAAGTTCCACCTCTGTTGCCAGTAAAACACTGCCGGAGATTGCAATTCCCGTGTTAAAGGATATTCCGTTTCTGGGTGATATTCTTTCCGGACAGAATGTCATGACTTATCTGGCATTTATCATGATTTTAGTTGTGGCTGTTTTTCTGGGAAAAACCACGCTGGGTTATCATATCAGGGCAGTTGGGGAAAACTTAAAAGCAGCAGAATCCGTAGGAATTAATGTGAAGCTTACCCAGACGATCGCCCTCCTTTTAAGTGGTTTACTCTGTGCATGCGGAGGTGCTTTTATGTCAATGGGCTATCTGTCATCGTTTACAAGAGATATGGTATCGGGAAGAGGATGGATTGCAGTGGCAGCGGAAGCCATCGGACGGTCCAATCCCATTGGAACAGCAGCGGCATCCATTGCCTTTGGTTTTTTCAATGCCATTGCCACAGCGGCCTCCACGGTGGGCTGGGCATCCAGTCTGGTGCAGACAATTCCTTATGTTTCAACACTCATCGGACTGTTTGCATTTTCCTATAAAGAGTATTTAAAGCTGAAAAAGAGATAATGATTCAGGCGGCGAAGTATATGTTCTTCGCCGCCTGAAATGGCATATCAGTTAGAATAAAATATGCAGAAAGCAGGTTATTGGTATGGTGGAACGCTATTATGAAAAAGTATATGCAGGATTTTTAGGCATGAATATCGGAATCCGATTAGGTGCGCCCATAGAGCCGGATGTCTGGACAGAGGAACGGATATTTCAGACTTACGGTGATTTAAATGGCTATGTGAAAGATTATATTAATTTTGCTGCAGATGATGATGTAAACGGCCCGGTTTATTTCTTAAGAGCACTGGATGACAGGAAGGAGACGGGGACACCGGTAACTCCGGAAGATGTGGCGAAAGCATGGTTAAATTATACCAGGTATTTAAAGGGGATGTTCTGGTGGGGCGGATATGGAGTCAGCACTGAACATACGGCTTATATGAATTTAAAGATGGGAATACCGGCACCTTTATCAGGATCTGTTGAATGTAACGGAAGTACGGTGGCGGAGCAGATTGGCGGACAGATTTTTATAGATACCTGGGGGCTGATTCATCCCGGGGATCCGAAAAAGGCAGCAGATGACGGAGCGGCGGCAGCCAGTGTTTCCCATGACGGGGAGGGGGTAAACGGAGCCAGATTTATCTGCGCCTGTATTGCACAGGCATTTACGGCACAATCAATGGATGAGATTGTGGAGGCGGGTTTAAATCAGATACAGGAAGAAAGCCTTTATTATCAGGTGGTTAAAAGCGTGGAAAGATTCTACCGCAGCAATCCCGGCGATTTCAGAGGGTGTTTTCATATGCTGGAACAGGACTGGGGATATGACAAATACCCTGGTGCATGCCATATTATTCCCAATGCAGGTGTGTGCGCCCTTGCATTATTTTATGGAAATGGTGATTTTTCCAGGACAGTGGAAATCGCCTGTATGTGCGGCTGGGATACGGATTGCAACGCAGGCAATGTGGGAACAATAGCGGGCGTTTATTGCGGTCTTTCCCAGATTCCGGACAAATACCGCAGACCCATCAACGATTCGGTGGTTTTATCAGGAATATCCGGCTATCTCAATATTCTTGACATTCCGACCTACGCCAAGGAGATCGCTGCACATGGATATGCTGGAATGGGAGAGGAGTTGGAAGCTGAACTTCGAATGAATCCGGAAGAAATAAACTTTGACTTTCTTCTTCCTGGCATGACACACAACATGAGAGTATCCAATCCCTTCTATGGTACGATCAATCCTTCTGGAAGTGAAAGTTATGCGGAAGGCAATGGATTGTGCATTCTCATAGATGATATTGGATATGATTCCTGCCGGATTTATTATAAAAGTTTTTATGGAAGAG
>SVDT01000220.1 GCA_015057775.1 Paenibacillaceae bacterium | reverse complement strand
CTACCAGGGTAAGTACCGGTGAGGAATGTTCAATAATTATCGAAGATGGATATGTGGCGGGTCAGGAGCACCCGCTCATGGAAGATAAGAAGACAGGATGGAAGGAAGGAGTATTTTAATGCAGATTATTAAAGGAAAGTTGCCAGGGGCGAAGAAGACTGTTGTGTATGGCCCGGAAGGTATTGGCAAGTCAACTTTTGCAGCAAGGTTCCCGGATCCAGTATTTATTGATACGGAGGGAAGTACCAAGGATATGGATGTGGCCAGACTTCCTGAGCCTAGCAGCTGGACCATGATTTTGAATCAGGTTTCAGATGTGATCAAGACACCAAATGTCTGCAGAACTTTAATCGTCGATACGGCAGACTGGGCTGAAACGCTTTGTACTACCAGTGTTTGTACGAAGAACCAGAAAAGCAGCATTGAAGATTTTGGCTATGGTAAAGGTTATACATATATTCAGGAAGAATTCGGAAAGCTTCTAAATCTTCTTACTGATGTGACAAAAGTCGGAATCAACGTGGTTTTAACAGCTCATGCAAAAATGCGGAAGTTTGAACAACCGGATGAAATGGGAGCTTACGATCGGTGGGAAATGAAGCTGAGTAAAGGTGTGGCTCCTATGGTGAAGGAATGGGCAGATATGGTCCTTTTCTGCAACTATAAGACGATGGTTGTTAACGTGGACGGTCAGGGTGCTCAGAAGGGAAAGAACAAAGCTCAGGGCGGCAGACGAGTCATGTACACGACCCACCACTCCTGCTGGGATGCAAAAAATCGCTATGGGCTTCCTGATGAAGTACCATTTGAATACGATTCAATTCGCCACATCATAGAAAGTACCGTTGCGGGAAATCCTGTTTCGGAAGAAAAGAAGACTACTCCACCGGTTACTCAGCCGAAACAGGAGGACTCTGGGAGTACTATCAGTCAGAGCCGAAAAGAGCCTCCAAAGGAAGAGAACGCAGCTCCACCGGTGGATACAAAGTCAGAATCAGTAACCCCACCAGATGTAAAGATTGATGAACGGATTCCAAAAGCCCTTCGCGATCTGATGATCCGTAATCAGGTTGACGAGTGGGATATCCAGAATGTAGTTGCTGCCAGAGGATACCTTACAGCAGATATTCCAGTATGGAAGTATGAAGAGGTTAATCCGGGATTTATTGACGGGGTTTTGGTGGCTGCCTGGGATCAGGTATTTGCAATGATTAAAGAAATGAAAAAGAATGACAGCTTAGTATTTAATTAAGGAGGATATGGCAAATGGCAGATTATGAAGCAAAAGAATTAGGATGGGACGATGAAGTGGAAAAAGGCGAAGGAGGCGGGGACTTTGTCCTCCTTCCGCCTGGAGATTATGAGTTTACAGTGGAATCATTCGAACGGGCCAGACACCCAGGCGGTGACAAATCTCCGGAGTGTAACAAAGCAATTTTAAAGCTGAGGATCGACACCCAGGAGGGAACCACTCTCCTTACAGAGAATTTACTTCTTTATGATAAGATGCAGTGGAAAATTGCACAGTTCTTCCTATGTATTGGTGAAAAAGAAATTGAGGGCAAAGTTAGAATGAACTGGCCGGCAGTTCCCGGAGCGAAGGGGAAGGCTACGATCGAGGTTACGCCTGGAAGAGATGATCCAAATAAGAAGTTTAATCATGTGAAGAAGTATCTTCCGTATGAACCGAAAAAATTTGAGGCAGGGAAGTTTTAATTATGGAACTTAGACCATATCAGTCAGAGGCAAAGGATGCAATCTTTGAAGAATGGGACAAGGGCGTGAAGCGTACGCTCCTGGTCCTCCCTACGGGGTGTGGTAAGACGATTGTATTTGCAAAAGTAACAGAGGATTGTGTACGCAGGGGAAATCGAGTGCTTATTATGGCGCACCGTGGGGAGCTTTTGGATCAGGCTGCCGATAAGATCGGGAAAGCCACGGGACTTGGGTGTGCTACAGAAAAGGCAGAAGAAACCTGCCTGGGGAGCTGGTTCCGGGTTGTGGTCGGATCTGTTCAGAGCCTAACCAGAGAAAAGCGGTTAAAGCAGTTCCCGGTAGATTACTTTGACACCATTATTATTGATGAAGCACATCACTGCCTATCTGACAGTTATCAAAAGATCTTAGATTATTTCAAAGAAGCCAATATTTTAGGAGTAACAGCGACACCGGATCGTGGTGATATGCGAAATCTGGGGGAATGCTTTGACAGTCTGGCTTATGAGTATACACTTCCAAAAGCGATTAAAGCCGGTTATCTCTCTCCGATCAAAGCCCTGACCCTTCCCCTTAAGCTGGATCTATCAGCAGTGGGAATGCAGTCTGGAGACTTTAAGTCCGGAGATATCGCGACCGCACTGGATCCATATCTGTATCAAATTGCAGATGAAATGGAAAAGCACTGCAAGGATCGGAAAACGGTTGTGTTCCTTCCTCTGGTTAAAACAAGCCAGAAATTCCGTGACATTCTAAATAGCAAAGGATTTAAGGCTGCAGAGGTAAACGGAGACAGCAAGGACCGCGCAGAAGTACTGGAAGCCTATGATCGGGGAGATTATAACGTTCTGTGTAATTCTATGTTGCTTACGGAAGGATGGGACTGCCCCAGTGTTGACTGTATTGTGGTGCTTCGTCCCACAAAGGTGCGTAGCCTTTACAGCCAGATGGTAGGACGTGGAACGCGCTTGTTCCCCGGAAAAGACCACTTACTCTTACTGGATTTCTTATGGCATACCGAGCGACATGAGCTTTGCCACCCTGCCAGTCTGATCTGCCAGGATGAGGAAGTAGCCCGGAAAATGACTGAGAATATCGAGCAGGCAGGCTGTCCCGTTGATATCGAAGCAGCAGAAAAACAAGCCGCAGAAGATGTTGTTGCACAGAGGGAAGAAGCCCTTGCAAAGAAGCTGGAAGAAATGAAGAAGCGTAAGAAAGCATTGGTGGATCCGTTACAGTTTGAAATGAGTATTCAGGCGGAGGATTTATCCGGATACGTTCCATCCTTTGGTTGGGAAATGTCGCCACCCTCTGATAAGCAAAAGAAAGAACTGGAAAAGCGGGGAATCATGCCAGATGAAATAGATAATGCCGGAAAAGCCAGTCTGATCTTAGACCGACTGAATAAACGCCGGGAAGAAAACTTAAGTACTCCCAAACAGATCCGTTGCTTAGAAAAGTATGGCTTTCAGCATGTGGGAACATGGAATTTTGACAATGCTAAAAACATGATTGACCGTATCGCAGCGGCAGGCTGGCGGGGTGCACCTTCTGGCGTAAATCCGCGTGAGTATATACCGGAATAAGGAGACTTGAAACATGGATAGTACATACGACCTCATGGAGGTCCTAAATCATATAGACCCATCAGAGCTTAATTACCAGGACTGGATTAATGTCGGCATGGCTCTGCAGCATGAAGGGTATTCCGTTGATGTGTGGGACCGATGGAGCATGAACGACCAGCGGTATCACGCAGGGGAGTGTGAAAAGAAATGGCGGGGCTTCCACGGGGCCGGTACTCCGGTGACAGGTGGGACCATTGTCCAATATGCCAGGGATCAGGGGTGGACTCCACCTTACGATCCCGGTACTGCCCTTGACTGGAACGATACCGTTTCAGCAGATGGTGTTGTAGTTGATAAAAACTGGGTAGAGGAAAGAGAAGTCATTGAGCCCAGACAGTGGGATCCAGCCGGGGAACTTATCAAGTATTTAGAAACCCTGTTTGAGGCTGGGGAGAATGTCGGTTATGTAGTAAAGAGCTGGAAGAAGGATCAGAAATACCTTCCTGCAGATAAAGGAGCTTACGGCAGGACAGCTGGGCAGTTGATTGAGCTTTTAACACAGTGCAATGGAGATATTGGTAGCGTATTAGGAGACTATGATCCGGAAGGTGGTGCTTGGATCCGGTTTAATCCCATGGATGGAAAAGGTGCTAAGAACGAAAATGTCACTGATTTTAAGTATGCACTGGTGGAATCAGACTCCATGGAGATTGAGAAGCAGCACGCCATTATCCGGGAACTGGAATTACCGGTTGCCTGTCTTGTACACAGCGGTGGAAAGAGTCTCCATGCTATTGTAAGGGTTGACGCCGCAGATTACGGTGAGTACCGCAAGCGAGTGGATTATTTATACGATATCTGCAAAAAGAACGGGCTTGCCATTGATCAACAGAACCGTAACCCGTCCAGACTGTCCAGAATGCCCGGCGTTATGCGTGGGGATAAAAAGCAGTTCATTGTTGATACCAATATTGGGAAAGAGAGCTGGGCAGAGTGGAAGGAATGGATCGAGTCCATCAATGATGATCTACCGGATCCGGAAAGCCTGGACGATGTATGGAACAATCTCCCGGAGCTGGCGCCCACCCTGATTGATGGAATGCTACGTCAGGGGCATAAGATGCTGATTGCAGGACCATCAAAGGCGGGAAAGTCCTTTCTTCAGATAGAAATGTGTATCGCCATAGCTGAGGGAAAAAAGTGGCTTAACTGGGATTGCACACAGGGAAAGATCATGTATGTAAATCTGGAGCTTGACCGGGCCAGCTGCCTCCACCGTTTCAAAGATGTATATCAGGCTCTTGGGTGGCAGCCAAACAATCTTAAAAACATAGATATCTGGAACTTAAGAGGAAAGTCCCGTCCTATGGATAAACTGGCACCCATGCTGATCCGCAGGGCTGCGAAAAAGAATTACATAGCCATTGTCATTGACCCGATCTATAAGGTCATTACCGGTGACGAAAACAGCGCCGATCAGATGTCTAATTTCTGTAATCAGTTTGACAAGGTGTGTACGGAGCTTGGGGTGGCGGTGATCTACTGCCATCATCACAGCAAGGGAAGCCAGGGCGGAAAGAAGTCCATGGATCGTGCCAGTGGATCGGGAGTATTTGCCAGGGATCCGGATGCACTCATTGATTTAATAGAGCTTGAAACAACCGAGGAGTTAATGAAACAGCAGGAGAATAAAGCAGTGTGTGACGCCTGCATACAGTACCTTGATGCGCACTTTAAGTGGGAAGATGATCTTTCACAGGACGATTTGTGCAGTAGCTTCCAAATACTTAATTACTGCAAAGAGAAGCTGGACAAGTGGCAGATGATAGCCCTGGAGCGTAATATCGAGGCTGCCAAAGCAAAAGTAAAGGCAATGACAGCATGGAGAATTGAAGGAACCTTACGAGAGTTTTCTAAGTTTGAACCGCAAAATCTCTGGTTTAATTACCCAATTCATGTGGTAGATCAGTCCGGAGTACTGGGAGATATCCAGCCAGAGGCAGAGCAGGCGCCGTGGCAAAGGGGCAGCGCAAAGAACAAAAAGAATGCCAAGAGCCGAAAAGCAGACCGAAAGACAGCCCTGGAAGAGGCAATCGAGGGCAGCAATTATGGAGAGAAACCGACTGTAAATGATGTAGCGAAGTACCTTGGTGTATCGGATAGAACGATCCGTGATCGGGTGAAAGAGCACGGTGGTTACATAATTGAAGATGGTTTTATTCTGAAAAATGATGATAAGCAAGGTACGGGAAAGCCTGAATGATAAGGAATCCCCGTCAAGCGGTAATTTACGGGGAACACTTAAAAACAGTCCTCCCCGTCAAAGTGGTATAAGTGCGGGGAAGTCTTAAAAACAGGAATCCCCTTAGTGCGGGGAAGACTCTATATTATAATATAACATTTTCCCCCGCAAGCGTGGTCACGGGGGTAGGAAAGGACGGGCTTAAGCACTGCCCGCCCTGTCCCTTCCCCCTCCCCATGACAAGGCGAATTTCCGAAGTAGTAAAAAATTCATACATTAAAATTTTAAAGAGGTGAAGTGAATGCCGGGAGAGAAAAGAAGCAAATTATTAAACATAGCAAAAAAGATGCCACCACTAAAACATTCTATACCGGAAGAGGAATTTAATATTCAGCACAGTGAGGTTTTGAAGTGGCTCTTCCAAAATCCAGAAACTTGGAATTATATCTGGAACAATATTAAACAAGCTGGTGTCGTCAAATTTAATTCTGAGACAAAGACATGGCAGGGAGTTAATTATCATGGTGACTGAATTCTTTATGCCAATGAAAAAGGTTCCCACCGTAACCCATCAGGAGAAGCAGGTTCATGTGGTGAATGGGAAACCGGTCTTTTATGAGCCAGAAGAATTAAAGGCAGCCAGGGCGAAGCTGTTGGCTCACTTAGGGCAGCATGTACCGAAAGAGAGGTATATTGGTCCGGTGCGGTTGATAACAAAGTGGTGCTTCCCCATTACTGGAAAACACCAGAACGGAGAATATAAGACCAGCAAGCCCGATACAGACAATCTGGTCAAACTCCTTAAAGACGTTATGACGGAGCTCCACTTCTGGAAAGATGATGCGCAGGTGGCCTCAGAGATAACTGAAAAGTTTTGGTCAGATCTTCCTGGGATTTATGTGAAGGTGGAAAGTTTATGACGGATCAGGAAGTACAGAAAGGCTTTGAGGAGGTTTATAACAAGTTCTGGCTCAATTATCGTGGAAAGGTTCTCCCGAAGCAATCAGACGAATGGGAGCGAATGAATACCTGGGCGGTAGTGCTGATGAAGAAGTATCCCTTCATGGAGCAGGTGGTTGCTGAAATGATAGCAGAACTTGGGCAGAGAATGCGGAGGTGTGGAGATGGCAGGTAAGAAAAAAAATAATACCCCCCCCCAACAGGAAATACATATCTGCTATATCTGCGGTAAGGAGATCCGCGGGGATCATGTACGCATAAAAACCAAGAGGCGTACTGAGTTGCGCATACATTTTGAGTGTGTGCCGGGAAAGGCAACAAGTT
>SVDT01000219.1 GCA_015057775.1 Paenibacillaceae bacterium | reverse complement strand
TGGCCTGTTCTGCGGCACCATGCTCCGATATCTCTGGCAAAACCTGGATCAGAAGCGGAGACTTCCATAACCGAACCTTCCTTCATGTCTTTCATGGTTTCAAAAACCTTCATGATGGGACCGGGGCACTGCATACCGCTGCAATCCAGACGCATGGCTGCTGTGGGAATGTCCTTCGTATCCATCTGACCGTTATCTGAAAATGAGACCGGCGTGGTAATTTTTGGGGTGGTGTCATTTTGGTAGTGGGTGGACTGATAAAATCTTACTCCGCCCGGATAGATCTTTACATGAGCGAACCCGTTCTGCATCAGAATACGTGCTGCATTATAGGCACGGACTCCAATGGCACAGAAGGTGATGATTTCTTTGGTAGGATCCAGTTCTTTTAACCGGTCTCTGAGCTGTCCCAGTGGAATGTGCTTCGCCTGGGGCAGTGCAAAAGCCATCAGCTCTGCATCCTCTCTGACATCCAGCAGCTGTGCACCTGTATTTTTATCCGGTGAATCCCAGGAAGCAAAGGAAACTCTTCCTTCCAGAAGATTCTCAGCGGTAAATCCCGCCATATTAACCGGATCCTTGGCAGAAGAAAATGGAGGTGCATAAGCCAATTCCAGATATTTTAAATCTTCAATTGTAGCTCCAAGGCGTATGGAAACGGCAAGTGTATCGATCCGCTTATCTACGCCATCCATACCCACAATCTGGGCACCGTAAATGGTCTTTCCATCCATGGAGAATAAAAGTTTCAATGTGAGGGGAACTGCTCCGGGGTAATAACCGGCATGAGAATTCTGGGTAATGATGATACTTTCATAATCAGTTCCCTTTTTCAAACCTCGTTTTATCAGTGCTTTTTCATTGGCACCAGTTGAAGCAGCAGTTAAATCAAATACTTTTGCAACAGAGGTTCCCTGGGTTTTTTTATAAGTTTCTTTTCCGCCAGCAATGTTATTAGCAGCAATACGTCCCTGCTTATTGGCAGGGCCTGCAAGAGGCACCATGGCAGCATCTCCGAAGGTGAAATCGCTGACTTCGATCACATCACCCACAGCATAGATATCAGGATCTGAGGTTTTTAAGGTATCATCAACAATAATTCCGCCCCGCTCATTGACAGCCAGACCGCAGGATTTAGCCAGTTCGCTGTTTGGACGTACGCCAATAGAAAGAATCACCAGTTCTGCTTTTAAGATCTTACCGCTTTTTAAGGTAATAGACACAGAGTCGTTCTCATCAGCAAAAGATGAAACTCCGTCTCCAAGATAAAGGGAGACCTGGTTCTGGACGATGTTTTCATGAAGCAGCTGAGCCATCTCAAAATCGATGGGTGCCAGTACCTGATCCTGCATTTCGATGAGAGATACGCTAAGACCGGCATGACGAAGATTTTCAGCCATCTCAAGTCCGATAAAGCCTCCGCCGATAACCGCAGCAGTTTTAATCCCTTTTTCTTTAATAAGACCACGGATGCGGTCGGTATCCGGAACAGTCCACAGAGTCTGAATTCTGGAAGATTCAATTCCTTTAATAGGCGGGCGGACAGGAGAGGAACCTGTGGAAATGACCAGAGTATCATAGGATTCCTCATAGGATTCCCCTGTTTCCAGTTTCCGGACCGTTATTTTTTTGTTTTCCCTGTCTATGGCTGTTACTTCATTTTTTACTCTGACATCAACTCCGTATTTCTTTCTCATGGCTTCCGGCGTCTGTAAAAGCAGAGCATCTCTGGATTTGATTACATCACCTACGTGGTAAGGAAGACCACAGTTTGCATAGGAAATATACTCACCCCGCTCCAGAATGAGTATCTGAGCATCTTCATCCAGTCTCCTGAGTCTGGCTGCACAGCTGGCTCCGCCTGCGACTCCGCCGATTATAACAGTTTTCTTCATGGTGCGCCTCCTGATATATGAAAAATTTCATTAAAATAAGCTTGTTATGTTTTTGACACTCTCAGTATAGGACGTCAGAAGAAAAATGTCTGTGACAGAGTCACATAAAATAATATTGGTCCATCTGGCTGTCATCTACAGGCTGGCTGCAAAATCCCGAACCTGGTCTAATTTTTCTGATTTAAGCATGCTTCCTTTTTCAGCCATACCTGATATGGTGATTACCCCTTTGTTTTCCCATTTCAAATAAGAGCAAATGGAATTTAACTGGGTTTTTGCTGCGTCGTATACTCCGTCAGCTCCGGAATTTAAAAGCATGGCAATGGATTTGATATGAAATCCTTTTTTTGCAAATGCGTACATTCGGTCAATGAAGCACTTTGTCTGTGCGGATACATCAAACCAGTACACGGGGGAAGCCAGTACCAGCATGTCTGCCTGACTTAAATCTGTTAAGATGCTGTTCATATCATCATTCTGAATACATACTCCGTCATGAGTAAAGCAATAGGTGCATGCCAGACATGGTTCAACCTTTAAGGTGCTTAACTCTTTGACAGTAACTTCATGGCCAGCCTCTCTTGCTGATTTTGCAAAAGCAGACGCCATAATTTCTGTATTGCCGTTTTTTCTTGGACTACCTGTGACTACTAATATGTTCAAACTAACCTACCTCCGTTTTTTATGAATGAAGAACCCAGGAAAATAAGTATTTCATTTCAGAAGAAGTTTTTATTTCTGGAACAGGAAGCTTTTTAAATTCACCTGGAAGCTTCTTCTCTGCAGCAGCCAGACCAAAATGGCAGGCAGCAATTCCTACATCAACTCGCTGGATATCAACAGAGCTCTTCCCTTCCTTTAATGTCTTTGCTTCGTAGAAATGATAGGCGTTCTGACTTTTTACAACTCTCCAGGGCTGTTTATTTACAGCGGAGGGTGCCAGTCTTGTCATTTCCAGGGCAAAAGCAAAATCTCCCGCATCGGATTTTGCCAGAGGAGAGGAGAAATCATCCTGAAAGAAAAGCTCATTCCAGTCTTTTCGCTGGTCAGATTTGGCGGTCCACTTTATGATCGACTCTATTGGTCTTTTTTTACCAGTGGGATATCCAAGGGGGGAAATAACCGGAAATAAATCTCCGTCTTTCAATTCCATGGCATGTGAGAAGGCGCTTTTATCAAAGGTACCTCCCAGCCAGCACGTACCATATCCAAGTGCTACGGCGTAGAGAACTAAATGTTCCATAGAATATCCCAGTGCCTCCAGTGCCAGATCACTATCCGGTACAGAGGCGCCAATAAAGTTCCTGGCACCTTTAATGACTCCGTAGGTGCCAAGTTTTTCTCCTTTCAATGCGTCACTGCTTTCCAGAATACGGAAGCTTACGTCCACAGAGAATGGATTGTTTAAAGTCTTAATAAAATCATGGAACAGTTCTGTTTCCTTTGGTGAGAGAGAGCGGGGCTCATAGGACCTGATACTGCTGCGCTCCCTGATGGTTTTTTCCACGGGAAAAACAGGTTTCATAGGATTTTGTCCTTTCTTTTATATAAGAGTTTTATAAAAATTACTGTCTCCTGGTTTTTCAACCAATTCTTTCATGGCACCAATGGCATCTTTAAAATGTTCAGATGCTCCGTGAGCAGCCAGACTGGCCTGATCTTCCCATTCTTCCAGCATGGTTAAAATATGGGGATCTTTTACGTCCTGAACCAGCTCGTACCGGATACAGCCGGCATCCTTTTCTCTGGTCTGCTTTACAAGCTGTGTGGCGACTTCAATAAATGCATTGATTTTATCTTCTTTAATATAATTTTTTGCAACAACCTTAATCATTTTATTTTATTCTCCTTTGTTTATGCCCATTTTTCATAATGTACGCGTTCTGCTTTATACCGGTCTGTAAATTCATTTTTCTGTCCATCGGGATAACCAATGGCAATCAGTCCGAAGGGTTTGATATGGTCCGGAAGCTGAAAGAAACTGCGTACCTGTTCAGTCACCATATCAGAAGTGGCCACACCCAGCCAGACGGCTCCCAGTCCTAAGTGAACAGCCTCTAACAGTATATTCTGGGAAGCTGCACCTAAATCTTCTTCCCAGCCCTTTGGAACCTTAAATTCATTTTCATTTCCCAGAAGAGCAATGGTAACCGCTGATCCTGCCACTGGTTTTGCATAGGGAGATACGTCAGCCAGTTTCTTTAAATTCTCTTTGTCCTCTACCACAATAAATTCCCATGGCTGCTGGTTGGCTGCTGAAGGTGCCTGCATGGCTGCACGCAAAATTCTGTCAATCTTCTCCGGTTCTACGGCATCAGTGGTAAATTTACGGATACTCCGTCTGTTAAAAATCTCCTGCATAAAAAAATCCTCCTTAATTATTTTCAAGTTTACCCAGCAGTTTTTTACTGAGGGTCAGAAACTGAGCTGTCTCTTCTTCTGTCAGAATCCCATGATACTGCTCATGAAGAAAATTCCAGGATTCCATAATGTTTTTCTGAAGTGCAAGACCCTGGGGCGTAGTGCTTAAAATTACGGACTTTCCCTCACATCGTTTGGAAACAAGACTTTTGTGTTCCAGCTTTTCAATCAGCCGGGTGATGGTGGAAGGTGTTAAATGAAGCGTTTCCCCCAGCTCCTTCTGAAGTATCTCTTCTTTCTGGTTAACCAGATAAAGCAAAAGAGCATGACTGGGAGAGAGTCCGGTTTTTGAAAAAGCTTCCTCTGCAATCTTGCCAAACACTCTGGAAAGCTTTACTGTGGTAAAAAACAGGCAGCTGTTAAGAGAGCAGGCCTGTTCCTCTGTTGTGTTATTTTTGTTCAAAACATCACCTCTCTTGTTTGTACATACAAATGATACCACTATGAAATTTTACTGTCAACAAAAAAATACAAATAGACCAAATTAATTTGTTGCAATTAAATGTTATAAAACTATTGACAGGACAACAGAAGTATTTTATAATAAAAGCAACTTAAAAAATAATCTTTTATTATAGATACAAGGAGGTATTACAATGTCTGTTTATGATTTTACTGTAAAAACTATGTCCGGAGAGGATAAAAAGTTATCTGATTACAAAGGAAAGATACTTCTTATTGTGAACACAGCAACAGCCTGTGGATTCACTCCTCATTATACCGATCTTCAGGCAATTTATTCAGAGTACAAGGACAGCGGTCTGGAAATTCTTGATTTCCCATGCAATCAGTTTGGCAATCAGGCACCTGGAGATGATGAGGAGATTCATACGTTCTGTACCGGACGTTTTGGCGTAACATTTCCACAGTTCTCAAAGATTGATGTAAATGGTGAGAATGCGATTCCACTGTATCAGTATCTGGTGAAGGAAAAAGGGTTTGATGGCTTTGATCCGGAGCACAAGCTGACCAGTGTGCTGGAAGAGATGTTTGAGAAGGCAAATCCCAATTATAAGAATGAGCCGGCTATTAAGTGGAATTTCACAAAGTTTCTTGTTGACAGAGATGGGAATGTAGTGAGAAGATTTGAACCAACTGCTGATATGAAGCTGGTGGAAGAAAGCATAAAAGAATTGCTGTAATAAAATACAGGACAGCAGGAGAACGGAGAAACGTGATGAATTATGACAGATTAAAAATAGAGAACCAGCTTTGCTTTCCGCTTTATGCCTCCGCCCGGGAAATTGTCAGGCTTTATAAGCCGTTTCTCGATGAGATTGACTTAACCTATACCCAGTATATTGCCATGATGGTGTTATGGGACAGGAAGAAAGTCACTGTAAAGCAATTGGGTGAGACCCTTTATCTGGATAGCGGTACGCTCACTCCCCTGCTAAAGAAGATGGAAGCCGGAGGCCTTTTGACCCGCAACAGGGACAAGGAAGATGAGCGCAGTGTCATTGTAGAACTGACTGAGAAGGGCGAGCAGTTAAAAGAGCAGGCGGTAACCATACCAGAACGGATCTCTCAGTGTGTCCCTCTTAACCAGGAAGAAGCGAAAGAACTTTACCATCTTTTATACAAGATACTTGGTAATACAATGAAACATCTGGAATAAAAAAAAGACTCAGGAAGGCCGTGAAGCCATTCCTGAGTCTTTTTAACTTAGCTGTTGTGTGACAGCCTGAATCTTCCAACTTCCTGCTTTAAGGCATGCGCCTGTGCAGCAAGCTCTTCACTGGAAGCAGAACTTTCTTCTGCTGTGGCTGCATTACTTTGAATTACGGCAGATACCTGATTGATGCCCTGATTGATTTCCTCCATGGAAGCCACCTGGACTGATGACGTGGATTCCACTTCTCTGATGGATACTTCTGCAAGTCTTGCCTTTTCCCCTACTTCAAGGAGTATATCAGAGGCTTCTTTTGCCAGTTTCTCACCTTCCGAGACGCTGATTGCGGAATTCTCAATTAATGCAGCAGTCTGCTTTGCGGCTTCCGCAGATTTGGCAGCCAGGTTTCTTACTTCATCTGCAACAACAGCGAAGCCTTTTCCGGCACTGCCGGCCCGAGCAGATTCTACTGCTGCATTCAGTGCCAGTATGTTGGTCTGGAACGCAATGTCCTCAATAACCTTGGTGATGCTGGAGATTTTTTCCGATGAAGTGCTGATTTCTTTCATAGATACATTCAGTCTGTTCATATGTTCATTGCTTTTTTTAACACCTGTGTCAGCTGCGGCCACATATCCGGCTGCAATCTGCATATTTTCTGAATTCTGCTGTGCCTGTTTTGCTACTGTGGCAATGGAGGCAGTCAGCTCTTCTATGGCAGCAGCCTGTTCTGTAGTTCCGGAAGCAAGTGACTGGGAAGCAGAAGACACCTGTCCTGCGCCGCTGTTAACCTGGTCAGCTGCGTCGTGGACGATAAGGAGTGCCTGATTTAAATCCCGTTCAATTTTCTGAAGAGCCAGCCCTAACACATCGGCATCCGAGCGAAGGGGAATGACGCTTGTGAAATCACCGTTGCTGATAGCAGTGGCGGATCTGGCC
>SVDT01000218.1 GCA_015057775.1 Paenibacillaceae bacterium | reverse complement strand
TATTCACCTGTACGTGTATCAATCTTAATCTTATCACCCTGTTCAACAAATAAAGGTACGTAAACCACTGCACCGGTTTCTACGGTAGCTGGCTTGGTTGCTCCCTGAGCAGTATCACCCTTAAATCCTGGCTCTGTATCAGTTATAACCAGTTCCACAAATAACGGAGGCTCTATAGAATATACCTTACCATTGTAAGAGCATACCTTTACTGTATCATTCTCTTTCACAAACTTTAATGCATCTCCAACGACATCATCGCTTAATGCAACCTGTTCATAGCTGCTGGTATCCATAAAGTTATGAAGATCTCCATCGGCATACAGATACTGCATGTCTACTCTGTCGATTCTTGCCTGGGGAAACTTCTCTGTCGGGCGGAATGTGCGCTCTACAACGCCGCCGTTTACCACATCTTTAATCTTTGTTCTTACGAAAGCAGCACCTTTACCAGGTTTCACGTGCTGAAACTCCATAATCTGATATACAGTACCATCGATCTCCAATGTGATACCGTTTCTAAAATCACCCGCTGATATCATAAATGATATTCCTCCTTGAATTCTCTTCTTAACCTTTTATATTCTATACTAAAATAAATTCATTTTCAACCGTTTTTTGCAAATAACTCCTTTTTTCTTAGCAATATAATCAATTGCGGTTTAAAAAAGAGATCTGCATGTCCAACAGAACAATTTTCTTATCAGGTATTATAACCGGAAAAGATTAAATCTACCCGTCGTTTAAGTCAGCAGCTTTTTAAATGTTTCTTTTTTTATCTTTACGGTAAAAATGCAGAACAACAAATTCTAACAGCCTCTTAAATCTGATCTGAATCTCTTCTTTTGGATGAATCCGGCTGACCAGTATGCTGTAGATCCCTGCCCTCTTTGCACCAAACACATCGGTAAAAAGCTGGTCTCCTACAAAAATTGTATTGGAAGAATTGGTACCCATAAGCTTCATGGCTCGCTGATACCCTTCCACTCCAGGCTTTCTTCCCTTGAAAATATAATTAAGGCTGCCAGTATCCTTAGCAAACGCGGATACTCTCGGCTCTTTGTTGTTGGATAAAAGACAGGTTTCCATTCCCAGATCCTGAAGCCTTAAAAACATCTTCTTTGCCCGGTTGTCCGCTGGTGCCCCATGGGGAACAAGGGTATTGTCAATATCAAAAATAATACCCCTGATTCCTTTTTTATAAAAATCCTCAAAGGGTATTTCATACGTGGAATTTACGTCTTCATCTGGATAAAATTTCTGAAACATAGCTCTCCTATTTCTTTAATAATTTTCCTATCTCTTCCATAAAGGTATTCACATCTTTAAACTCTCTGTATACAGAGGCAAATCTTACATATGCCACTTCATCCACTTCCTGAAGCTTTTTCATAACCAGCTCTCCAATGACGGTGCTTTCTACTTCTTTTTCTTCCCTGTTAAATACCTGGGTTTCAATCTCATCTACCATAGCAGCGATCTGCTGGGACGAAACCGGTCTTTTGTGGCAGGAGTGAAGAATTCCTGACTCTATCTTGGATCGGTCATAAACCTCTCTGGAATTATCTTTTTTTATAACCATAAGCGGCATGGTTTCCAGCTTTTCATAAGTGGTAAACCTCTTACCGCACTTTTCACATTGTCTGCGGCGTCTGATCGAACTGTTGTCGTCTGCCGGTCTGGAATCAATGACCTTTGTATCTGCCTCGTTGCAAAATGGACATTTCACGCCTCGGATCCTCCTGTCTTTCGGACTGTAACTTTTATTATGTATATCATAACTTACAATCCTTATATTCGCAAGCCCATCTTCCATTAAATACCGCATTTTTCCGTTGCTTTTTCCAAATCCACGTTAACCAGTATGATATCCGGACCTACCTGTCTGATATCACAAAATGGAATTACATATTCTCTTTCCCGTACCAGAAAGCCGCAAAAGCATCCGGGACCTGGCACAATGATAGCCAGCAGACAGCCGGTTTCCATATCAAAATCCACGTCTCCTACAAAACCAAGACGTCTGCAGTCGCAGATATTAATCACTTCTTTTTGCTTCAGATCGCAAATGCGCATAAGACACACCTCCTATAGTGTATTCTATGCGCATGCAAATCCTGTGACACGGTTTCAAATTAAAATTCCTGTTTCTTAAGGGATTCATAAGAAGAATCGCAAAGATACACTTCAGGATTGGGAATCAGCTTCGGTTTCAGTTCATTATAGTATTCGGTTAATGTTGCGTACATATACGGCATAATCCAAAGATATGCGATTCCAAACGAGCAATATCCAAGAAGAACCAGTCCCATAAAGCTTAAATTAATATAGAAAAGACTGCCCTTGTGCCCTTTCATCATCTCTACACTCTCTTTTAAACATCTGAAAATCCCTTTATCCGGCGCTTCCACAAATATAAACGCGGCCTGGGCCAGATACAAAGATGTAATCGTAACTCCGATTAAAAGCAGCAGATAGGTAATAATCAGGAGAACAATCATAACCGGAATATAATTTGTAATTTCTGCCACTGCAAGTACTACATAATAAGGAATGGACCAAACCATTGCAATCAGGAATATGATCAGATTCAGACCAATAAATTTATGGGGCTTGTTTTTAAAACCATAAAGCAGATCTGATATATGTACTGGTTTATTCTCACTGATATTTAAATAGATCTTTAAGGTTCCAGGTGTAAACAGGGATACGAGAACAACCATAAGTATCATGGATACCACCACAATCGCTATAATGATGATATATTCCGCCATATTGCCGCTTAATCCGTATATACTGCCAGATCCAAGAAGTCCGGCAATCAGGCTTGCAAAAAACATGATTACTAAAACGATTGATACAATAGCGTTTATAATTAACTGAACGCCAACGCAGAGTCCGTAATTGCCCTGCAGTTTCTGTTTTGCACGTTTTTTCAATTCTTTTGATGAAATTTTCACTAAAATCCTCCTCCTGCAGCAAGTTCCTCCATCAGCCCCGATCCTACAAACAGAATAAACACGATTGCAGTAAACACCAGACCAATGATAGAAGTAATCAGTCCTGCCACTGCATTTCCTTCAAAGCGATCCTGGGTCTTGGAAAGCAGGGCGAATACAATTCCCAGACTTCCAAAGATAAGGCCTCCGAAACAACAGCAGGAAGTGACGATTCCGATAATTCCCATTATCAGTGAGGCAAGTGCCATATTATTCTGTTTATTTTTCAGCGGCTGTTGGTATGTAGAAAGATCATCCAAATTTATTTGATTATCCTGATCCATGAATTATCATCTCCTTTTAATCATAATAAAGGCATTATACATTATTTTCCATTGTATGTAAAATGAAGTTTTTCTTTCATTTTGCACAAAAAAATGCAGCAGGGCTTTTAATTCCTGCTGCACGATAGTTTTGATCCCTATTTACTTATTAGAAAGAAGGAACAACCGCTCCGTTGTAAGTATCTTCAATAAACTTTTTCACGGTATCGCTGGTTAATGCTTCAACCAGGGCTTTTGTCTTTTCGTTTGTTTCATCTCCCTTACGGACAGCAATGATATTGCTGTAACGGGTTGCTGCTGCTGAGGACGCATCTTCTACTGCAAGTGCATCAGAAACTTTTAAACCGGCATCAATTGCATAGTTTCCGTTAATGACTGCAATGTCTACATCACCAAGAGAGCGGGGAAGCTGGGCAGCCTCTACCTCAACGATTTTAAAGTTCTTATCATTTTTTACAATGTCATTCTTGGTTGCTTCCAGACCCACACCATCTTTTAACTGGATAAGACCTTTGTCAGCCAGAAGATTTAATGCTCTTGCTTCATTGGATACATCATTTGGTACAGCGATCTGTGCTCCGTCTGCAAGACTGTCCAGAGATTTACTCTTTCCTGCATAGATTCCGTATGGCTCATAATGAATGGAGCCTGCGCTGACTAAGTCAGTTCCTTTTTCCTGATTAAACTGATCTAAATATGGCTGATGCTGGAAGTAGTTGGCGTCTAAGTCGCCGGAGTCAAGTGCTACGTTTGGCTGAACGTAATCAGTATACTCCTTTACTACCAGCTCATATCCTTTTTCCTTTAAAATATCTTTTGCAGCATTTAAAATCTCTGCATGAGGAGCCGGTGTTGCTCCTACCACAATTTTCTCCAGTTTGCCGGAAGCCTCTGTCTTACTCTCTGTTTCTGCCTTTGTCTCAGCTGCAGTGGTTTCCGTCTTGGACTCTGCTGCTGCAGTGGTAGCGGGTGCTTCTTTGCTTCCTGCGCAGCCGGTCAGTGCTCCTGCCAAAAGCAGGGTTGCGGTTAAAGCATAAAAAGATTTTTTCATAATGTTTTCCTCCTGAAAATTTATTTAATAACGCCAGTGGCAGTTACTATTTAATTCGCTTGTCACTCATTCTGGACAACTTCATGCCTGCCTCCTGA
Source organism: Paenibacillaceae bacterium (assembly GCA_015057775.1). Lineage (GTDB taxonomy): Bacteria > Bacillota > Clostridia > Lachnospirales > Lachnospiraceae > Lacrimispora. Next base: position 2,567 of record SVDT01000218.1, on the reverse strand, counting down.
ATCACCTGGACAATAATAACAAGAATTGCAACTGTAATAAACATCATCACAGTCTGATACCGGTAATAACCATATTTGATAGCGATATCACCCAGACCGCCTCCGCCTACAAAACCTGACATTGCGGAGTAAGCAAGGATGGTGGTAACGGATAAAGCTGCTCCTACTAAAAGGGAAGGCTTTGCTTCCGGCAGAAGTACTTTTAAGATAATCTGCATAGCGGAAGCCCCCATGGATTTTGCCGCTTCAATTACTCCGGCGTCAACTTCTTTAAAGGAAGATTCCACCACTCTTGCAACATAAGGTGCAGATGCGATTACCAGAGGAGGGATGACAGCTTTTGCTCCCAGGGTCGTTCCAGCAATAATCTTGGTAATTGGCATTACCATAATCAGCAAAATGATAAAAGGTACGGACCGAAGCAGGTTGATGATCAGTCCCAGAATTCTCTGAAGCCAGGGAACCGGATAAATCCCGTCTTTATCCATAACAATCAGAATGATTCCTAAGGGGATTCCAATTAAATAAGCGAAAAAGGATGATGTGAAAGTCATGAACAGGGTTTCCCAGACACCTAATTTTAACATCGCTATAGTTGCAGCATCAAAGGTCATAATCCTTCACCTCCTCAAAATTAATGTTTGCTGTTTTCAAATAATTTAAAACACGATTCTGGTCAATTTCTTCTTCCGGAAGCTGTATCACCATCTGACCCATGGCGGTTCCCCCGATATCACGGGTTTCCGCATGCATAATATTTACCGGTACTTTACAGGCAAGTATCATATTGGAAAGAACTGGTTCAAAGGAAGAACGTCCGTCAAAGGATATGCGGATTCTTCTGTTACTGCCGAACCGTATGGCCTGTTCTGCCGCGTCTCCCAGAATCAGCTGTCTGCCGATCTTGGATTTAGGTCCGGAAAAGATGTCAGCGACGCAGCCGACTTCCGCAATGTGGCTCTGATCGATGATGGCAACTCTGTCGCAGATCGCTTCTATAACCGACATTTCATGGGTGATGACTACTACAGTCACTCCCATATTTTTATTGATTTCTTTTAAAAGACCCAGTATGGATTTCGTTGTGTTGGGATCCAGGGCACTGGTTGCTTCGTCACAAAGAAGAATCTTTGGATTTGTGGCAAGGGCTCTTGCGATGGCAACTCTTTGCTTCTGACCACCGGAAAGCTGGGAAGGATACGCTTTTGCCCGTTCCTTTAAACCGACCAGTTCCAACAGTTCCATGGCTCTTTTTACTGCTTCCTTTTTCGGCACGTTAGCTATTTCAAGGGGGAAGCATACATTCTGTAACACATTCCTTTGTGCAAGTAAATTAAACTGCTGGAAGATCATGCCCATGGATTGTCTTGCAAGTCTCTGCTTTTTGGGGCTCATGGCTGCCAGACTCTGATTTTCAAACAACACATCACCGGATGTGGGGACCTCTAAATAGTTGATACAACGGACAAGGGTACTTTTACCAGCACCGCTTAAACCAATAATTCCAAATATCTCTCCTCGTTCAATGGAGAGATTGATATCGTCCAATGCTTTAATGGGACCGTTTGAAGTAAAAAATTCTTTTCCCAGCCCAACCAGCTGAATAATAGGTTCTTCTGACTGCATGTGTCATTTCCTTTCTTTTTATGTACAAAAAGGCCGCAAGCCTTGCACAGACCTGCGACCTGAAACTTCCGCATATGCGGTTTCCAGAGAACTCCTATCACAATCTATACAAATGAATTCCTTTATCGGTTTTTTACGCATTCAGAGAAACAACACATCATCATACACATGCCGTTCATCTGATCCATATTCATCTGCATAGCTGTTAACCGTCTCATGGCAGCCGCTCCTTTCCCTAAATCCTACAGAGATAGTAGGTATATCTTTATGAGGCGTATTTTACGCCCTCTTATCTCATTTGTCAATAGTTTTTTTGATATACGGAAATAATATTTATGAACAGAGATCTACTATTACCTGTGCAAAGATCTTTGCGCTCACCAGTAGTTCCTCTATGACAGCAAACTCATCGGCTCCATGCATACGGTTATCCGTTCCAGGCAGAGAGGCTCCAAAGGCGACACCGTTATCCAGCTCATGAACATAGGTTCCACCTCCCATGGAAATGCACTCTCCCTTTAACCCGGTATAGGATTCATAGGCATTTAAGAGGGTCTTTACGAATTCTGAATTTCCGTCTACGTGGTGAGGCGGGCGCATGGAATCATTATGCAGGGTAAATCCCTTTTCTTCCATATTCTTTTTTACTACGTCAAGGACATTTTCCTTTGTTGCACAGATGGGACAGCGGCTGTCAAAGGTTCCGGAAAGGCCGGACTCTGTCACTTCCAAAAGGCTGAATGCCAGAGTTAATCCACCTGAAAGTTCATCACTCATGGCGATTCCAAGGGCTTTCCCTTCTGTATCACCGTGAGGAATCAGCTCAAGAAGGCGTTCAATCATGGTGATCTGAGGGCATTTTGCAAATGGAAGCTTTGTTAAATAAACCAAAAGACCAGTTAATGCATTATTGCCCTCTTTTGGTGTGGAGGCATGGGCAC
>SVDT01000217.1 GCA_015057775.1 Paenibacillaceae bacterium | reverse complement strand
TACCAGATGAATCTCTTCATTTCCAGGCCCGGTCATGTGATCAAATATAATGATATCACCCCTTTGGGGTTCTCCGCCAAACCGGTAAGCCAGCCTCGATCCAATTAACCGGTCACCGGTCATAATTGTGGTCTCCATGGATCCGCTTGGTACCCTGCTGTTGGCGATAAGAAACGTATTAATAAAAAATGCAATCACTGCTGCAATGACAATAATCTTCAGCCATTCAAACAGTTCCCTCTTTAAGTTAAGAGGCTCTTCCACTTTACTGTCCTTTTTTACGCTCATATTTTTTCCTTTGACTGTTTTTTATTATTGTATCAAATGGACAGGGCAGAATCAATGTTTATATCCCATTTCTTTTTAATTCTGTCCTCAGCCTTTCCAATGCCTTTTTTTCCAGTCTTGATACATATTCGGCTGTCTGAATAGGGGCAAATTACAGCCCATAAAGATCGCTAAAATTCCATGTTACGACAACTCTCCCATCTGCTGTTTCATGGAAAGAGCTTATAAATCCTTCTGTTATTTCCTGAGATAAAGCAGTCAATTGCAAGCTGGAATGCCCTGTGTCCATATCTGCAATTTTTCTTACAAAAACATCTTCAGTAATGATCCCTGCTTTAAACTGTCTATACAGTTTAAATTTTTCATTCTCTTTTGTATCTGAATCTTTTTCCACTAATGATGCCAGGAATTTTAAGCAGGCCAAAATACCTTTTTCCACTTGTGGTTCTGGGAAAGAGCCTGGAGTATCACTGGTTTTATTTCTGATTTGGTGGAGGATGTACTTCTTTTTACCTGACCTTACAGTTTCAAATATTTCCCGTTTCACAATCAACGGATGTGCATCTGGTACAATGATCCAGTCTTCTTCCGGAACTGAAATGTCTTTTTTGCTTCCAATGGTTACCGGCCTGACCTTTCCATAGATTGCATCGCCAGTATATCTCTGGTCAGATAATATTCTGGAAACCGTTCCTGCAGTCCAGTAAGTTTCTTTCTTCCCCACAATGGAATGAAATCTTTCATTTCTCTGTCTGCGCACCATATACGGAGATGGGATTCCTTCCTTGTTCAATAAACAGGCAATGGCAGTTTTTCCCATTCCGCCTAAGAATAAACTAAAAATACGTCTGACAATAACGGCACATTCCTCATCAATAATCAGCTGGTTTTTGCTTGTTTCTGCCTTTTTATATCCATAGGGTGCAAAAGCTGTTACAAACTTCCCCTGTTCTGCTTTCATCCGGCGAACACTTTTTATCTTTTCCGAAAGATCCTTACTATATGCCTCGTGAATGATATTCTTAAATCCTACTTCGATGGCACCGGCTGCTCCAATATTCTCAAAGCTGTCAAAATGATCATTAACTGATAAAAAACGGATACCAAGAAAGGGAAAGATCTGTTCTAAGTAATTTCCTACTTCAAGATAATTCCGACCGAATCTGGAAAAGTCCTTAACCACGATACAATCGATCTGGTGTACCTTTGCCATATCCAGTAATTTTTTCACTCCGGGCCGTTCAAAATTCGTACCACTGAAACCATCATCCATAAATTCTATGGTTTTGCCACAGGAAAGCTCCTCATGTCCATTAACAAAATCATGAAGCAGAAGACGCTGGCTTGAAATGCTTTCACTCTCCAACCCATGATCTGGATTTTCATCCTCATCTGATACCCGCAGATATAGCGCTATTGTGTATTGCCCGCTCATTGCACGAACCCCTTGTTTACCTGATCAAAGGTTTTCTTATCTATAATTGCTTCATGTGTGTGTTCAATGTACCTCCATTCAGACCTTGGAATTTCAGCCTTTTGTCCTCCTTTATAATAAGCAGAATCGCTTTTTCGCTCCACAATACAACCGCAGTATACAGGATTTTTTAAAATACCAAGCACGGAACCGCTGGACCAGTTTGAAGTGGCTTCTCCCTTTGTGCCCTTAATCATACCTTTTTCAAACAACCGTTTACTCTGGGAAGGAATCCCCTGGGTATTTAAGAATCGGGCAATCCCAAAGGCACTCATCCCATTCAGACGAAGTTTGAAAATATTTTGTACAACTACGGCTGTCTCTTGTTCAATCTCCAGTTTGTATTTGTTGTTCTCACATTTTTTATATCCGTAAGGCGCAAATCTGCCCAGATATAATCCCTGTTTCTTTTTTGCATCAAATACAGTACATATTTTACGGGAAATATCCTTTGCATAAATATGGTGACAGACATTTTTCAGGGAGAGTGCCAGTTCTTCATTGGATGTAACAGAGATACTGTCATAATTATCATTGACAGAGATAAAGCGCACCCCCAGAAATGGAAATATCCTTTCTAAATAATAGCCCGCTTCCACATAGTTTCTTCCAAAACGGGAAAGGTCTTTGACTGCAATGCAATTAATATTCCCCTTTTTCATTTCTTCAACCATGGCCATAAATCCCGGTCTGTCAAAATTAGTGCCTGTCATGCCGTTATCAAAGAAGATAAGCTTTAGGGCCAGATCCTCTTTCTCCTCTATGTACTTTTTCAACAGTTCAATCTGGCTTTCAATCGAATCACTGCCGCAGCCATTGTCTTCAATGGAAAGCCTGGCATAAATAGCAGTCTGATACGTTGATAGTGAGGTTGTGCCCAAAGATTTGATATCCAGTAAATCACGGTTATTTCTATTTGGTCTTGCCAGTGAAATCACCCCCCCGTAAGGCTTTCTCCCATGTTTTCACTAAACGCACACTCATATCCCGGTTGAAACGTAAAATATACTTTCATGGTATTTCTGTCAATCACATCAATTTTTTCTATTAGTGAAGCTAAAATCGGCCGTGACAGCTCATGGATATTTTGGTTTTTTTTGAATTCTTCAATCCACCTGTTTTGCAATTCATAATTATTTATCAGATCCCATCTTTCCTGATTTAATATCTGAACAGCTTCCTCTATCTGATGGCAGTTTTCTTCATAATTTGATTTCCAGGCAACGTAATTTTCCCTGTTTACAATTCCCTTTTTATAATCCTCATAAAGTTCAATCATAAGTTTTTGACAGCGGGAGTACTCCTCCTGTTTTTTTTCAATTCGTAAATCTGCCTTTTTCACATCCACCTGTTTTAAAGGTAATGAATTAATATAATCCATAATCTCATTCATTTCACAGGAAGTTTGTATCTGCTTTTGCAGGATCTTAAGGACGCAGGCGGTCAGTCGGATTTCATCAATTCTGCATTTCCCGCTGCATTTGTTTTTATTCTCTTTTTGCGTTCTGCACATGTAATAAACATAGGTCTTTCCGCCTGATTTAACAGTTCTTCTTACCATTCCATGATTGCAGCCTGCGCACTTTAACAGTCCGGAAAACAGATGAAGATCATCGTTGTCCGGTGATGTTCTGGTATCTGCAGCCAGCAGTCGTTTTACCAGAAAAAAATCATCTTTTGAAATAATTGCCTCGTGGGTATCAGCCACTTTAATCCACTCTGTCTGGGGTTTCTTAAATCTTTTTTTCACTTTATAATTAGGGCTGCTTTCCTTCCCCTGTATCATAGTGCCTGTATAAATTTCATTCTTTAAAATACGCATAACAGAAGCAGCTGACCATTTTGCCACTGGCTGAAGCTGGAAAGAGGTGCTGTAAGCCCAGCCCAGCATCCGTTTGTATTCCAACGGGGATAAAATTCCCATTGTATTGAGACGCTTCGCAATTCCCTGATTGCTCATCCCCTGGATTTTCCACCTAAAGATGTCTCTGATTGTCATTGCTGCATAATGATCAATTTCCAGCTTATATTTGTTTTCCTCTGAACGGAAATAGCCATACAGCGGAAATGCGCCAATATAATCCCCCCGTAAGCGGCGTATATTCTGTCCGCTTCGTACCTTTACAGAAATATCCCTGCTATATGCATCATTGATCAGATTCTTAAATGGAATAATCATATCATCCGCCTGACTTTGTTTGCAGGCGCTGTCAAAGCCATCGTTAATCGCGATAAACCGCACACCCATAAATGGAAAAAGCTGTTCGATATAGCGTCCGGTTTCTATATAATTTCTACCAAAACGAGACAAATCCTTAACAATAACACAATTGACAGATCCATTTCTTATATCACTCAGCATTGCTTTGACAGCAGGTCTGTCAAAGGATACTCCGCTGTATCCATCATCAACTCGTTCGGAGCAAATCTCTATATCAGGTTTGTTTTCTAAGTAAGACCGGATTAAAGTTCTTTGGTTGGAAATACTGTTGCTCTCCATCTTATCCCCGTCATCTTTTGATACCCGAATATAAATCGCAGCTTTATATTTTTTAATGTCATCTGATAAACCCATAAAGACCTCATTTCGCATTATACATTTTTTAAGTATTGCTTTAGACGGTCATTTAAAGTAACGTCCGTATCTGGAAATACAGATTGGATCACCAGATCCCCGCATTTAAACAGATATGGGTTTTTAATCTGTCTGATAAAGTCATCGATCCGTTCTTCTTTTGGCAGTGCTGTATTTATTTTTACGGAACAAATGTCCACTAATGTGTCCGGATCCGTACCAACAGGATCTATTTTTTGTAATTGTCGTAATTCATCTGCAGTCAACATTCGCTCACCTCTTTGCAGCTCTTTCCTATAACTTTATGAAAATCGCTGATTGTCCTATTACCAAAAGGAACGATTCAAAACTGCTGACCATGATTCAAATAAGAAAGCGGTTAAAGTAATTACTGACACTTTAACCGCTTTCAATATTATTTACTATGATTCTTCCAGACTCCTCTTCCACTTGTCCCAGCCAAAACCTGTGTATCACCAATTAAGATTGAATAAACATCCATCGTTTCCAGTCCTGAACTAAATTCATTCCAGCTTTGTGCCTGATTGGAAGATTGATACATACCACCTCCATATGTACCGGCAAATACTGCCGATTTTCTTATAGCAAGAGAATTAACCATTCCACTGGTCAAACCGGTATTGACTGGGCTCCAGCTGTCCCCTCTGTCCGTGGACATAAAAACCCCATCTCCGGGTGTGGCTGCTAACAGATAGGAATTAGTGCCAGTTAAAGAAAATATCTGCCCATTGGTTAAGCCACTGTTTACTTCTTCCCAGTTTTCCCCCTGATTGGATGACCGGAACACACCTCCTCCAAATGTTCCCGCAAATATATCTGTGCCGCTTACAGTGATGGAACTGATGTAGAGATTTTTCAAATCCTTATTAATGCTTTTCCAACTGTTACCGTTGTCAGCAGAACAAAATATCCCCCCTCCGAAGGTTCCGGCATACAGATTATTTCCACTTACTGCAAGACAATAGACAAACGGATTGGTGAGCCCGGAATTAACTGCCTGCCAGGTACTGCCATCATTCCCAGATTTATAAATCCCTCCGCCGTTGGTTCCCGCATAAATACCAGATTCATTTACGGTCAGGGCAAATACAAAGGGATTTGTTAATCCTGCCCCGGCTTCCCTCCAGTTTAATCCGCCGTCTCTGGAAATAAATATTCCGGCTCCGCTGGTTCCGGCAAAAACACCCCTTCCTTTCACTGCAAACGAACTGATATGGGTATTAATTAATCCCTGGTTTATTTTATTCCAGCTCCCACCATGATCAGTAGAAATAAACACACCTCCCCCATCAGTCCCTGCATAAAAACAGGAATCATCTGCAGTCAGGTAATATACATAAGGATTGGACAGCCCGTTGTTTACTGCTTTCCAGCCTGTTCCTTCTAAGAGAAATATTCCAACTTCCGTACCGGCAAGGACACCGTCTTTACTCACCGTAATGGTATTGACATTTTTACTGCCAAGACCGCTGTTTAAAGGCTTCCAGCTATCCCCCCTGTCTGTGGATACAAATACACCGCCGCCTGCTGTGCCTGCATAAATGGCAGATTCACTTCCTGCAAGCGCATTGACCTGCAAGGTTGTAAGGCCGGTATTAACTCCAAACCAGCTGGCGCCATGATCCTGGGAACGATAGATTCCTCCCTCCTCTGTTCCTGCAAATATCTCCCCACCATTTACCACAATTGCTTTTACATCCCCTGAAGTCAGCCCCTGGCTGGCTTTGATCCATTTTAAGCCGTTATCTTCCGAGTAAAGCACGCCTCTGCTGGTGCCTGCATACAGATACCTCTCATCTGCAACAAGGGAATATACCATAAGATCCTCCCACTGGGAATCTATGGATCTCCAATCCATTTTTTCTACAGGTGATACAAAGATGCCACTGCTTGTCCCAGCAAATAGATTGGGGCCACTGATTACCAGAGAATGAATATAGCTGTTAGTTAAACCGGAATTAACCGCCTTCCAGCTATTCCCCTGATCAGATGAATAAAACACGCCATTTCCCTGGGTTCCTGCAAAAATCTTCTGATCTTCCACTGCCAGACAATGAATATATCCTCCGTAAGGCCCGTTGGCCTGTTCCCAGGATTTGGGACTTTCTTCCCTGAAAAATATAAAAAACGCAATAATAAGAGACAATACAAACAGGAACGGCAACCAAAGCTTTTTTATCATATTTCTCCCCTTTTTTCATTTTGTGAGCAAAAACGCTGCCCAAATCAGGGCAGCGCATATCAGTTATGTAATAGTCCGTTTTAATACTGCGCAAAACCAAAACCACGGTTCTTTAAATTATTAACTATGGTTGGTAACGCATTAAGAGTATTCTGGTAAGAGTCATGCATGAGAGGATTTCCTCCCGCTCTTAAGTTATTACAGGAATTGATAATCGTTTCTGTACTGGCACCTTCCCAGTCACTGGTGTAAACTGTCGGGGTGACAATGGCAAGATTTAATGCAGAACATGCCTGGGTAATTGTATTATTGCTGTAAAGATAAGGCAGTCTCACCTTGGTGGGTCTGGGCTTTCCGGCATTTTGAATCGCCGTGTTGCATTGCTGGAAATCGTTATAAACCTGCTGATAGCTCCAGTTACTCATATAGGAATGTGTCCAGCTATGATTCTGGAGACTAAAGCCTGAATTTTTATAGGCATTCCATTCTGACT
>SVDT01000216.1 GCA_015057775.1 Paenibacillaceae bacterium | reverse complement strand
GTCTCCATGCCTGATATTGACGTGGATTTCTGCTTTGAACGGAGACAGGAAGTCATTGACTATGTAGTGGAGAAGTACGGCAAGGATCAGGTGGTTCAGATCGTTACTTTCGGTACCCTGGCAGCAAAGGGTGTGGTGAGAGACGTAGGAAGGGTACTGGATATGCCTTACGCCCGCTGTGACGCCATTGCCAAGATGATACCGGGTGATCTAGGCATGACACTGGAAAAGGCGCTGAAACAAAGCCCTGACCTGCGTAGCGCCTATAACGATGACCCCGAAGTAAAATACTTAATTGATATGTCCATGCGTCTGGAAGGACTGCCAAGACATACCTCCATGCATGCGGCTGGAGTGGTAATCAGCCGTACTTCCGTAGATGAATACGTTCCTTTGTCAAAAGCGGCGGACGGAACCATAACCACCCAGTTTACCATGACTACACTGGAAGAGCTGGGACTTTTAAAGATGGACTTCCTGGGGCTTAGAACCCTTACGGTAATTCAGAATGCAGTTGAAGCAATAAAGAAGAACCGGGATCTTGTCCTTGATATGGACCAGATTGATTACAATGACAAGGCTGTGCTTGATTCCATCGGTTCCGGAAAGGACGACGGGGTATTCCAGCTGGAAAGTTCCGGCATGAAGAGTTTCATGAAGGAGTTAAAGCCGGAGAGTCTGGAAGATATTATCGCCGGAATTTCTCTTTACCGTCCCGGCCCCATGGATTTTATTCCCAAGTATTTAAAGGGCAAGAATGACCGGAATTCCATCACCTATGACTGTCCTCAGCTGGAGCACATACTGGGTCCCACCCATGGATGTATCGTATATCAGGAGCAGGTTATGCAGATCGTCCGCGACCTCGCCGGATATACCATGGGCCGAAGCGATCTGGTGCGCCGTGCCATGTCTAAGAAGAAAACTTATGTTATGGAGAAGGAACGCCAGAATTTCGTATATGGTAATACGGAAGAAGGGGTAACCGGCTGTATAGCCAATGGAGTGGATGAAAAGACTGCCAATCAGATCTATGATGAGATGATTGATTTTGCCAAATATGCATTTAATAAATCTCATGCAGCTGCTTATGCAGTCGTATCCTATCAGACTGCATTTTTAAAATACTATTATCCCCAGGAGTTTATGGCAGCGCTTTTAACCTCTGTTATGGACAACGTGTCTAAGGTTTCAGAGTATATCCTAAGCTGCAGGCAGATGGGGATTTCCATACTTCCGCCGGATATCAATGAGGGAGAAAGCGGATTTTCCGTTTCAGGCAAGTCCATTCGCTATGGCCTTTCTGCTATTAAAAGCGTGGGCAAATCCGTGGTGGAGCAGATTGTGGCAGAGAGGATAACAAACGGACTCTATCACGATATGGAAGACTTTATCGACCGAATGAGCAACAAAGAAGTCAATAAGCGAACCCTTGAGAATTTCATCAAGTCAGGAGCTCTTGACACTCTTCCCGGTACCAGAAAGCAGAAGCTTTTAATCGCGCCGGAGCTTCTTGATCAGAGGAGCAAGGAACGAAAGAATACCATGGAAGGGCAGATTACCCTGTTTGATCTTGCAGGTGAGGAAGAGAAAAGCAACTATCAGATCACATTTCCTGATGTGGGTGAGTTTGGGAAGGAAGATCTTCTTGCATTTGAAAAGGAGACTCTTGGCATCTATGTAAGCGGCCATCCGCTGGAAGCATATGAGGAGACCTGGAGAAATCACATTACAGCAGTGACTGTGGATTTTATCGTAGACGAGGAAACCCAGAAGACCAACGTTCAGGACGGTGCCTATGTAACCATTGGTGGTATGATTACAGGCAAAAACGTAAAAACTACCAGAAACAACAAGATGATGGCATTCCTGACCCTGGAAGATCTGGTGGGATCTGTAGAGGTCATTGTATTTCCAAAGGATTATGAAAGCAAGAGAGAGCTGTTTGTGGAGGATTCCAAGGTGTTTATCCAGGGCAGAGCTTCCGTTGGAGATGATCCGGTTGGAAAGCTGATCTGTGAGAGAGTCATTCCATTTTCGGCGGTGCCAAAAGAACTGTGGCTAAAATTCCCTGACAAGGATACTTATGTAGAATCGGAGCGGGAGGTTCTTGAACTGCTGCGGGAATCTGAGGGCAGTGATTCCGTAATCATCTATCTGGAGCGGGAACGGGCAAAGAAAGTGCTCCCGGCCAACTGGAATGTGAATGCTTCTGATGGACTTATTGATATTTTAACCAAAAAACTTGGTGAAATAAATGTCAGACTTGTAGAAAAAAAACTTGAAAAGATTGGCAAAATGAATTAGAATACAACGTGTACGAAATGTAAAACTTACAAAAACAGATATCCGTGAATCAGGAGGAAGTTACTATGGCAAAACAAGTGAAAACCATTGGCGTATTAACCAGCGGCGGCGACGCACCAGGTATGAATGCTGCGATCCGTGCCGTTGTCAGAACTGCAATCCATAAAGGATTGGTAGTAAAGGGAATTATGAGGGGATACGCGGGCCTTCTGCAGGAAGAGATTGTTGATATGAACAGCACCAGTGTATCAGACATCATTCATAGGGGTGGAACGATTCTTTATACAGCCAGATGCCAGGAATTTACCACAGCTGCAGGCCAGCAAAAGGGTGCTGAGATCTGTAAAAAACACAACATTGACGGAATGGTAGTCATCGGTGGAGACGGTTCGTTCCGCGGTGCCGGTAAGCTTTCTGCACTTGGTATTAACACCATCGGACTTCCTGGAACCATTGATTTAGATATCGCATGTACGGATTATACCATTGGCTTTGATACTGCAGTGAACACTGCCATGGAAGCCATTGATAAGGTTCGTGATACATCTACTTCCCACGAGCGCTGCAGTATTATTGAAGTAATGGGAAGAAATGCCGGATACATTGCACTTTGGTGCGGCTTTGCAAACGGAGCAGAGGACATCCTTTTGCCAGAGCGGTATGACGGAGATGAGCAGGCATTGATTAACCGCATCATCGAGAACAGAAAGCGGGGAAAGAAGCATCATATTATTATCAATGCAGAAGGAATCGGTCATTCCTCCTCCATGGCAAAGAGAATTGAAGCTGCTACCGGTATTGAGACGAGAGCAACCATTCTGGGCCATATGCAAAGAGGCGGAGCACCTACCTGTAAAGACCGTGTGTATGCTTCCATCATGGGAGCAAGAGCGGTAGAACTGCTTTGCGAAGGAAAGAGTAACCGTGTTGTAGGCTATAAGCACGGAGAATTCGTTGATTTTGATATTCAGGAAGCACTGGCTATGACCAAGGATATTCCGGAAGATCAGTATCAGATCAGTAAGATGCTGGTTCGTTAATAAGAACAGTTAATTGATAGAATAGGCGGGACAGCCGGAAGTAGGAATACTCCGATTGCCCCGCCTTTTTGATGCCTACAGATGTTCCAGCCAGGTTTTAGCAAGAGAGATCCAGTTCTGGCACTGTGGAACGATACAGCGGCCATCCTCCCCGGAAACTTCCCTGTTTGCCAAAGACAGTCCGTGGCAGCCTGCAGGGTAGATATGCATCTCCACGCTGACACCGTGCTCCGTCAGTGCATCAGCCAATAAGTAACTGTTTTTTACCGGTACGGCATCGTCAGTAGAGGTATGCCAAAGGAACACAGGCGGAGTGTGGGAACCTACCTGATGCTCAAGAGAAACCAGGCGGCGCGCAGCTTCGTCTGCCCAATCGGCTCCTAATAAATTAAGGAAAGAACCCTGGTGGCAGGAAGGACCGGAAGAAATCACCGGATATGCCAGTATCATGCCATTTGGTTTAATTTCTTCCGGAGTAAGTTCCAACGGTCCGTATAAGAACTCCTGATTCCAGAATGCCCCCAGGCTACAGGCAAGATGGCCTCCAGCTGAGAAACCGCAGACGATAATCTTTTCAGGATCGATCAGCCATTCATCTGCATGGAAACGAACCATTGAGAGGGATTTAGCCAGCTCCATCTGTGGATAAGGAAATTCCTCCGGAGCTATGCTGTAATTAAGAACAAATGCATGGCAGCCCATGGATAGAAACTGCATGGCAATGGGTTCTCCTTCCCGGTCCGATAAGTGCTCATAACCGCCTCCCGGGCAGATAATCACTGCCGGACGCAGACGTTTTGGAGCAACAGAGACAGGGTCTAAGAGGTAGGCGTTTAAAGATGCGGCAGCGGTCACTTTTTCTTTGCCGGTCTGCTTTTTGGTAATACGAATCGGTTCTGTAAACTGCTTCATGATATGTAATGCTCCCTTTTCTAAACTGCTTCTCGTTATCTGAAACTGATGTAATCCAGATTATCTTATCATAAGTTTTAATAGAAGTAAGATAAAAAGTTCATAAAAAATGGCAGGTTAAATTATGGATATTGTACAGTCATTGATTACCAGCCAATCTCATCCGTGACAAGTCAGAAAAACCATGCTATGATAAAAAACAGGGGTTTTATGGACAAAGAGAAATTGATCATGAACAAAGAGAGGAAACGAAACATGGATGTAATTGAGCGATATATCAATGAACTAATGGAAAAAAGTACTCCGGACCGTCCGGTCTGGAATATTGAAAAGATTCTTCAGGGAGAGAAAGCCGGATGGAATTACATTGACGGCTGCATGATTAAGGCAATCCTGGAGATGTATTCCATTACAAAGGATTCGAAATATCTGGAATTTGCAGATACGTTTATTGATTACCGTGTAAAGGAAGACGGATCCATAGAGGGCTATGATGTAGAAGAGCTGAATATTGATAATGTAAATGCAGGAAAAACCCTGTTTGAACTTTACGATCTGACTGGCAAGGAAAAGTACAGAAAGGCAATTGATCTGGTTTACAGCCAGATTGAGAAGATGCCAAGAACAAAAGAGGGAAATTTCTGGCATAAAAATATATATCCCAACCAGGTGTGGCTCGACGGTCTTTATATGTGCCAGCCATTTTATATGGAATATGAGGCCCGCTTCAATGACAGAAAGAAATGCGAAGATATTTACAGCCAGTTTGCCAATATAACAAAACATATGCAAGACAGTGAAACAGGACTTTACTATCATGCCTATGATTCCTCCAGAGAGATGTTCTGGTGTGATAAAGTCACAGGACTTTCCCAGAATTTCTGGCTGAGAGCACTGGGCTGGTACTCCATGGCCCTTCTTGATACCATGGACAAAGATAATCACAAGGAGCAGGACGAACTGCACCAGATGAAGGAAGCATTCCAGTCTCTGATTGATGCCATGTTAAAATATCAGGATCCAAGCGGCATGTGGTATCAGGTGGTTAATCTGGGAGGAATGGATAAAAACTATCTGGAAACCAGCGGAAGCGCAATCTTTTCCTATGCCATTTTAAAAGGCGTGCGCCTTGGCTATCTGCCTGAGTCCTATGCAGAATACGGAAAAAAAGCATTTGAAGGGATCTGTAAAACCTATCTTCATATGGAAGAAGGAAATATGAGCTTAGGCGGAATCTGTCTGGTGGCAGGTCTGGGCGGAAAAGACAGAAGAGACGGGACCTTCCAGTACTATATGTCTGAGCCAGTTGTAAAAGATGATGCAAAGGGTGTAGGACCATTCCTTCTTGCATATACAGAGATGAAGCGGTGCGGATGGGAATATCAGTCATAGAAAAGAAACGGGAATGAGGCAGGCCGCCTCATTCCCGTTTAACTTAAACTGTTTTGTGCGAATTTCTTCGGTGAAATTCCTGTTTTCTTTGTAAAGGCTTTAAAAAAATTGCTGTAATCATTAAAGCCGCACATGCTGTATACTTCATTGACACTGTATCCGCCTGCTAAAAGCGTCTGCGCCAGTTCAATTCTTCTGGTGGTAATATAGGAGTTGATGGTAGTACCTGTCCCTTTTTTAAAGAGTCTGCAAAGGTACGAGGTGCTTAAATAAAAATGGGCTGCAATCTCCCCGATGCTTAAGGAAGAATCAATGTTATGGTGGATATAGGTAATAATATCTGCCACCTTGCTGTTAAAATACTGTCTCTGTTCTTCTGACTGTTCTCCCAGATCCGCTTCTGTGGCACATTTTGTTAAAAACACCATAAACTCTGCAAAAGCAGAGCGTTCTTCCACATCGTGTCCGAACCCCTCCTCTACTGCCATCTTATTAAAATAGTAGGTAAATCGCCGCTGCTGACCCTGGCTTAAGTGGATTCTGTGGGAAAAGTTATCCGGCCGGTGGGTGAAACAGTAGGTTAAATCCGTATAATCAGTGGAAATAGTCTTTAAATACTCCGGATCAATAAAAACAGCATACCGTTCATGGGGAATGGACGAATCCATCTGAAGAATCTGATGCTTCTCCCGGGGATTAATCATAAATAAATCGCCAGGCTCTATGCGGTAATTGTTATCTTCAATTAAAAAGGTACGTCCGCCGCTAATGGAAAAGTAGAACTCACAGCACCGGTGGCTGTGCATGCTTAAAACACTGCTTTCCTTGTGCAGATGTGCAATGGAAAAGTAATGGCTTTCAAAACACCGGTCAATTCCTTCCGAATATGAAGTAAGTACTTTCATTATTTGCATTCTCCTTGGCTAATACTACTAAAATAATAACATAGGATGTCAAAATATGCAATGTTTTGTGCCGAATTTGAAATGAATTATAAGGACATAGGTGTTATAATAATAAAAAAGTGTTGTGTAAGCGCTTACGCAAAAGTACATATTTCTACATTGAAAATGCGAAAACATTTACATGGAACTTTTAAAGAACTCATTTATGAGGGAGAGAAAAAGGAGAGAGAAAAAGATGAGAAAAATCAAACAGTGGACAGCAATGGGGTTAGCGACTGTTATGGCAATGTCTCTATCTGCATGCGGGTCAGGCAAAACTGCTGAAACAACAACTGCTGCACCTGCAGAAACAACTACAGCAGCGGCTGAAACAACAACTGCTGGAGCTACAACTTCTACAGAACCAGTAGAACTGAAATTTTCATGGTGGGGTGGCGACACAAGACATGCAGCAACTGAGGAAGCAATCAAAGCTTTCCAGGCAAAATATCCGAACATCACTGTAACTCCTGAATACGGTGCATGGAACGGCTGGGA
>SVDT01000215.1 GCA_015057775.1 Paenibacillaceae bacterium | reverse complement strand
GATGAAAGTCCGGAGCCTGCAGACGGGGAAGATGCAAAAGTGCTGGATCCAATGAATGGTTTTGTGGAATTAAAGAACGTGACCTTTGGCTATAATGCGGATAAAGTGATTTTAAAAGATATCAGCCTTTATGCAAAGCCAGGCCAGAAGATAGCCTTTGTAGGTTCAACCGGAGCTGGTAAAACAACAATTACCAATTTGTTAAACCGTTTTTACGATATACAGGGCGGAGAAATTAACATTGACGGAGTGAATATCACAAATATAAAAAGAGAAAATCTTCGGGAAAACATCGCCATGGTGCTCCAGGATACCCATTTGTTTACAGGAACCGTAATGGAGAATATTCGTTATGGAAGACTGGATGCCACAGATGAAGAAGTGATCGAGGCGGCAAAAACAGCGTCTGCCTATTCCTTTATCATGAGACTGCATGACGGATTTCAAACGGTTTTAGAAGGAGATGGAGCAAATTTAAGCCAGGGTCAGAGACAGCTTCTTAACATAGCAAGAGCAGCTATTTCCAAAGCCCCCATTTTAATACTTGACGAGGCAACAAGTTCCGTAGATACAAGAACAGAAAAGCATATTGAACGGGGGATGGATCGCCTTATGGCCAACCGGACTACCTTTGTTATCGCTCACCGGCTGTCCACAGTCAGAAATGCCAATGCCATTATGGTACTGGAAAATGGTGAGATCATCGAACGGGGGGATCACGAGGAACTTTTAAATCATAAAGGACGATATTATCAACTTTACACCGGAGCAGCAGAACTGGATTAATCCATGGTTTTTAACCGTTAATTCAGTGAGGGAGCATTGGGCAAAACTATGAATGGAAAGGGATTTCTGCTCATGGCAAGCCGGATGCTCCTGTTTTGTTATTATTTTTTTTAATAAATAAATGGGTTCATTAATGAAAAATATTTATTAATAATAAAGAGAATTTTTAAACAAATAGAAAAAATTAACAAAAATTTAACAAGGTTAAATTTATAAAAATAAAAAAAATAATTAAAAAAACTGATTATTTTGTTTTTTTATGTATACATGTAGAAATGATTGTTTTTTTTGGAAAACAAAGCCATTGGTTACAAAGCTTGATTGTTTAACATTTAACAATGAATTGTAACTTAAGGCAGGTCATTCCTCCCACCAATGGTAAGAATTACAATCGGAACACAGTATACAATATGTAATTTCGGATTGTTTCGGCCTACAGATTGTGTTATACTTACTCCGGTGACAAAGTGAGAAGATTTTGTCGGGAGAGATAAAGAATTGTAGAGAAAGAGGGTTAGTCTAATGGGTTTGGCTACATTTAAAGGCGGCATTCACACCTATGAAGGAAAAGAATTGTCGGAAAATAAACCTGTGCAGGTACTGCAGCCAAAAGGCGAGATGGTGTTCCCGCTATCCCAGCATATCGGTGCTCCTGCGAAGCCTCTGGTGGCGGCAGGTGATCAGGTATTAGTTGGTCAGAAGATCGGAGAAGCAGGCGGTTTTATTTCTGCCTGTGTGATCAGTTCTGTTTCAGGAACAGTAAAAACCATTGAACCAAGAATGGTTGCCAACGGCTCCATGGTAATGTCAATCATTGTTGAGAATGATGGCAAATATCAGGAGGCGGAAGGTTTTGGAAAACAGCGGGATCCCAAATCCCTGTCAAAAGAGGAAATACGTGATATCGTAAAGGAAGCCGGCATTGTAGGACTTGGCGGTGCAGGATTTCCCACACATGTAAAGCTTACACCAAAGGATGAGACAAAGATTGATACGATTATCGTAAACGGAGCAGAATGCGAACCGTATCTGACTTCCGATTATCGGATGATGCTGGAAGAGCCGGAAAGTATTATTAAAGGTCTGAATATCATTCTTCAGCTGTTTGATAATGCAAAAGGTGTAATCGGAATCGAAGACAATAAACCAGAGGCAATCAGAGTGATGACGGAGCTTGTAAAAGATGAGCCAAGAATCACGGTTTGCCCCTTAAAGACAAAATATCCACAGGGTGGAGAGCGCGCGCTGATCTATGCGGTAACAGGAAGAAAGATTAACTCTTCCATGCTTCCGGCTGATGCAGGCTGCATCGTGGATAACGTAGATACGGTTATATCCATTTACAATGCAGTTGCAAATTCCACTCCTTTAATCAGAAGAATTGTAACAGTTACCGGCGATGCCATTGCAAACCCACAGAACTATAATGTGAGAACAGGAACAAATTATGCCGAGCTGTTAGAGGCTTCCGGCGGATTTAAAACAGAACCGGAGAAAGTAATTTCCGGAGGACCGATGATGGGGCAGGCGTTGTTTAACATGAATATTCCTGTTACCAAAACCTCCTCTGCGCTTACCTGCATGTCAAAGGATGAGGTTGCACTGAGTGCACCTACTGCCTGCATCCGTTGCGGCAGATGTGTCAATGTATGTCCAAGCCGCGTGGTTCCCCAGATGATGATGCAGGCAGCTATGAGATCTGACATAGATACATTTGTAAAATTAGATGGTATGGAATGCTGCGAATGCGGCTGCTGTGCATATGCCTGTCCGGCGAAACTGCCATTAACCCAGGCGTTTAAAGAGATGCGCAAAACAGTTATCGCAAGCAGAAAAAAAGCGTAGGAGAGTGAAGTATGAGTAAATTATTAAACGTATCATCATCACCTCATGTCAGGGACCAGGTAACATCACAGAATCTTATGCTGGATGTTGCAATTGCCATGATCCCGGCTACTGCGTATGGTGTATATCAGTTTGGAGTAAAAGCTGCACTGGTGTTACTTGTCAGCATTTTATCCTGTGTATTAAGTGAATATGTTTTTGAAACCCTTATGGGGAAACCAGTAACTGTCAGTGACGGCAGTGCACTTGTAACCGGAATGATTCTTGGACTTAACATGCCTCCGGCAATTCCGTTATGGATGCCATTTTTAGGCGGTGTGTTCGCGATCATTGTTGTAAAACAGCTTTACGGCGGTCTGGGACAGAACTTTATGAACCCTGCACTTGCGGCAAGATGTTTTCTTCTGATCTCTTTTGCAGGTCCTATGACCACGTTTACATACAATGACGCGGTTGTAAGTCCTACTCCTCTTGCAGCGTTTAAAGCTGGTCAGTCAGTTGATGTGGCTGCAATGTTTATCGGAAAAATTCCTGGAACAATTGGAGAAGTTTCCGTTATCGCCCTTCTGATTGGTGCGGCGTATTTAATCGCAAGAAAAGTAATATCAATCCGTATTCCGGCTGCCTATTTAATTACATTTTCTCTGTTTGTATTTGTGTTTGGACAGCATGACCTGATGTACGTCCTGACTCACTTATGCGGCGGCGGTATCATATTTGGTGCATTCTTTATGGCAACCGATTATGTAACAAGTCCTGTTACAATAAAAGGGCAGATCTATTTTGGAATTCTGTTAGGTGTGCTTACCGGTCTGTTCCGTCTTTTCGGAGGTTCTGCAGAGGGAGTTTCTTATGCAATCATCATCAGCAATATTCTGGTTCCGCTGATTGAGAAGATTTCACTTCCAAAAGCATTTGGAAAGGAGGGCAAATAAGATGAAGAGTGGCGGATATATGAAAGACGCGTTGATTTTATTTGTCATTACTCTGGTTTCCGGTTTCCTGTTAGGCGGTGCTTATCAGATTACGAAAGCTCCCATTGAAAAAGCAACTCTTGCTGCAAATATTGAGGCATATAAGGCAGTATTTCCGGAAGCAGCTGATTTTAAGTCTGATGATAAGATGAAGGCAGCCATTGAAACCTGCAATACAGATCTTACCACACAGAACTTTGGTAAAGTTGGTGTGAACAATGCGCTTCAGGCGGTAGATGGAAGCGGAACACTGCTTGGTTATGTTATCACGTCCCATTCTGATGACAGCTATGGCGGTACAATCGAACTGTCTGTAGGAATTAAAGCCGATGGAGGCATAAGCGGTATTGAATTTCTTGCAATCAGCGATACTCCAGGTTTAGGTCTTAAGGCCAAAGAACCGGCATTTAAAGATCAGTACAATGGAAAGAGTGCGGAGTCACTTACGGTTACCAAATCAGGTAATGCAGGCGATGCTGAAATCAACGCCATCAGCGGTGCTACCATTACATCAAGCGCTACTACCAATGCGGTTAATGCAGCATTGTATTATGTGCATCACTATATGAATCAGTAGGAGGTGGGAAGATGAACAACAAATGTACAGAACGTTTATTTAACGGTATCGTAAAAGAGAACCCGACCTTCGTGCTGATGCTCGGTATGTGTCCGACTCTGGCTGTTACCACATCTGCAGTAAACGGAGCAGGTATGGGACTTTCCACAACTGTGGTACTGTTATTTTCTAATATGATTATTTCTGCTATGCGTAAGATTATTCCGGATCGTGTCAGAATTCCGGCTTACATTGTTATTGTAGCAACTCTCGTTACCATCGTGCAGCTGCTTTTACAGGCTTATGTGCCCAGCCTATATTCAGCTCTTGGAATTTACATTCCGCTGATCGTAGTTAACTGTATTATTTTAGGTCGTGCGGAATCCTATGCTTCCAAGAACGGGGTGGCAGAATCCACCTTTGACGGAATTGGTATGGGACTTGGTTTCACGGTAGCCTTAACCTGTATCGGTCTTGTTCGTGAGATCCTGGGTTCCGGTGCCGTATTCGGACACACCATCATTCCGGAGAATTACCACATAGCTATTTTTGTTCTGGCTCCTGGTGCATTCTTTGTGCTTTCTATTTTAACTGCTCTGCAGAATAAATTTAAAGCTCCATCTGCAACCAACGGCTCTGTTCCACAGTCTAAGTTAGCCTGTGGAGGCAACTGTATGTCCTGTACCGGTTCTTCCTGTATGTCAAACCATGAAGTTTTAGAGACCAGAAAAAGACAGGCAGAGGAAGAAGCTCTTGCAGCGAAAAAAACAGAAGTGGCCAGAAAAGAAGCAGAATTAAAAACTGCAACTTCCAAGAAAGACGAATAGGAGAGTGGATCGATGAAAGAATTATTATTAATTGCCATTGGCTCCGCACTGGTTAACAACGTAGTGCTCAGTCAGTTCCTCGGCCTTTGTCCGTTCCTTGGAGTTTCCAAAAATGTGAAAACTTCTGCCGGCATGGGCGCGGCTGTTATCTTTGTAATTACCATTGCATCATTTGTTACCAGCTTAATTTACAAGAGTGTATTAGTAGGTCTTCATCTGGAATTTTTACAGACCATCGTATTTATTCTTGTAATTGCAGCTCTGGTACAGTTTGTAGAAATGTTTTTAAAGAAATCCATGCCTGCTCTTTATGAGGCACTTGGTGTGTATCTGCCCCTGATTACAACAAACTGTGCTGTTTTAGGTGTAGCACTGACCAATGTTCAGAAGGACTATAACATTCTGGAGAGCGTTGTAAACGGTGTGGGTATTTCCGTTGGTTTCACCATTGCCATTATTATGCTGGCTGGTGTCCGTGAAAGAATCGAATATAATGACGTTCCTCATTCCTTTAAGGGATCACCAATTGTTCTGATTACCTCTGGCCTGATGGCAATTGCATTTTTCGGATTTTCCGGATTAATTTAAGGGAGGAGACGAAAGAATATGATAACAGGAATTATTTTTGCGGCGGCCGTTGTTGGCATTATCGGTATTCTGATTGGAGTATTCCTCGGCATTGCAAGTGAGAAATTTAAAGTTGAGGTCGACGAGAAGGAGATCATGGTCAGAAATGAGCTGCCAGGCAACAACTGTGGCGGCTGCGGTTATGCAGGATGTGATGCTCTTGCAAAAGCCATTGCTGCAGGTCAGGCTGATGTAGGTGCCTGCCCGGTTGGAGGTGCTTCCGTAACAGAAAAGATCAGTGAAATCATGGGAGTAGCTGCAGGTTCCGCTGAGAAGAAGGTCGCTTTTGTTAAGTGCAAAGGCAGCTGTGATAAAACAAAAGTTCAGTATAATTATTATGGTATTGATGACTGCCGTAAGATTTCAGTCGTACCTGGATCTGGTGAGAAGTCATGTGTTTATGGCTGTATGGGATACGGATCCTGTGTGAAAGCATGTGAATTTGATGCCATCCATGTTGTTGACGGTATTGCGGTAGTTGATAAGGAGAAGTGCGTTGCCTGTGGCAAATGTGTGGCTTCCTGTCCCAATGCATTAATTGATATGGTTCCATATAAAGCAGAGTATTTAGTTCAGTGTAACTCCCATGATAAGGGAAAAGATGTAAAGGCTAAATGCGATGCGGGCTGTATTGGCTGTACCATGTGTATCAAACAGTGTGAATTTGATGCCATTCATATGGACAATAATGTTGCAATCATTGATTATGACAAATGCACCAATTGTGGTAAATGTGCCGCCAAGTGCCCGGTTAAAGTAATTATATAAAAAGCTATCGGTATAAAGTGCTGTAATACAGGCTTGTTTCATAACAGTCTTGTGTTACAGCATTTTTTTTGTTAATTTCTTGGCAATTTAACAGAAAATGTAAAAAATATAATTTATAATTTAGATTAATTCTTGATAAAAAGCAAATATACTGATATAATAGCAAATACAAAAAAGACACAAAGGAGATGGTTCTATGAAAAAAAACATGATAATTTATGTTCTTTCATTCATGATTATATTCCTGCTTGCGGGCTGTGCCGGTTCAAAAGTTCAGGACAATACCACTGGATCTTCAGAAAAACTGGAGCTTACATTGGATGAACTTTCAAAATATAATGGCAAAGACGGAAATCCTGCTTATATCGCGGTTGACGGCGTGATCTATGATGTTACTGAAAGCAAGATGTGGAAGGATGGAGAACACAACGGCTATACGGCAGGTAAGGATCTGACAGAAGAGATTAAGAAAGTATCTCCTCACGGAACTTCTGTTTTAAAGAAGATGAAAGAAGTAGGAAAAATAGTGGAATAAACCGGAGGCGATCATATGTATGAAGTGTTAGGTATTACAAGCGCAGTTTTGTTTGGAATTGTTATGATGCCGTTTTTGCTGAGGCATATAAACCGGATATTCTACAAAGGGAAAAATCGTATGATTACCAGTTGGAGAATGAGGTTTAGAAAGATTCATAAACCTGCCGGGTTTGGTCTGT
>SVDT01000002.1 GCA_015057775.1 Paenibacillaceae bacterium | reverse complement strand
AAAGGTACACCTTTTTGACAATAAAATTCACGGTATAATGGTTATTTTAATCGAAAATAACACGATTATAACAATATTAAGTAATAATGAAAGGGGGAACCGGTATATATCCGGTACAAAACTATGAAAAGAACTTCGATGAAGAAGGCATTTATCCTGCATTTTCTTGCAATTACTGTTTCAGTACTTATTATGGTAATTTCTGTAACATTAAGCTTTCAATCTATTAATAAGGTGAATGGGTTGATTTCGGAATGTTATGAAGAAAAAGAATTGCTATTGTCTGCCCAGACTGCTCACTACAAATGGGGGAGCAATTTAAGCAATGCATTAAACTACGGAACGGAATTTACAGGCCAAAAGGATGAAACCAAGTGTGATTTTGGAAAGTACTTATATAGTGACAAAGTAAAGAATTCACAGGATATGGCTGAATTTTATACAAAGGCTGAGCCGTTGCATAAAGAGATTCATGAGCTTGCCGACCAGGTGCTGGATCTGGAAAAAACAAATAAAAGTGCAGCAATTGAACTGGAGAAAAACAGTGTTAATGTAAAAATTGAGCAATTAGTTCAGTTGCTTGATTCTGCAAAGGTACAAAAGCAGGCTAATATTGACCAGCAGCTTAAAAATATGAAGATTACCATTTCCAAGGGAGTGGCAATGTGTGCTGCTGTATTAATTATTACACTTGTTCTTTTAATTTTAACATTCCGTTATGTCAGCCGCCATATTGTCAGTCCCATACTTAAGCTTCAGGAGGAATGTAAAAAACTGAAGGCAGGCTTACTGGATGTGTCATTTACAAACCGCCTTACAAATGAGGTGGGGGATTTAGGAAATTCTCTGGATGATTCCGTTTCGGCGATTAAAGACTACATAAAGGCAATTGACTATGCCATGTCCCAGTTTGCCAGTGGAAATTTTGCATGCGAATGCTCCATAGAGTTTGAAGGAGATTTTTATAACATACAGAAATCAATCGAATATTTCCAAAATCAGATGAATCATACCCTGTCTGAAATAAAACAGGGGTATGAACAGGTTTCTACGGGAGCAGAACAGGTTTCTGCCGCTTCTCAGAGCCTTGCACAGGGTGCAGCAGAGCAGGCCAGCAGTGTAGAGGAACTGTCTGCAGCAATCGCACAGGTGCAGGCGCAGGCAAAGGATAGCGCCCAGTATGCCCAGAATGTGGATACCATAGGAAACCAGGCGGAGCAGACAGTAAGAGAAAGCCTTGTTGAAATGGAACATCTTAAAAATGCCATTGGCAACATATCGGAAGTCTCACAACATATTACAGAGATTATAGAGACGATTAATGCAATTGCTGCTGAGACAAATCTTCTTGCTTTAAATGCGGCAATTGAAGCGGCCAGAGCAGGAAGTGCAGGTGCAGGTTTTGCAGTCGTCGCAGATGAGATCAGAAAGCTGTCTCAGGGATCTGCGGAAGCGGCCAAGAATATTTCGGCTCTCATAGAAAATTCCATTGCAACCATTCGTCAGGGAGAAACATACGCCTCAAGTACCAGTCAGGCATTTGCTGAGGTGGCAGAGCATGCGAATACAATTATCGGTATGGTTGGAAAAATTGCTGAGGCATCGGAAAGACAGTCCCTGTCGGTAACGGAAATTTCCCGGGGAATGGACCAGATTTCCTTGGTTGTTCAGACAAATTCTGCGACTTCAGAGGAAAGTGCTGCTGCAAGTGAGGAGTTAAACAGTCAGGCGGAGGTAATGATGAGTCTGATTAGCCAGTTTAAACTGAAAACAAGTGCAAACTCATGATTGAAGGTGTAGTAAATGACGGAAAAAGATGCTCATGTTCTTCTTGGGCAGATTCAGAGTATTATTACAAATAAACCTGTAACGGGACAGCTGGAGAGTGATGCTCCGGTTTATAAGGAACTTCAGGATACTGTTTCTTATCTTTCCAGGCACATGCTGAAAATGAACCAGCAGGTAACCAGAAGCAAGGGATTAAATTCCCTGTTTCTGGCTATCATTAACAGTCTGAAAGATTGGGTTGTTGTGACAGAGGAGAAGACAGGCAAAATTCTTTATACCAACGATCTTGTGAAAAATCGGTTTTATAATATGGATACCGGACGTTTTATCTGCGGAGAGGCATGCGGATTGATGGACCGGCTTCAGTCACCAGGTAAAATCGAAGGCAGACAAAAATTCGAGTATCAATGCAAACAGGAAAAATTCTTTCAGGTAGAATCCCACCGGGTGCAATGGGAAAATACAAGAGCAGTCATTCATTTAATTACTGATGTGACATTTCAGAAAGAAACAGAGGCTCATCTGGAAGTAATGGCATATAAAGATGAACTGACCGGGCTTAATAACCGAAGATGCTGTATCAGTACCATTGATGAGTATATGAAAGCAGAGCCTTTATTTGCCTTATGTATGATTGATCTGGATGGATTAAAAACAATTAATGATCAGTTTGGTCACCTAAATGGAGATCAGTATTTAACATGTGTTTCACGGGAATTGAAAGAGTCAGTCAATCAGGGGGATTTTATATGCCGCTTTGGCGGAGATGAATTTGTAATTCTATATCGCGGATTAACGGAAGAGGAGGCTGAGAAACGGTTAGCCATAGTTAATCAAAAACTGGCGGCAAATCCGGTGGGTTATTCCATGTCTTTCAGTTACGGAATTGTTTGTATTAAAAAGGAAATGGATCTGTTAGCTGAGACTGCTATAAAGATAGCAGATGAAAAAATGTATCAATTTAAACGGATGCGTAAGTAAAAAAAGAAGTCTTTAGAAAGCAGCAGCTGACAGGCGTATCTTTTCTTGTGTTTTTTGTAGTTTTACATTATAATGATAGGCAGGTAAAATGAAATGGGAGCAAGAAAAGAATGAGATTTATTGGAAGCAAGACACTGCTGCTGGACCAGATTAAGTATGTAATAGATGAAAAGGCGCCGGAAGCGAAAAGCTTTTGTGATATATTTTCTGGAACCGCTGCGGTTGCCAGATATTTTAAACAGTGGTATCAGGTCTGTTCCAATGACCTGCTGTATTTTTCTTATGTTCTTCAGCGGGCAACCGTTGAGAACGACCAGATGCCGGAGTTTAGCCGTTTGCAGGCAGAAACAGGGATTGCAGATCCTCTGGATTATTTTAATGGGATAGAGAAAAAAGAGATGGAAGAACTGCCGGTGGAACGACGTTTTTTCCAGAATACATATGCGCCTGTTGGTGGTCGGATGTATTTGAACGATGACAATGCTCTTCGCATTGACTTTGCACGCTGTACGGTAGAGGACTGGAAAGCTGCCGGTTTGTTAAGTGAAGAAGAGTATTTTTATCTGGTAGCCTGTATTGTTGAGGGAATTCCTTTTGTATCCAATACATCTGGTACCTATGGTGCGTTTCATAAGTCATGGGAGAGAAGAAGTTATAAGCATTATGAACTATACCGTCTGCCAGTGACTCATAACGGAAAAGAAAACCGCTGTTACAATGAAAATGGTTCGGATTTGTTAAAAAGACTGGAAGGCGATATACTCTATATCGATCCTCCTTACAATTCCAGACAGTATTTTTCAAATTATCATGTTTTAGAAACCGCTGCCAGATATGATTATCCAAGCGTTCGGGGAGTCACCGGACAAAGACCGGAAGCGGAAGGACAGAAATCGGAGTTCTGCATGAAAAACAAGGCAGTTCCTGCCTTTGAAGAGCTGATTTCCAATGCCAGATACCGCCATATCATACTGAGCTACAGTACAGACGGACTGATGTCGATGGAAGAAATAGAAGCAGTTATGAAAAAATACGGAAAACCAGAGACCTATCACGTCTATGAAATCCCTTACCGCAGATACAAGAGCCGGAAGGTAAAAGAAACGGAACGTTTAAAGGAGCTTTTGATTTACATAGAAAAGCAGGTGTCGCCATGTACATAAAAAGTCCTCTGAACTATACAGGAGGAAAGTTTAAGATTCTGGACTCTGTTTTTCAGGCGTTTCCAGGGCATATCCGGACATTTGTGGATGTATTTGCCGGCGGATTTAATGTAGGGATTAATGTAGAGGCCCAGACAATTATCTGCAATGATCAGATTCATTATTTGATTGAGATGTTTCAGATGTTTCAGGCTACGGATATCAACAGGCTGCTGGAACGGATTCGGGAAATTATTAACACCTACCAGCTGACCCAGCAGAATAAAGACGGATACTATTCGCTTCGGGCAGATTATAACAAAACTGGTGATTTAACAAAGCTTTTTGTTCTGACCTGCTATGCGTTTAATCATCAGATCCGGTTTAATAACAGCCATGAATTCAATTCTCCTTTTGGGAGAAACCGGAGTTCTTTTAACAGCAATATTGAAAAGAATTTAACCCAGTTTTGCCAGGCACTTCAACAGAAAAATATCCAGTTCACCAACAAGGACTTTACAGAACTGGATTATTTTAAACTTGGACCGGAGGATTTGGTTTACTGCGATCCACCCTATCTGATTTCAACCGGGAATTATAACGATGGTAACCGGGGATTTAAAGACTGGAAGGAAAAGGAAGAGCGGGAGCTGCTTGAGCTGCTTGACAGACTGAATGAGACTGGAATCCGGTTTGCTTTATCAAATGTATTTTATCATAAGGGACTTTCCAATGAACTTTTGATTGAATGGAGCCGGAAGTATCAGATTCATTATATTGATAAAACCTATTCGAACTGTAATTATCAGTTTAAAGAACGGGATGCAGTTACAGTTGAAGTACTTATAACAAATTATTAATAAAAGCGGAAGCTCTGATTTGTTTCACAGAGGCTCCGCTTTTTTGTTTTGCTGGTATTTCTGGATGCACGCTACCAGATAATATAGGGTATTGAGGTACTGAATATTAAGTTAAAGTGCTGATTTTGGCACTCAAAGTGTATAAAATTGGCACTTGGGTTGTTTCCTTGGCAGAAATAAGGTACACTGTAACAACTGTAACAAATTAAAGGGGGGGTGAAGAGTGTTATGGTTATTAAACAGAAGGGTGACCAACAGTATAACAAAGTAAGAAGTAGAACTTCATTTTCTGATATAATTTTAATGTTAAATACTTCATCAAAGTTCTGTTGGGCTATTTTTATAATACTGTTTTATATGACATGTTACAATTTGTACTTTAACTCAAATTATTTTCTAAATATTATTTTACCTGTTTTAACGTGTATTGCAGCAGTAGCAATAATTAAAGCATATGAAAAGCATTATATAATTTGGAGCTTTGTTTTAAATATTTTATTTATGACAATTACTTTATTACGTATTCTTAGTAACGCCGCAATTCCAATTCATTATACACAAACAATTATTAACGACTTATTAGTGATGCTAAGTATTCATTCGAAATGTTTTGCTATGGCAGTTATAGGAGGAAAAATATACACTACAGTTAAGAATAGGAGATCTATCTCTGCGCGCTCTTAAAATCTGAAAAACATTTCCAAATAATATTTTCATTATTCCCTTTTCGGCATTCCTGCCGCGTGTTATAATAACTATACGAAAGTATGTTCGGTTATTGGAGGTGGAGATAATGCTGCAGGAGCGATATTATGTTGCGATCGACTTAAAATCCTTCTATGCCTCAGTTGAATGCATAGAGCGAGGGTTGAATCCGTTAATGACCAATCTGGTAGTGGCTGATGCAAGTCGTACGGAAAAGACCATATGCCTTGCAGTCTCACCGGCCCTTAAAGCGTATGGAATACCCGGGCGACCAAGGCTGTTTGAAGTGGTCCAGAAAGTCCGGGAAGCAAATGCCATGCGCAGTCTGCATACCTCAGGCCGTATTTTAAACGGAGCGTCTTATGATGTAACAGAACTGAATGCTTTTCCGGATAAGGAAATTTCTTATATTACTGCGCCACCAAGGATGGCTCTTTACATGGATTACAGTACTCGTATATACAATATATACTTAAAGTACATTGCGCCTGAAGACATCCATGTATATTCGATTGATGAAGTTATAATAGATGTCACGCAGTATCTAGGTACCTACCGGCTTAATGCCAGGGAGCTGGCACAGAAAATGATACAGGATGTCTTAACCGCCACCGGGATTACCGCTACTGCAGGGATCGGAAGTAACATGTACTTGTGTAAGATTGCCATGGATATCATGGCAAAACGGGCTAAGTCGGATGAGAACGGTGTACGTATTGCGATGCTTGATGAAATGTCATACCGCCAACTACTCTGGGAGCACCGCCCCATTACGGATTTCTGGCGTGTAGGCAGGGGGTATGCAAAAAAACTGGAGGACGTGGGGCTATATACAATGGGGGACATCGCCAGATGCTCTATCGGAAAACCAAATGAATACTATAGTGAGGATCTTCTATATAAGCTGTTTGGTATTAATGCGGAACTTTTAATTGATCACGCCTGGGGCTGGGAACCCTGTACCATGATTGATGTCAAATCTTATAAACCATCTTCAAACAGCATTAGTTCTGGCCAAGTACTACAGTGTCCATACAGTTTTGAAAAGGCAAAGCTAATAGTGCAGGAAATGACCGATTTACTCGTCCTTGATCTGGTAGATAAGGGGCTTGTTACGGATCAGGTTGTCCTTACAATCGGTTATGATATTGAGAACCTGACAAACCCGGTAATCCGCAAGTACTACAAGGGGGAGGTTGTCACAGACCACTATGGGCGTAAAATCCCAAAACATGCGCATGGTACTGCCAATATTGGCAAACGAACATCCTCGACCATGCTGATTATGGATGCTATGATGAAATTATACTCTAAGATTGTGGATCCAGGCCTCTTAGTCAGGCGCGTTACCATTGCGGCCAGCCACATAGTTGAAGACAATGCATCCGCATATGATTCTCAGGACTTTGAACAGCTGGATTTATTTACGGATTACGAGGCCCTGAGAAAACAGCGACAGAAAGAAGATGCGAAACTTCAAAGAGAGAAACAAATACAATTGGCTATGCTTTCAATCAAGAAGAAATATGGGAAAAATGCAATTTTAAAAGGGACTAACCTGGAGGATGGCGCCATGACCCAGGAGCGAAACAATCAGATTGGAGGACATAAAGCCTGATTTTAAGAAAGGACGGGTAAATGAAGCAGGACAATAGCAGTCCATATGATGATATTATTCATCTTTCGCATCCGGTATCTACAAAACACCCACAGATGTCTGTGACCGACCGCGCCGCCCAGTTTTCTCCTTTTGGGGCCTTAACCGGGTATGATGCTGCAATCAAGGAGACAGCAAGATTAACGGAGGAGCGTGTGGAACTGGATGAAGAGGAGAAGTTACGTTTGGATGACAAACTTAGAATGGTACAGGAAGTGATTATTGAACAGCCGGAGCTGCTTGTGACTTACTTCCAGGCAGATAGCAGAAAATCCGGTGGCTGCTATCTCACGGTAAGCGGTTCTGTAAAAAAAATCGATGCCTATGAACAGGTCCTTGTCCTGACAGAGGGGCTACAGATTCCAATTAGGGATATTTACGAGTTAGAAGGGGAATTATTTAATGTGTGGGGTTGAATTCATAGACAATTTTATATAATCGTGTTATTCTGAAGGTACAAATGGTAGCCAACTCCACAGAGTGGCTTTCAAATTCTTGTTTAATTATTTAAAAATAATCACCAATTGCTTTGGACGGCTGGGTGATTATTTTTTTGTACCTTTGTCACTGTGTTTCACGTATGTAAGTATTGCAACGATTAACGCTGCAGTATTTATGATTACCATAAATTCCTCATAAGTGTTCACAATAAAAAATAAAGAGACAATGAATGAAATCATTCTGCAAAAAAATCGCCAAACTATAAAATATTATTAGTTTGGCGATTATAAGTACTTATAACTTTTATCTTATCCATTTTATATAGCTTATTATTGTTTATCTCCCTCTTTCTCCACCTTAATTTCCCAATGGATTAAAAAGGTGAGTGCAGCCCGAAGAACAATAATGGCAGCAACCAGGGCAACCTCAGAAAGCTCCCGAACCACTACAGTTCTTAAAATCTCGCTTCCTAGCTTAAACTCCAGTCCCAGTGCCATACCTTCGGCAAGATGCAGGCGTATGGCAGGATTATGCTTGACATAGTTGATAATACCTTTGATACCCGATACAATGATGACAATTACTCCCATGAATTCAAAGAGAAGAATTGCCATGTCTACCACCTGCCGCAACAAAAGTTCCAGATTTCCTACCATATTTTCCCCCTCCGTCTGGTGTTGATTAGTTGGATTTTACTTCTTTCCAGGCTTCGTTATAAAGGCTGTCTGACTGGTCTCCCAGGTATTTGTAAACTTCGCTGTTCTTTAACAAGCTGTCATCTGGGAATAAAGCCTTGTTGTTTTTTAGTTCTGGATCAAGGAGATCAAAAGCACCTTTATTTGGTGTTGGATATGTGATGTATTCAAAGTTTTTCTTTGCAATGTCCGGGCGGCATAAGAAGTTAATCCATTTTTCGGCATTCTCCTTGTTGGGAGCATTGGCAGGAATTACCCAGGAATCAAGCCAGAGATTGGTTCCCTCTTCCGGAATTACATATTCCAGAGAATAATCAAGACCAAGTTCCTTCACTTCGTTCTGAATATAAAGCATTTCACCGGAATAGATAACGCCTACAGCGGCTTCTCCGCCGATCATTTTATCACGAACCTGATCGATTACATAAGCCTGTACCAGGGGCTTCTGTTTGATTAAAAGCTCTTTTGCTTCTTTGATTTCCTGCTCGTTGGTGGTGTTCATGGAATATCCCAGTGATTTTAAAGCCACCATAAATGCATCACGGACGCTGTCCTGCATCAGGATGTTGTCTTTGAATTTCTCATCCCACAGATCAGACCATTTGGTAGGAATATCTTCTTTCGCTACCATTTTGGTATTGTAAAGAATTCCTACGGTTCCCCAGGAGTAGGGGACAGAGTATTTATTTTCCGGGTCAAAGCTCTTTGACATCTCTAAATACTTGGGATCAATTTCCTTGTAGTTTGGGATGTTGTCAAAGTTGATTTCTGCAAGAAGGTTGTTCTGTGCCATCTTCTGAATCATATAGTCAGAGGGGCAGACTGCATCGTATTTGACACCACCAGCTTCAATGACCGGGTACATCTCTTCATTGGTTTCGAATAAATCGTATACCACCTTAATACCCGTTTCTTTTTCAAATTCTGCAATGACGGATTCGTCAATATATTCGCCCCAGTTGTAGACATAAACCTCACCATTGCTTCCTGCCTTGGCCTGGGATTTCCCACAGCCGCTTAACAGGGAAGTGGAAAGCAGGGCAAGGGCGCTGATTGCCATAACCATTTGAATTCTTTTTTTCATATTTATGATCTCCTGTTATTTTTTTCGCTTTGGTGCAAAGTTTGTGATTAAGAGAAGAACCAGCACCGTTAAAAAGATAATCGTGGAAAGTGCATACATGGAAGGTTTAATTCCCCTGCGTACTTCACTGTAAATTAAAGTCGATAATGTATTAATACCGGCACCCTTTGTAAAGTGAGTGATAATAAAATCATCAAGTGACATGGTAAATGCCAGCAGAAATCCGGAAAGTACACCAGGAAGAATATCCGGGAATACTACCTTGAAAAATGCGGAAACCGAGGTGGCTCCCAAGTCCATGGCTGCCTCGTAGGTACTTTTATCTGTCTGCTTTAACTTCGGCATGACACTTAATATGACATACGGAATGTTAAAGGTAATATGTGCGATCAGTATGGTCTTAAATCCCAGAGAAATCCCAAAGGCGATGAACGCCAGCATCAGGGAAATTCCGGTTACAATATCCGCGTTCAGCATGGGAATGTTAGTAATGCCCATGAGAAGAGAGCGGGGAAACGGCTTCATGCTGTTAATTGCAATGGCGGCTGCAGTGCCGATAATAACTGCAATCAGAGATGATACAAATGCAATCAGCAGCGTAGTATAAAGTGCATCCATAATCGTATTGCTGGAGAACAATTCTGTGTACCATCTGGTAGTAAAACCGCCCCACTGGGTACGTGATTTTGAATTATTAAAAGACAGCACTGTCATAGTTGCAATGGGTGCATATAAAAACACCACAATAAGAACCAGGTAAAAATCCTGGAAAAAACGTTTGATAAAAGCTGTTTTTCGATTTATCACAGTACCGTTCCCTCCCCATTTTTATCATACTTGGCAATAAGCGCCATGCTGATTAAAATAAATATCATAAGGACCAGAGAAAGGCCGGAGCCTAAGTTCCAGTTGCTCCCTTTTGTAAATTCCTGTTCAATTACATTTCCGATTAAAAGAATCTTGCTTCCGCCTAATATATTGGAGATAACAAAGGTGGTAAGTGCAGGAACAAAAACCATGGTGATGCCGCTTACGATTCCAGGTATGCTTAAAGGAAGAAGAATCCGAATGAGCACCTGAAGGGAATTAGCGCCTAAGTCTCGTGCTGCGTTTACTACGTTGTCATCGATTTTCATCAGCACATTATAAATCGGAAGAACCATGAATGGAAGGAAGTTATATACCATACCAAGAATAATTGCTCCCGGAGTGTTGATAAGTCCCTGATTTGGCAGGTGGAGTGTGGATAGGATTCCGTTAATTACACCATTTTTCTCCAAAAGCGTCTGCCATGCAAGAGTGCGGAGGAGAAAATTCATCCACATGGGAAGGATAAATATAAATACGATAAAGCTTCCCTGGCCCATCCCTCTGGTACGGAGAATCATCGCAAGAGGATACGCTAATATCAGGCACAAAACAGTACTTAAAAGGGATAATCCCAGAGAGAGCCACAGTGCCTTTGCATGTTCCTCTGTAGAAATAGAAAGAACATTGGAAAGTGTGAAAGCTCCGCTCTTGTCAGTCAGTCCGTAAAATACGATCAGTGCAAGCGGAATGAGAATGAAACCAATCATCCACATCAGATACGGTCCGGACAATAATTTCTTATTCATTGACTCCCACGGCCTCCTCATCCTCTGAAGCCGGCTTGTTCATGATCTGGATATCAAAAGGATCCACATGAATCCCTACCTTTTGTCCCACTGGGAATAAGTCCGTACTGTGCACCAGCCATTCAAAGCCGTCCGGTGAAGTTACTTCCATTTCATAATGAACGCCTTTAAAGATTAAATGTGTTACCACTCCCTCAAGGCTGCCGTTTTCCGGAGCAACCAGGTCGATGTCTTCCGGTCTGATGACAACATCCACAGGAGCATTGGAACCGAATCCCTTATCTACACAGGCAAATTTGGCACCAAATATTTCAACCAGCTCATCTCTTAACATAATTCCCGGTACAATGTTGCTTTCCCCGATAAAGTCTGCCACAAATGCGTTCTCGGGTTCATTGTAAATGTTTTCCGGAGAGCCCATCTGCTGAATATAGCCCTGATTCATAACGACTATGGTATCTGACATGGTCAGAGCCTCTTCCTGATCATGGGTTACATAAATAAAGGTAATGCCAAGCTCATTTTTTAAACGGATCAGCTCATACTGCATATCCTGACGAAGTTTTAAATCCAGTGCGCCTAAAGGCTCATCAAGAAGCAGAACTCTTGGTTCGTTGACGATAGCTCTTGCAATAGCGATTCGCTGCTGCTGTCCGCCGCTTAAGGAACTGACGCTGCGGTTTTCAAAACCGTCTAAGTTTACCAGCTTTAAGGCGTATTTAATCTTATCCTGAATATAAATTTTGGATTTATTCTTGATTTTTAAACCAAATGCAATGTTTTCCGCAATGGACATATGGGTGAAAAGAGCATACTTCTGAAAGACCGTATTCAGCTGTCTTTTATTGGGCGGGAGATTGGTGATGTTCTGACCGTCAAAGATAACCTCGCCTTTGCTGGGGCTCTCAAAGCCTCCGATAATACGAAGCGTGGTGGTCTTTCCGCAGCCGCTTGGGCCCAGTAATGTAACAAATGTGTTCTCCTTTACGGAGAGATTTAAATCATCAAGAACCATAGTTCCGTCAAAGCTTTTTGATATATTTTTTAAATCAATGAGTGACTGACCCATGAGCTTTATCCTCCTGTTAAAAGCTTGGAGGTGAACTTACCCAGATTAAGGAAGCACCTGCCTTGCTGCTTAAGTAATGTTTTTTATCTGGTATAAAGTAAAAGGATTCCCCTTTTTTCGCTTTATATGTTTTATTTCCTATATGAATGGAAATGCTTCCCTGCAGTACATACCCGAATTCTTCCCCTTCGTGTGGATTGTCCGGATAGGTCTGACCTTCTGACTCCAGTGTCAGCAGGATGGGCTCCATCATATTTTTCTGTGCGTTTGGAATAATCCACTTGATTTCATTCTTCAAATCTGCGTCGTGTTTTTCAAAATAGTCGGTTTTGCCAAATACAATCTGCTCTTCCCGGCTTTCATTAAAAAACTCTCCGATGGAGGTACCCAGACACTGTAAAATATCCATAAGAGTTGCAATGGAGGGGGAGGTTAAGTCCCTTTCCAGCTGAGATATAAATCCCTTTGACAGTTCCGCGCGGTCAGCCAGTTCTTCCTGAGTCAGTCCTTTTAATACGCGCAGTTCCTTTAATTTTGTACCGATATCCATTTGCTCCTCCTTCTTATTATGTTAAGCTGAAAGTTTACTTATACTAACTGACGATAAATATAACTATAAAGTTTAGTAATAATAAACACGCAGCAAGATACATTATACTTGTTTTTCCATGTATGTCAATAGTTTTTAAGGAAGTTTTTCCTTAACAAACAGGGAAACTTATGATATGATATTTCTAGTTTATACAAGGATGATTCGAGGAGGAAAAGTGTTATGACAGGTAAATATATGGCGTATGTAGGTTCCTATTCCTACAATGGACAGGCCAAGGGCATCACGGTGTATGATGTGGATGTGGAAAAGGGCCGTTTTATCCCAAGATGTGAGGTGGAAGTAGACAATTCTTCTTATGTAATAGCTTCCAACAATGGCAGGACACTTTATTCCATAGCTGATGAAGGCGTGGTATCGTTCCGCATACATGAGAACGGTTCCATAACAAGATTAAATTCTGCAAATATTAAGGGTATGAGAGGCTGTCATTTATCTACGGACAAAGATGACAGATATATTTTTGTATCCGGCTATCATGACGGAAAGTGCACCGTGCTCCGTTTAAATGACGATGGTTCCGTTGGTGAGATTGTAACCAGTGTGTTCCATAAGGGACTGGGCAGCGTGGCAGAAAGAAATTTCCGCCCCCATGTTAGCTGTTCCAGACGGACTCCGGATGGAAAATTTATTATGGTTGCAGATCTGGGAATTGATCAGGTAAAGATCTACCATTTTGATGAAAAGGACGAAGAGATGCTTTTGGTGGATGCAATCAGAAGTGAATTGGAGTCAGCACCCAGATGCTTCCGGTTCAGCAAAGACGGAAAGTTCTTCTATCTGGTTCATGAGCTTAAGAACATTATTGATGTATTTACCTATGAAACAGGAGACCACCAGCCGAAGATTGAAAAGATTCAGACCATAAAGACCACCGGTCCCAAACCGCTGACCCAGTTAACCGCAGCAAGTGCCCTGCGTTTTTCAAACGACGAAACACACATGTTTTGTGGAAATGCAGGGGATAATACGGTTACGGTGTATGACCGTGATCCCCAGACAGGTCTGTTAACCTATTTGTGCTGCCTGCCCATCAGTGGAAGCTATCCAAAAGATATCTGTGTATTTCCAGATGACAAGCACATCGCTTCCATTAACCACGAGACCGGAAGCATTACGTTCTTTACGGTGGATTACGAAAAAGGTCTTTTAATTATGAACGGGAAAGAATTAAAAGTGAATGAACCGAACAGCTGTGTAATCGTAAAAGTCAGCAAATAAAGGAGAGACAACTATGGCGGGATCCACACTTGGCACAATATTTAAAATCACAACATGGGGAGAATCCCACGGAAAAGGAATTGGTGTGGTGGTAGACGGCTGTCCAGCCGGCCTTTCTCTGGAAGAAAAGGATATTCAGAGTTTCCTTGACCGCAGAAAGCCGGGGCAGAGCAAATTTACCACAATGCGAAACGAAGGAGATCAGGTGGAGATTTTATCCGGTGTATTTGAAGGTAAGACAACCGGAACTCCCATTTCCATGATTGTCTGGAATACGGATCAGCGTTCTAAGGATTATGGTAATATTATGGAAGTTTACCGTCCGGGCCATGCAGATTATACCTTTGATGAAAAATATGGTTTCAGGGATTACCGGGGAGGTGGACGATCCTCCGGAAGGGAAACCATCGGAAGAGTTGCGGCAGGCGCCATAGCTGCCTGTTTTTTAAGAAGCCTGGGTATCACTGTGACGGCTTATACCAGATCGGTGGGCCCTTATGAAGTGAAAGAAGAACGCTTTGATTTAAAAGAGCGGGACCAGAACCGGCTTTATATGCCTGATAAAGAGACCTCTCTTTTGGCAGAACAGTATTTAGAAGAGATGATGGGTAGAAAAGATTCTGTAGGAGGCGTGGTGGAATGCATCATTGACGGTGTGCCGGCCGGAATCGGTGATCCTGTCTTTGAGAAATACGACGCATCTCTTGCAAAAGCAGTGATGTCCATTGGGGCAGTGAAAGGATTTGAGATCGGAGATGGATTTTTAGCTTCCCGCGCGCTGGGATCTGAAAATAATGATGGTTTCTGTATGGCTGCAGATGGCAGAGCAAAGAAAGTGACCAATCATGCCGGAGGCATACTTGGCGGAATCAGCGATGGATCCAGAGTGGTTTTCCGCGCTGCTTTTAAACCGACGCCCTCCATTGCCCAGCCCCAGAAGACAGTTACCAGACAGGGAGAAGAAACTGAGATTGAAATTAAGGGTCGCCATGATCCGATCATCGTACCCCGTGCGGTCGTGGTGGTAGAGGCAATGGCGGCACTTACAACGGTTGATCTATTGCTTGCCAATTTATCTGCCAGAATGGATCGTATTATTTCCTTTTATAGTGAAGAAACTGAATAACTTGATTATATCCGGTATTTATGCTATGTTAAATGCCGGATATATTACTGACTTATTTTAACGTAAAACAGGAGAATGACAATGAAGATTGCAATGGGTAATGATCATACAGCAATAGAGATGAAAGAAGCAATTAAAGAGTTTGTGGAAAGCAAAGGTTATGAAGTAATTGATTTTGGTACCAATTCCACGGAAAGCTGCGACTATCCGGAATATGGTGAGAAAGTTGGCCGTGCAGTAACAGAAGGAAAAGCAGATTTAGGAATCGCAATCTGCGGAACCGGAGTAGGCATCTCTCTTGCATGCAATAAGGTAAAGGGAATCCGTGCCTGTGTCTGCAGTGAGCCATACACAGCAAAGCTTTCCAGAATGCATAATGATTCCAATGTCCTTTGTTTTGGCGCAAGAGTTGTAGGCGTGGAACTGGCAAAGATGATCACGGAAGAATGGCTGGATGCCCAGTATGAAGGCGGAAGACATCAGCGTCGTGTTGATATGGTAATGGATATCGAAAAGAGAAATTAACTCTGTGAAAGGGGCGGCTTATGAGTCACGAACCGGAGAACAGAACAAAACAAACCCTGGCTGAACAGGTAGCAGAGCAGATCCTGAATGATATTGTGGAAAAGGGACTGGAGATTGGTGCTAAAATCCCAAATGAATTTGAACTTGCCAAGGAAATTGGAGTAGGCAGGGGAACCATCAGGGAAGCTGTTAAGATATTGGTTTCCAGAGAGATTCTTACCATACGAAGAGGGGCGGGGACTTTTGTTTCTGAACGACAGGGACTTTTAGATGATCCCCTGGGGCTTTCCTTTTTAAAGGATAAAACCAATCTGGCTCTTGATTTATTAAGTGTCCGTCTGATGCTGGAACCGGAGATTGCGGCACTGGCTGCCGTGAATGCCAGACCAGAGCAGCTAAAGGAACTGGAAGAATTAAAAGGCAAGGTAGAAGAATTGATTCAGCGGGGTGAGGATCATACCCACGCAGACATTCTTTTTCACCGGCAGATCGCCGCATGCAGCGGCAATCTGGTGGTGGAAAAGCTGATTCCTGTGATTAATTCATCGATCTCCCTGTTTGTGGATTTAACCAATGCCAGACTGGGACAGGAGACCATAGATACGCACAGAGAAATCACGGACTGTATTATCAGAAAGGATCCGGAAGGGGCCAGATGTGCCATGTATATGCATCTGACCGTGAACCGGAGAATGCTCAAATCTCTGGAGGGGAATTAGATGGTTATTTCAATCTGGTTCCCCTCCAGATCTATGATACAGCTTTCATAATAGCCGTCACCGGTCGTCCGCGGACCGCTGATCACTTCATACCCATCCTGCTTTAGCTGAAGGGTAAGACTGTCAACGTTTTCTTTGGTTCCTGCCTGGAAAGCTATGTGGATAAAGCCGGTGCGGGTGAGTGTTTTCTGTGGATCTTCCATCACCGGTTTATTCATGATTTCCAGCCGGCAGCCGTCTTCAAAGGTTAAAAAATAGGAGTGAAACCCGGTTTTGGGATTGTGGTAACCGTCATTTGCTTTTCCATTAAAATAATTGGTAAAGAACTTTTTTGTTCTTTCCAAATCATTTACATACATGGCTACATGTTCAATTTTCATTATGTCCCCCTTATTAATCGGATTCCCGTCTGATTAAAATTCCCTTCATAAATTCTGTTTTATTATGAGTATGATAGATCATTTCTTTTTCTTCTTCTGTACAGCCGATCAGAATCTTTATTTCAGAATCCCGTTTCATTAAATCAACAATGCACATAATAGCATCAATTCTTTGTTTTTCCCCAGTACCAACCCAGACGTCTATGCCTTGTCCATCCATGGAAGATGTGTTATTTAAATATCCATAATCAACTTTGTATATAAAATCAGGATATTTTGGATGGGTAGATCCCTTAGGCCGGTCAATAACAATTTCAGAATCACTCACCAGCTGATCCAATGCAGTCCAAAAATCAGGATTCACTTAAATCGTCTCCTTTCTCTTCACAAAAATGATTTAGACTGGCTGTAATTTCCCGCCATAGTTTCCATACATTGTCTCCGTAATTACTTACAATTGTTATCAGTAGCTGACTTTTCTTATCAAAGGATGATTTGAAACTTACACCCGGATCACAACCTTGAAAATAGGGATTAAAGTCATTTTCAGTTTTCTTAAGCCATATTCCATATCCATAGCACTGACTTTCTCCGCTATGATTTGATAACATGGTTTTCGTCATGGAAGGGGACAGCAGTTGATATGTCAGAAGGTTTTTCCAGAATAAATGGATATCACCGATTGTTGTAAAGGCACCTCCTGCCCCCGTTCCTTTTACATCTACACAGTATATATTTGTACGAAAGTCATTCCTATCCTCATCAAATATGTAATTAATAGCGCATTTTGCTGGCAGTCTGTCCAGCTCATAATATCCGGTACGTTTCATCTTACAGGGAACAAATACGAATTCTTCCAGATACCGGTCAAATTCCATTCCGGTGATCTTCTCAAGAATCATTGCCAACACCACAAATCCTGTATTATTATATTGGAATTTGCTTCCTCTTGGATACATCATCGGCTTGTGAATAAAAAGCGGCAGCAGGTCTTTATTGGAACGTATTCTATAATTTGGAAAGTCATACCACAATTCTTCATATTCTGTCATTACAGATTCATCGAAATAGTCTGGTATCCCTGAAGTATGGGTAAGAAGCTGCTCAACCGTAATTTCTTTGTCAATCTGCTCTAAATCAAAATCAAAGAATGAACCGATTTTATCTTCCAGGTGGAGCTGCCCCTTTTCAATCAGCTGCAGGATTCCAACGGCTACAAATACCTTTCCTGCAGAAGCTGTTGCAAATCTGGTTTCCATATCATTCAGCACCTGATTGGGCAGATCTGCATATCCGTATGCTTTTTCAAATAATATCTCATCATTCTTGCAGATAGAGATACAGCCCCGAAAATCAGCTGGAATTATTTTTTCAATACTCATATATCTCTCCTTTTCAGTCGCATTTAATTCCTTTTATAGTAACAAATAATTATATTAAAGTATAGAGCATTTCAAAAACAGTAGTTTAATCCTGATACATAATTTGCTTAAAAGTTGCTAAATACATCATATGTATTTTTGCTTATAAGATTAATAAAATACCAATAATATTTAAAAATAATTCGTATATTGACTTTTTAACCATAAAATGATAGTTTTATTATTAAATACATCATACGTATATTGCGGAAAAAGGGGAATAAATAAGATGGAATTAAGAAGTCAGCAGGTAAGAAAGATTGCTCCTGAAATGGACCCGTTAAAAATGGGAATGGGCTGGTCTGTGGATGATTTGGAGAAACCACAGATTATAATTGAAAGTACCTTTGGAGAAAGCCATCCGGGAAGTGCCCATCTTCTGGAACTGGTGGATCAGGCAGCAAAAGGAATCTATGAGTCCGGCGGCAGGGGCGCACGTTATTTTGCCACAGATACGTGTGACGGCATGAGTCAGGGGCATGACGGAGGAAATTATTCTCTGGTGTCCAGAGATATGATCTGCAATATGATTGAAATACATAATAACGCAACTCCTTATGATGCAGGGGTATTTGTGGCAAGCTGTGATAAGGCAGTACCAGCCCATCTCATGGGAATTGGCAGAATCAACATTCCCTCCATCGTTATAACGGGGGGTGTCATGGATGCAGGTCCTGACCTTTTAACTCTGGAGCAGATCGGCATGTACAGTGCCATGTGTAAAAGAGGAGAAATCTCTGAGGAGAAACTTACCTGGTATAAGCACCAT
Organism: Paenibacillaceae bacterium; assembly: GCA_015057775.1. Classification (GTDB taxonomy): domain Bacteria; phylum Bacillota; class Clostridia; order Lachnospirales; family Lachnospiraceae; genus Lacrimispora. Next base: position 60,675 of record SVDT01000002.1, on the reverse strand, counting down.
GCCTGTCCCTCCTGCGGAGCCTGCTCCTTTATGGGAACAGCTTCCACCATGCAGATCATGGCAGAAGCCCTGGGCCTCATGCTGCCTGGAACGGCACTTATGCCTGCCACCTCAGAAGAACTTAAAATTAAGGCAAAGGAAGCAGGTGTTCAGGCGGTATGGCTTGCAAGGAACGGTTTAACTCCCAGAGAGATGATAACCATGGAGTCGTTTGAAAATGCGATTATGGTCCATGCTGCCATATCCGGTTCGACCAATTCATTGCTTCACATTCCAGCCATTGCTCATGAACTGGGGCTCACCATTGATGCCCATACCTTTGACCGGATCCATAAAAACGCCCATTACCTTCTTGATATCCGCCCAGCAGGAAAATGGCCGGCTCAGTACTTCTACTATGCAGGAGGTGTACCAAGAATCATGGAGGAGATAAAATCCATGTTACACTTAGAATGCATGACAGTGACTGGAAAGGCTTTAGGGCAGAACCTGGAGGATTTAAAGAAGAATAATTTTTATGAGACATGCGACGAATATCTGAAAAAAATAGGAATTAAGCGGACGGATGTAATCCGTTCTTTTGATGACCCCATTGGCAAAAACGGAACTGTTGCCATTTTAAAAGGGAATTTAGCGCCTGACGGGGCAGTTGTCAAACACAGTGCAGTAGCAAAAGAGATGCATCAGGCAGTATTAAGGGCAAAACCGTTTGACAGCGAAGAGGAGGCCATGGAGGCAGTGCTTCAGGGAAAGATTAAGCCTGGCCAGGCAGTAATAATTCGTTATGAAGGTCCAAAAGGAAGCGGAATGCCGGAAATGTTTTATACCACCGAAGCCATTTCCTCTGATCCTGTTTTATCAAAATCCATTGCACTTTTAACAGACGGCAGATTCTCCGGTGCCACAAAAGGTCCTGCCATCGGGCATATTTCACCGGAAGCCGCCAATGGAGGCCCTATTGCGTTAATTGAAGAAGATGATCTGATTGAGATTGATATACCGGGGAGAAGTCTTCGCATTACGGGAATAAAAGGGAAAGCCATGAGCGGGGAGGAGGTAGACCGGATTTTAGAAGAGCGGAGGAAAGTCTGGAAGCCAAGAGAAGACAGAATAAAATCAGGCGTTCTTAAAATCTTTTCCCAGCATGCAGTATCGCCCATGAAAGGGGGATATATGGAATAAGAAAACGGGTGGAAGGAAAACAGGAAATGATCCCTGAAATCCTTCCGCCCGTTTTTTACTGAAGCTGCTTGATTGATGGGAAATAGCGGAACAATACTTTGGCGATGATCTTTTTCTTTTTTACGTACTTATTTTTCCACCTTCTGGCATCAGCCGAATAATTCCGGTTGTCACCCAGCATGAAGTAAGAATCTTCAGGCACCTCATAATGGGCGGCTGGTTCAGGCTCCATGGGTTCGGGCAGATATGGCTCATCAAGTGGAGTGTCGGAATTATTAATGTAGACTTTTCCGTCCCGGATATCAATGATGTCGCCCGGGAGACCGATGACTCGCTTTACATAATATGTCTTCCCAGTAGGATCGTCAGGAAAATGGAAGATGACAATGTCGCCCCGTTCCGGCTCTTCAAAGTAATAGGAAAGTCTGGAGCCGATAACACGGTCGCCGGTCATAATGGTCTTTTCCATAGAACCGCTTGGAACCCTGCTGTTTGCAATAATAAAATTGTTCAGCAAAAATGCAATAACGGCAGCTGTAATAATTATCTTAATCCAGCTGATAATCTCTTCTTTCCAGTTAAATGGTTCCTGTGGCATGTTTTCTTCTCTTTTCATAATGTTCTCTTCTTTGCTTTCTTCATAGTTCTGTATCAAAGTTTAAATGAGTTTGGAAAATTGTGCAAGGGGTTTCACAAAATGGTAAGAAAATATTCACAATCATTCATGAAATGTCCATAATCATGTGGTAAAGTTTATTCCATAAAAACACTCACATCTGGGGGAAGCTGGATATGGAAAAAAGAGGGAAAAGCACAGACAAAAAATTGATTATCAGTTCGGCAGTCTTACTTATATCGTCGTTTACATTCCAGATTCTGGCCAGAACAGTATCTGGAATCGGGGACTGGTATGCGAAACTGATCTATCCGGTGATGGTAGGAAGTATAGGCAGATTATCAGGTTTATTTCCTTTTGCAGTGGTTGAACTTTTATCTTATGCACTGATCCTGTATTGCCTTGTATATGGAATCCGGCACTTCAGAGAAGGAAAGCGCCTTTTAATCCGGATCCTGTTTTTAACTGCGTGTCTGTTTTTTCTATTTACCTTCCACTGCGGGATTAATTATTACAGAACTCCGTTTTCTAAAACTTCGGGGCTGGAGATGAAAAAGTCCTCAGAAGAAGAATTGAAGAATCTCTGCCTTTCTCTGACAGAGATTGTCAACGGAATGTGTGAAGAAGGAATTAACGAGCAGGTGGATACGGCTGTTGTGAAAAAAGAAAGCGTAAAGGCCATGAGGAAGCTGGGGGAGACCTACCCGGAATTATCCGGATATTATCCACAGCCAAAACCTCTTATTTTGTCTCAGTATTTTTCTATCCAGCAGCTATGTGGTCAGTACTCGCCTTTTACAGTGGAAGCGACTTACAACCGTTCCATGCCCGATTATAATATTCCCCATACGGTCTGCCATGAGTTGTCTCATTTAAGAGGATTTATGAGAGAAGACGAAGCAAACTTTATCGGTTATTTAGCATGCATTGGTTCGGATAATCAGGCCTTCCGCTACAGCGGATATTTAACTGGCTGGGTCTATGCCACCAACGCATTGTCTAAAACAGATCTGGTTTCTTACAGGGAGATCTGCCACCAGCTCGATCAGAAGGCATGGGATGATTTAAGAGATAATAACGAATTCTGGGGACGGTATGAAGGCAAAGCGGCAGAGGTTTCCAATAAAATGAATAATACATATTTAAAAATGAACAGCCAGTCAGACGGAGTAAAAAGCTATGGAAGAATGGTGGATCTGATGCTTGCTTACGCAAGAACAAGGTGAGGAAAGCCATCTGCATCTATTGAAAAATACTTTCTGCTTTGATAAAATTACGGTACAGAATCAAAGAAGCGGGAGGAGCCAGATATGGATAAAACGTTATATGATTTAATGGATTGGGCGGGTATTGAGGAAATCGTATATTCAGAAGCCGCAGATCCCCACCGGTTATTGGGACCCCATGTGACAGGTGCAGGGCTTTTGATTCAGGCCTTTATTCCTACGGCTGTAACTATTTCGGTAAAAGGAATTAAGGACGGCATGCTCCATCCCATGGAGCGGGTGGATGACGCAGGATTTTTTGCGGTGCTTTTACCTGGAAAGACGAAATTCCAGTATCTCTATCAGGTTACATATGATAATCATACTACTGAGGAACTTATTGACCCTTACAGTTTTGAACCTTACTATACGGAAACAGACATAAAAAAGTTCAGTTCCGGAATTCATTACAGCATATTCGATAAAATGGGAGCGCACCCAATGACCATGAAAGACACGAAAGGCGTTTATTTTTCTGTCTGGGCACCTTGTGCCATGAGAGTCAGCGTTGTGGGTGATTTTAACCTGTGGGACGGCAGGCGTCATCCCATGCGAAAGCTTGGTGATTCCGGAATTTTTGAATTATTTATTCCAGGTTTATCTGAGGGGATGATTTATAAATATGAAATTAAGGCTATGGCTGGGGGGATTCAGCTGAAAAGCGACCCTTATGCAAGCTATTGTGAACTGCGCCCGGACAATGCTTCTGTAATATGGGATATGGAACGTTACTCCTGGAATGATGAGGGGTGGCTGAAAAAAAGAGCATCTTTAAATTTTACCAGAGAGCCGCTTTCTATCTATGAGGTCCATCTTGGGTCATGGCTTCGCAAGGAAGCAGAATATAACAGTGACGGAGAGCCCATAAATGGCTCGGAATTTCTCAATTACCGGGAGATTGGTAAGAAGCTGGTATCATACGTAAAAGAAATGGGCTATACTCATGTAGAGCTGCTTCCTGTGATGGAACATCCCCTGGATGCTTCCTGGGGGTACCAGGTAACGGGCTATTATGCACCTACCAGCCGTTTCGGAACGCCTGATGATTTTAAATATTTCGTAGAGCTTTTGCACCAGGAGGGAATTGGTGTGATTCTTGACTGGGTTCCCGCGCATTTTCCAAGAGACAGCTTTGGACTAGCCTGTTTTGACGGTACCTGCGTTTATGAGCATAAAGATCCCAGGCAGGGAGCTCACCCTCACTGGGGAACTCTGATCTATAATTATGGACGCCCTCAGGTGACCAATTTTCTAATTGCCAATGCCCTGTACTGGGTGGAAAAATATCATGCAGATGGAATCCGTATGGATGCAGTGGCTTCTATGTTGTATCTGGATTACGGGAAAGAACCAGGAGAATGGATCCCCAATCTTTACGGTGGAAATGAGAATCTGGAAGCAGTGGAATTTTTAAAGCACTTAAACTCCATTTTTAAAAACCGTAAGGATGGTGCTGTTTTGATCGCCGAGGAGTCCACAGCCTGGCCCAGAGTTACCGGTGATGTAAAAGAGGAGGGGCTGGGATTTGATTTTAAATGGAATATGGGCTGGATGAATGACTTTACCGGCTATATGCAGTGCGATCCTTATTTCAGAAAGCACCATTATGGTGAATTGACCTTTAGTCTGCTGTATGCCTACAGCGAAGATTTTATACTGGTTTTCTCCCATGACGAGGTAGTTCATTTAAAGGGATCTATGATTGGAAAGATGCCGGGTGATACGTTGGAGAAGAAGGCAGCTAACCTGAGGGCGGCTTATGGATTTATGGCAGGGCATCCAGGGAAAAAGCTTTTGTTTATGGGCCAGGAATTTGGACAGATCCGGGAATGGGATGAAAACAGAAGCCTGGACTGGGAGCTTTTAGAAGAAACGCTGCACAGCCAGTTGAGGGAGTATGTAAAAGCCCTGAATCACCTCTATTTAAGCCAGCCGGCTTTGTATGCCCTTGATTACGATACGGAAGGTTTCGAATGGGTGGAATGTACAAAATCCGGAGACAGTATCATTGTATTCTTAAGAAAAACGAAAAAGAAAGAAGAATCACTTCTTTTTGTCTGCAACTTTGATACCATGTTACATGAGAAATACTGCATAGGTGTTCCCTTTGAAGGAAAATATAAGGAACTGATTAACAGCAGTGACCAGGCATTCGGTGGAGAAGGATACCAGAATAAGAGAGTAAAGATATCGAAAAAGAAAGAAGCAGACGAGCGGGAAAATTCCATTGAAATTACCGTGGCTCCTCTCAGTGTAGCCATATTTTCCTGCACGCCTGTAAACGTGAAGAACACAAAAAGTGTTGTAATAAAAAAGCATAAGAAAGTAAAACAGGAGAATCTGATATGATCGCACATTTGATTGCAGCAGCAGCGGCACAGGAAACCACTGCAGCGCCCCAGGAAACCATTGCTGCATTGCAGGAAGTACAGGAAAACCTGGAACAATTAAAACCCAATGTTTTGTTGGAAACCATAAAAGGCTGGATGCCTTCCATCATTTCATTTGGAATCAGTATTTTACTCGCAATCTTAATTTTTTTCATTGGATCAAGAGTGATTAAAATTTTACATGGCATGCTGTATCGCTCTTTTAAAAGAGTGGATATGGAGGTCAGCGTAAGGAAATTCCTTCTCTCTGTATTAAATGCGGTTATGTACTGCCTTCTGGCATTTATCATTGCAGGACAGGTGGGAGTGAATTCTGCTTCTATCGTGGCACTTCTTGGTTCTGCCAGTATTGCCATCGGCCTTGCTGTCCAGGGAAGCCTTGCTAATTTTGCGGGAGGAGTCTTGATTCTCCTTATGAAGCCGTTTCGGGTAGGAGACTATATTGTATCAGAATCTGGAGAAGGGACTGTCCGTACCATTGGTCTGGTCTACACTGTTCTCACTACAGCAGATAATAAGCAGGTAGTGATACCAAACGGGACGCTTTCCAACTCACCGCTTACCAATGTAACAGCCATGGATAAACGCAGACTTGATATACTTGTGGAGATTGGTTATGGAGCAGATTTAAAAAAGGCGAAGGAGCTGCTTCAAATAATTTTTGACAGTCAGCCTGAAGTAAAAAAGGACGAACCAATTGATATTTTTGTTCATGCGTTATCGAATAATTCGGTGACGATTGGGGGAAGAGGCTGGACTTTAGTGGAAGATTACTGGACAGCCAGGTGGAAGATTTTAGAGAGGATAAAGCTGGAGTTTGATGAGGCGGGGATCGAGATCCCTTACAGCCAGCTGGATGTTCATATTAAAGATAGTGGAAGGTAAAAAAGAAAGCAGCATGTTCTGAGAATTTCTGAGCATGCTGCTGCTTTTATTTATTTAATGCTGTAGGTTACAGTTACCTGTGCTGTTACACTGATCTGACCAGGCTCAATGGCTAATGCTTTGGCACCTGCCTCAAGGGAAGCTGTGGCTGAGTCAGCGTTATAAGTAGTATAGCGGTTCTCATTGTAAGAACTGATTTCCTGTACATTGGTGACTTCGCCAAGAGATTTTCCGCTTGCAGCGGCCATGGCCTCGGCTTTTACTTTGGAGGTTTCAACTGCCTTTTTTAAGGCTTCCTGGTAGGATTCATCATATTTGCTGGACAGGTAAGAAATGCGGTCTATGGTATTGATGCCCGCCTCGATGGAAGAGGAAAGGAGAGTACCCACCTGATCCATAGGAATATCTGATACAACAATGCCAGTTCTCATCTCATATCCAGTTATTTTTTGTCCGTTGTTCCAGTCGTAAATAGGCTGAAGACCGAAGCTGGAAGTTTGAATGGATTTTTCATCAATTCCTGTGCTTTTTAAAAAGCTGAGTACTTTATCTACATCAGTGCTGTTTAAATCCTGAACTGATTTTGGATCTGCAGCCTGGGAAGAAACTGCAAAGCTGACTTCAGCTTTGTCAGGAACTACCTTTATTTCCTCCTGACTTTGTACCAGTATATTGTTCTGGTTCTGTGTGTTTACTATCGCCTGGTTCGCTGGGGCAGCGCCGGTCGTCTGGGTGCAGGCAGTTAAGCCGATTACTGCGGCTACTGCAGCAGCAGCTGCCAGTGGTTTATTCAATTTTCTCATAATAAAGTCCTCCTAATGTTGTAGTAGTTGCTGCTTTGTTGTTACATCCTTATTCTACATGAAATTAAAAGAATTAGTATTTCTTTTCTCTTAACATTCCGGGTCGAAATTCCTATGATTTATTTACAAAAAAATCCTGAGGAGGCAATGGTTGCCATTCCAATGGCTTTATGATATTGTTAACCCATAAGAACGTTGAAACATAGGAAAAATGTGTAGATAAAGGAGACTGGTTTATGCGGAAATGCGGTATGTTGCTTCCGGTTTCAAGCCTTCCGTCCAAGTACGGAATCGGAGCGTTTTCAAAAGAGGCTTATGAATGGATTGATCTGTTAAAAAAGGCGGGGCAGCATTACTGGCAGATTCTGCCTCTTGGACCTACGGGATATGGGGATTCTCCTTACCAGTCCTTTTCCTCCTTTGCAGGGAATCCTTATTTTATTGACCTGGAGGAACTGGTCAAGGAAGATCTGATTACAGTCACGCAGTGCAATCTGCTGGATTTTGGGGAGGATGCCTCATCTGTAGATTATGAAAAAATATATGAAAACCGTTATCCATTGCTTAAGCAGGCATATGCTTCCTGGAAAGAAAAAGGGAATTCTACAGAAGCAGTCTCAGAAACTCTGAGTGAGGAAACGGTATGGTATTGCTTTTTTATGGCATTAAAGGATCATTTTCAGGGAAAAAGCTGGATTCACTGGGAAGAGGACATTCGTTTAAAAAAAGAAGAGGCAGTTGAACATTATAAGAAGCTGCTTGCAGATGAAATGGGTTTTTATATATTTCTGCAGATCAAGTTTTGGGAACAATGGAAGAAGTTAAAGGCCTATGCCGGTGACCAGGGAATCCGGATTATTGGTGATCTGCCTATCTACGTGGCATTTGACAGCGCAGATGCCTGGGGACATCCAGAACTGTTTCAGTTTGATGAAAAAGGATATCCGGAAGCAGTAGCCGGCTGTCCGCCCGATGCGTTTTCAGCTACTGGCCAGCTGTGGGGCAATCCCCTATACCGCTGGGACTATCATAAAGAGACTGGATTTGAGTGGTGGATGAAGCGCCTGGAATACAGTTTTTGTCTCTATGATACAGTGAGGGTGGATCATTTCCGTGGATTTGATGAGTATTACCGCGTACCTGCAGGAAGAGAAGATGCTATGGTGGGAACCTGGGAAAAAGGACCGGGAATCCAGCTGTTTAACCAGTTAAAAGAAAGATTTGGTGATCTTGACATCATTGCAGAAGATCTGGGATTTCTGACACCGTCGGTACTGGATCTGCTTTCGGAAACAGGTTTTCCGGGAATGAAGGTTTTGGAATTTGCTTTTGATGCCAATGGCGAAAGCATTTATCTTCCCCATAATTATTCTAAAAATTGTGTTGTGTACACCGGTACTCATGATAACCAGACCCTTAGAAGCTGGTATGAGGACATTTCTGAAGCAGACCGGAATTTCAGCCGTAGATACTTAAATAACTTCAATACCCCTGGTGATGAGATTCACTGGGATTTCATCAGGCTGGCCCTTGCAAGTGTGGCAAATCTTGCTGTAATACCGGTGCAGGACTATCTGGGAACTGGAAGGAACGGGAGAATCAATGAACCGTCTACCCTTGGAAATAACTGGAAGTGGCGCTTGAAACCAGGTGAGATAACAGAAGATCTGATGCTTAAGTGCAGAGAGCTGGCGCTTTTGTATGGAAGAAAATAATAAAGCCGGATCCATACCTTTACAGGATAACATGGATCCGGCTTTTGCCGTATAAGCAAATAGATTATTTCTTTTTGCCTGTATTTGACTTGGAAGTAGATTTCGTAGTGTCTGTACTCTTAACAGATTCTTTCGAGGATTTGGTATTGTTTGTCGTTTTGGTATTGTTAGTTGATTTTGTTTCGCTGGTTGATTTTATATCATTCGTTGATTTTGTTTCGCTTACTGATTTCGTATCTTTGGTTGCTTTGGTTTCTTTTTCAGCATCAGTTTCTAAGGAAGTATCTGTTTCTGCAGTTTCCCCATTTTCTTCTGCTTCTTCGTTTTTCATCTCAGCATCTTCGAAACTATCTCCCTGAGGGGTAAAGGTAACATGAAGTTCATTGCCGATTTTATCCTTGGCTGTAATGGTAATGTTCTCTTTTTTAATCTCAAAAGTCACAAGTCCGGTACTGCGGTCGATAGAAAGAGGAAGGATATCCGTATTATCCTCATCAGAGGCCGTAATAGAGGAATAATCCACACCAGACTGAGTATCTTCCAGGCGGAATGAAAGAATGCCATTTTCAAGAACATTGTCTTTCACTGCAGGAGGAGTATCGTCCAGAACGTTAACTGTTTCATAAGAAACGGACTTCATCTTATTAAATCCAGTCAGCTTCACTTCCAGTGTTCCGTTGTTTTTTAACGTGGTTTTATAAGTACTTCCCCCCGTCTTGGTTAATTCAATGGGGGTACTGTCCAGGGAAACTTCCATAGTCTTTATGGGAAGAAGGGATTTCACCTTTAATTCCATCGTGGTAGAAATAAAATCGCTGCTTTCACCAATGGTAATCTCTGCCTTCGGACGGGCTGTTACCAATAAAAAGATAATTCCGTTAATTACGATGAAAGGAAGCACATAAAACAGAAGGACCGAAAGAAAACCGCTTTTTCCGTTGTCACGCCGGTATCCGGAGCTTGTCCTGCGGCGATCCGGCCTGGTTTGATTGTTATACTGAGTCATATGAATTCAAATTCCTCCTGATAATTATTCCGTTACCTAGCATAGCAGAAAATGGGGGATCTTACAAGTTTATATGATAAATTGTAATAATTTAATTTATTCTTACGAAATGCCGTGTTTATGCGTGTTTCAGGGGTATCACTTTTTGGTTTGACTGCATTTTGACTGCATTGTAATATGATTCCAGTTTATCTACTTTTACATCAGCATATCCAAAGTGAGTGTAGTCGAGAGTGGTCTTAATGTCGTCATGCCCCGAATTAAATATAAATATATGGACTTATTGTTGTTTTAAAGCTCAATATAAAGGATGAAGAAATTTTAATGATACGTGATGATTTTGAAGATTTTATGGTGCGCTATAGCATTAATGATTATCAAATTAGATTTGTATAATTAGAAAATTAGCCAAATTGGATTTGATCTAAATGCTACCATAAAATTAGTCCATATGTAAAAGGCTGATTATGTTGCATTTAGCTGGGTAACGGTATATAATTAAATTCAAATCTTACAAGGGGGAAAATATATGCAAATTAAAAATGATGATATACAATTTATAAAATTTTTAGAAGGTTTAAAAGAAGCACATTTTGAGCAAGGTGATTTACTGAGAAGTCTTTCGAAATTAAATAAACTTGATTACCATTGGTTTCTTATTAGTTTATTAGAAATTGTCAATAGTGGAAAATATCTGGAAATCCTGGATGATAGAGACGGATCAATAATGACTTTGGTAAATATTAAAGTGGATATTAATGATAAAATCAATAATGAAATAACTATAACTGGTAGCTTGATGGATTCAGGAGAATCAGTAACTTTGGGTTATAACATAATAGAAATTGATGATGCTAGAGTCCCACATGGTATTCATAAATATTATGTTAGGACAATAGAAACTTTATATAGATTTTCTATAAGAACAGAAGATTGAAATATATTTACTGAAAAGAGTCTTTATAAAGACTCTTTTCTTTTACCCCAAAAAGAAGAAAGTAGGTGAGACAAGAGGCTGGTATACGCTATTCCGAAACCCGCATTACAACATAAAAGATTATATCATTATCCGGCTGCACTTTGACTGCGTGAGGTATGTTTTTAACTGCATTTAGGTGATAAAAGGTGGTAATGTTGAAAGTCTCAAATATTTTGTTTCTAGCCCAAAAACGCGATAAATTGGGCTATTTTCAAGTTGACCTAGCAAATTGTAATAATTTGATTTATTCTTGATAGGACCAGTACACGTATATTTAAAAGAATTTGAAGTATAAAAAATACGCCCATACGGGCGTATTTTTAAAGTTATCTGATAGTCAGAACATAGCTGTCTTTTGTACCAGAAGGCTCCAGCGTAATGGAGAGAGGATTCTGGGATTCAGCAACTTCCTGCGGACACTGAAACAGGAAGTGTACGCCTAATGTCTGGAGAGGTTTGATGGAGGTGATATTGGCATAGGTAAAGCGGGTGTTTCCATCTTCAGGAACTGCCTGTCCGGAGTAGGCATAGCCACCATTGTAATCAGCGGTTGCTTTCATGATTTCGTCACACGGTAAGTTCTGTTTAGCCAGATTCTTAACATCAAGATCCAGATGAATGTAGACATTGCCTGGATCAGCCGCATAATGGGTATAGAATCCGGAAGTATCATCTGGAAGGACATCATAGGATAGTTCCGCTTTATTAATTGTGATTTCCATGGCATCCGTGGTAATTACACCTCCGATCGCGATGGGTGTTCCGCTTTGGACCGCCTTTGTCTCTTCGACGGTGGTTTCCGGAACTGTTTCAAGCTGAGCCTTTAAATCAGCATTTTCCTGCTTTAATTCTTCTACCTGGGCTTTTAAACTTTCCACCTGGGAATTATCAGGGGCAGTCGTGGAAGCTTTACTGCCGCAGGCAGACAGGCTGATAGAAGCCACGCATAATACAGGTATTAACCATTTCTTTTTCATACTTTTTACCTCTTTTATCTTTTGTATTATTAAAAAGCCTAAGGCTATTTTAATCTAAATCATTATTATACCCTATTTTCAGCCTGAATGCGATTCCTATTAATATTAATAGTTTAAATAATTAAGCTATTTTAAAATGTGGTCTGTTAAATAGTCAAAATCTGTGCTAATATAAAAAAAAAGACAAGGAGATCAGGTATGGTGGAGAAAGCTGTTGCATTTGCGGCCAAGTGCCATGAGGGAACCTGCCGGAAAGGGACTCACATTCCTTATATTGTCCACCCTTTAGAGACCGCAGTCATTGCGTCTTTGATGACTACTGACCAGGAACTCATATGCGCTGCGCTGCTTCATGATGTAATTGAAGACTCGGGAGTTACGAAATCACAGCTGGAAGAAGAATTTGGAAGCCGTGTGGCACAGCTGGTTATGGAAGAAACAGAAGACAAAACAAAAAGCTGGAAAGAACGTAAGAGTGCCACATTAAAGCACTTGGAACATGCCTCAGAGGAGATTAAGATTCTTGTATTGGCAGATAAGCTTAGTAATCTCAGAACAACTGCCAGAGATTACCTTCTTATGGGTGATGAGATCTGGAAGCGTTTCAATGAAAAAGACAAAGCCCAGCATGCCTGGTACTATTTAAATATAGCCCAACTCCTAAGTGAATTAGAAGAATTTGGAGCTTATCAGGAATATAAAATTCTGTGTGAACAAGTATTTGGAAAGAGTCATAAGTAAGAAAGAATCATTCTATATTTTATCTGCTATTTTTCTTTTAACTGATTATTTGCGTTAAACTGCCGATGTTCATCTGGTAGTTTTAAAGTCATTTCTTTTCGTATTTTCTCCAACATTAACTGGATACCCAATCCTTCGGAAAAGTCATGGATAAAGCTATTTATCAATGGTTTGGTTAAAAACCTCCTTTTTCAGGCAAACTATCTGATAAAGCTTTATTATATGAGTTGTTACCGAAAGGAATACGGCATATGAACAAACTATGTATTGTTGTGCCATGCTATAACGAGGAACAGGCGCTTTTATATACCAATGCAGAATTAGTAAAAATTATGAAAAGACTGGTGGAATCCGGAAAGGTTGATGAAACCAGTTTTATTCTTTATGTAGATGACGGCAGTAAGGATGGCACCTGGAATTTAATTTGTAATTTCCGGAAACAGTCAGCCATGATCTTTGGTCTTAAACTTGCCAGAAATACAGGACATCAAAATGCTTTAACCGCAGGTCTTTTAACCGCCATGAATTATGCTGATATGGTTATTTCAATTGATGCGGACTTACAGGATGATGTGTCTGTCATGGAGAAAATGGTGGATTTATACCTTCGGGGTAATGATATCGTGTATGGTGTTCGTAACAGGCGTGATACAGATACCTTATTTAAAAAGTTTTCTGCTCTTGGCTTTTACAGACTGATGCAGCTGATGAAGATAAAGATTGTTTATAATCATGCGGATTACCGGCTCATGTCCAAACGTGCGCTGATGCAATTTTCTCTATATAAGGAACGAAATTTATTTTTAAGAGGAATTGTCCCTTTGATTGGATATCCATCAGCTACAGTCATGTATGACCGGAAATCACGGGTTGCTGGCAAATCCAAATATTCATTGGGCAAGATGTTCTCCATGGCGTTTGAAGGAATTACATCTTTTAGCATACAACCCATCCGAATGATAACCGATTTAGGTCTTGGGATTGTGGTGTTCAGTATATGCGCAGCAATTTACGCATTTTATTCCTACATTACAGGAAAGGTGGTTGCAGGCTGGACTTCTACCATTTTATCAATCTGGTTTATCGGTGGTGTACAGCTTTTATCTGTGGGACTTATTGGCACATATATAGGAAAGATTTACGTGGAAGTAAAAGAACGGCCCAGATATGCCATTGAGGTAAACCATTTAACGGAGATCAGGCATGAACAAACGTGAGGACAAAGGTCCTGTTCCATATATCAACTTCTTTATTAAACTACTGCAGGGATTAAGAAAGCAAATAGGTAAAATTAATTCCATTATGGAAGGAAAATATTCTCCTGCCCTTCTTGCGTCTGGCGTAACAGTCATTGCAGCACTGATTACCTTCTTAATTCTTTTTCTGCCAAATTATCTTGGCGTTGCAAACGATGGGTCTACGGATGGAATCATGAAATCTGCCGGTTTCTACTATATGAATAAGGATTCGGATACTAACTATGGAGACTATTTTATAAAAACTTATACAGAAGTTGCATCTGGAAAGGAAGTTCAGGGGAACGTATGGAATAGTCAGCTTGTCTTTTTCAGGGTAGCAAAATCATTGGATCAGCTTTTTACGCGAGACAGTATTTTTGATATCCGTTTTTTAGCTCTGATTTATTTTTTGCTGTATCTTCCTGCCCTGTACCTCATAATACGGCAGAGCTGTGAAAGGGTAAAAAGCTTTTCTGAAGGGGCATTAATTGCAGGAGTGGGGCTGATCATTTTCTCAGATGTAGGTTATATGACTTATTTTAATTCATTTTATCCGGAGGCAATCTGGTTTCTTGCCATACTTTATTGCGTGGGAGGATATATGTCTTTTCAGAAAAAAAGGTCTGGTTACAAAGATTTGTCTGCCCTGGTTCTGATTTTGATATCGGGCTGTGTACTGGTCAGTTCCAGACGACAATGTGCGGTGATGGGGTTTATTCTTGCTATATCGGTTATTCGTTTGGTAACGGTTCGCAGAAGCTTTATCTGGGGAGGAGTCTGCATAGCCGGCGCTTTTTTGCTAAGCATGCTTTCCTTTGTCTGTATTCTGGGATACCCATCTGATTTTAATGAAACCAGTAAATTACACGCCATGACAAGAGGCGTTTTGTTCAGTTCTGCCGATCCGGCAGAGACTCTTACGGAATTTAATATTGATCCTTCCTATGAATTGCTGGCGGATGCATCTGCGTATGATTATCTGCCCTTTGTAAGATCTGGTGACAGTTCCTTATACCATGGCTTTATGGATCAATATACGATTCCCGACATCGGAATTTATTATTTACGCCATCCGGACAGCCTGTTTGGCATGATTGACGTTTCCATTAAACAAGGGATGGATATGAGAAGGAGTAATTGCGGAAACTATGAGATAGAGACAGGATTCCCAAAGAAAGCAAAAAGCCTTTTCTGGTCTTTCTGGAGCAGCTTTAAAGAATTATCCGCACCAAAAACTGTGGGATATTTAATTCTGCTGACTGTTGCGGTTTTTATCTTATTTTATAAAGGCTATTCCTTACGCAGGGTGGAAGACAGAAGAAATACAGTATTTTTGGATATGCTTATCATGGTTCTGGCCTTTTTACTTTCCCAATCCATTATCGTAATTGTTAACAGCGGTGATGCCGAGATGGCTCAGAGGCTGTTTCTGGTAGGGCTGTCTATTGATATTATGACCTACTGTGTGTTTGGGGAGTTACTTCATAAGCTTAGAATCGTTTAGAACCAGCATTTGTGCTTGAAATGTGAGGAAAATAATGACAAATAGACATTCGTTTGGTTATCTGCTGCAGGATATTGGACTGGTAATTTTGTTGTTTTGCTTATTTGCAGGAGCAATGGTAGTCAGCTACTCAGAAAAATCCACCATGTTTGAAGCGGTTATCATGCTTCTTGGAACTTTTTTCGTGATTCTATTTTCAGGGTTTAAGCTGTTTTCATTGTCCCTTGTACTGGCTGGAATAGAGGTGACTTTTTATACTGCTTACCGGCTGTATTTATTCCTGTCCTATGATATTGAAATTCCTTTTTATAGCTATGTCTGGATTCTCATACCGCTTATATCTGCTGCAGCCATGTATCTGTTCGTATCAGGAACCAACAGACTGGAACTTGAGAATGATATTTTAAGGAGGCAGGTAGATGAACTGGTTGTGCTGAACCCGCTGACAAAACTCTATAATCTGAGAAGTCTTTACAATGATCTTAATGTTCTGGCCGCTTATGCTGAGAGAAACCAGATGTCCCTTTCTCTTATGATAATCATGCTGAAGTATGAAGCGGAGCTAAAAAGCGTATTGTCCAGGCAAAATTATGAGCTTGTAATACAGAGACTGGCTGAACTTGTGGTAGATACGGTTCGGGTGGAAGATAAGACCTATTCCATTGATAATAAGGGATCTCTGGCAGTTATACTGACCTGTGGCAAAGAGGGAAGTGAGATAGCTATGAGAAGGATCAGAAACCGGATTTCTGAACGGGACGCTTTTAGCGGCATTACTGATAAAGCAATCAAGATAGAAGTAAAAATGGCAAGTCTGGAATACCAGAAAGAGATTTATGAAAACAATATGATTCTCTTTAAACAGAGGGTGGAAAATGAACTGCAGTATGATGTATAAAAAAATCTTATTTTATATAGCCGGATTCCTGTTTATTTCCCTTGCCAGTTTGGGAAGAACTGTGTCTTCTTTCGCAGAAGAGGTGCCAAAAGGAGATATACTGATTATCTATCAAGATAATGCTGATGATAGTACGAAGGCCGCGATGGAGGATCTTGTAAAACTTCTGACCTTTCAAAGCTTTAAGATCAGCTACGGTCCTGCTTCCTGGGGGATGGAGTATCTAGATGGGTTCTCCTATGTGATCTGCTATGATTTAAAACAAAGTCCGCCTGAATTTACCAGCAGACTGAGTCGATATGAAACCAAAACCGTAATTGATGGGAAAATGGGATCACCCCATATTTTATTTATAGGCAATCAGTATTTCAAAACTTATCTGGACACCACAAACAGGTCAGATCAGTATGAACTGTTAAACAGCACTGTGGGACAGCTGCAATATTCGTTCTATGGCTCAGAAAGTAAAAGTGGTCTGGTCCGGGAAGATTATTTTATTTTTTTAAAAAAATCCTCCTACCAAAATGGCATAGTAACAGTCAATAATAAAAATGGATATTTTTGCGCAAAAGATGGCAGATTAACCCATATCCCTGTTGCTGATATGAGCAGTCAATTGGTTCGGGCGGCTATGACCAGAGAAGTATCAAAGTGGAAATGGCCGTATAACGGTAATCCTCACATATTTGCCCAGTATATCTTAATAGACAAAGTTTATCCCTATGAAGATCCAGAGAAGCTGTTACAGGTAGTAAAACTGATGATAGAGAAAAAGATTCCATTTGTGATCTCTGTGATGCCAATGTATGTAAATGGAGATTATCCTTCCATGACACATTTTTGTGAAGTATTGCGTTTCGCCCAGGCTGGAGGCGGTGCAGTAATTATTAACGCCCCCATTGACCAGATGAATCCACTGGATAAAGAGGTAATGCTTGATTATCTTGCCAGGGCAATGACCATATACAACAAACAGGGAGTTTACCCACTGGCTTTAGAAGTACCGCAAAACTGGATGTTTCATAAAGACACAATCGAAATTATGAGTCATTTTAAAACAATTTTTTCTTCCGATGAGGTGGATTCTTATTTAAGCCAGGAAGATATGAATCATAATGAGGTTTACAAAGACGGACATCAATGGGTGGGGGCATCAATCCCTGTTGATGATACGAAAGTCAGTTATCTATCCGTTTATTCTACTGCAGTACCCATTGATCTGGTCGAGGATTTTGAGGAGATTAAAAGAAAAGTGGGAGTATGTCAAAACTCCTTTGTACCCTTAAAAAGTCTGTGGGATGTGGAGCACAGCTATTGGCTGGACAAACAGCTGATGACTTATAAAAATGGAGATTTGATTCTGAACGGTAAAAAAATGGATTTAAGCTTTACCCCCACTGTTTATCCGGAACAATATAATTACCGCCGTAATATGATTCAGCGGTTTTCCAGGGATTTGACAACCCAGAGCAGAAGACTGGTAATTGCGGTAGGACTTACTTCCATACTTTTTGTGTTCCTGATTTTGTGGGCCAGATTAAAGAACAGGAAAAATTATTTTTTTCATGATTAGGGAGAGTGCCATGTCATTTATTGATATTCTTGCAATCTATTCCATCTTTGCTATCTGGGGGCTGTTGTTTATAAATATTTTGCTCTCTATAGGCGGTTATATTTATATTATGAGAATGTACCGCACAGATGGACATCATACGGTTTTGGAGTATCCAATCGTAACGGTTATGGTTCCTGCCCATAATGAAAGTATTGTGCTGAAAAAGACCATGGAGGCTCTGATAAAATTTGATTATCCCAAGGACCGGTATGAGATCATTGTTGTTAATGACAACTCAGCCGATGATTCCGCCCAGGTTTTAAAAACCATTCAGCATAACAATCCATCTGCAAAAATTATCGTAATTAATACAGACAGGGTAGTGGGAGGGAAAGGAAAATCCAATGCATTAAATATTGCCCTGTCAGTGGCCTCAGGTTCCGTCATTGCAATTTACGATGCGGATAATACACCGGAAAAGCAGGCTCTTAAGATTCTCGTGGAAAATCTGATGTCAGACGATAAGCTGGGGGCGGTGATTGGCAAGTTCCGAACCAGAAATAAATATGCATCTCTACTGACAAGATTTGTAAATATTGAGACTTTGGCTTATCAGTGCATGAATCAGGCTGGCAGATATTTCTTTTTCAAACTTTGTACCATTCCCGGCACTAATTACGTGATAAGGCGGGAATTAATTGACCAGATGGGGGGCTGGGATGTAAATGCACTTGCAGAAGATACAGAAATCAGTTTTCGTCTGTACAGAATGGGTTATTATATAAAATTTATCCCTCAGGCAGTCACCTGGGAGCAGGAACCTCAGAAACTGAAGCAATGGTTTAAGCAGAGAACCCGGTGGGTAAAAGGAAATTTATATGTATTAAAAAGCAATTTTAAATATGCCTTTGATCCCCATGCAGGAATCATGAGGTTGGATGTGATCTATTACGCCCTGGTTTACCTGCTGATGTTCAGCTCCCTTATTTTTTCGGATATTATTTTTGTCATTGTGATTCTGGGACTTGGTCATGTGACCTTAGGGGGATTTTCCTCTTTGCTGTGGGAAATGGCAATTTTGCTGTTCGTTTTAAATGTAGCAATTACCTTATCGGTGGAAAGAAATGAATTCAATTTAAATAATATACTTCTCACCTTTGTCATGCTTTTTACTTATGCAAAAATGTGGGTTCTTGTTGTAGCAAATGGTATGATTCAGGGAATCCGGGATGCGCTCTATCAAAAAGAAGTTGTATGGGACAAGACGGAACGCTTTGAGGAAATGACAGAGAAAGCCGTAAAAAATACGAAGCAGGTTTGAAAATAAGGAGACGACTATGACAACGTTGATGGATATAGTTAAGAAGAAATTTAAGAGGCCGGGAAAAATATCCGCAGTCTGTCTGATGCTGTTTGTCCTGACGATAACCCCTCTGGCAGTGTACGCATCCAACGTCAATGCTGCGGCAGTTAGTAATACCCGTGGAAAAAAACAGGCTGAAAAGACAGACTCCAAAAAAGCGGATGAGATCCATCTCCTTCCTGTTGCAGAGCCTGAATCTGCTCCATTACCAGATCAGAATGAGCCCATATATGAACCGGTCGGCCATACCCAGGACAACTTTTTTTACAGGAAGACCCTAAAAGGAATTTATTCTTCCACGGATCTGTATTTTTATGTGGAAGATTACTGGGATACAAAATATATATATGCAAAAATTCAGTATGACGTAAGCCAGCTCATTGAGAGCACTGCCTCATCTGTTACCTTTGCCATTAACGATGTCCCTATCCAGTCTTACAAGCTGGAGTATAAAGACGGCAATTCCCAGATTTTGTATGTGAAAATCCCCATGGAGCAGGTTCGATCCGGTTATAATTCCTTTTCCATATCTGCTTATGCCAGACTTTTTGATCAGCAGGGTTGCGTAGATGATTATTCTGATGCCAACTGGCTGGGAATTTCTGATACATCTTATATCAGATGCGGCTATGAAAGCAGGGATCATGAGCACAAGATTTCATTTTATCCTTATCCGTTTATGTCAACTTATAATCCCACTGGCAAGGGACTTTTCATTGCTGTATCTGATGAAGCTGCATCAGGAGAAGTAGCTGCTGCCATGAGCCTGATGGCGGATTTAAGTAAGCAGACCGGAAAAATAAATGAAATCGAACTATGCCGGATCTCTGATTTAAAGTCCAATAATCCATCCGATACCATACTCATATCGGATTATAACAATCTGCCTGCCGAGTATAAAGATAAAATGACAAAGGCGCCGGATTCGTCTGGAAATGCAATTGTTAATTTTATTGATGATTCCAATTTAAAGCCCCTTCTTCTGATTACATCAAACGATGACTCAAGTCTAAAGGAAGCTGCTGACATGCTTATGGATGAAAGTCGCCGGAAGCAGGAAACCTCAAATCTTGCAGTTGTGGAAAAGGGAAGCGGGGAGCAGGCGGTAAATGCTGCAAAACAAAGTGATCTGACTGCCTGGAATTACACGCTGGAGGATATTATGGGAAGTGGACTTTCCTTTGTAGGACCGTTTCATCAGGAAAAATATGTCTACCTTCCTGTTTCCAGGGATTTTGTTCTGGCACAGGGCGGAAAGATGGTTTTAAAGTTCCGTTACAGTGAAAATCTGGATTTTAAACGATCCCTGATCACTGTATTCTGGGGTGATGTTCCCTGCGCCAGCAAGCGCCTCAGCCAGGAAAAGGCGTCGGGTGATGAACTGAACTTTGAAATGCCAGCAGATGTCATAGGAACGTCTGCTGCCAGTCTGAAAATAGCATTTGACCTGGAAATTCCTGATTTAATTTGCACTCCCAGGCAGAGTGATATGCCATGGGCTTATGTATCCAGAGAATCCGCCATATTTTTGCCCCCTGCCACAGACATGAGATTGTCTTTTGATTCCGGAGTCTCTCCTTTTAGCCGGAACGGAAAATTCAATGATGTATTGTTGGTACTTGGTGATAATCCAACTTCTGTTGAATTTAATCTGCTTGGTCAGACTCTGGCGATGTATGGGAGGGAGGCAAAACCCTATGGAACCATATTTGTGAAGAGGGCTGGTGAATTTAATAAAGACGATGGGGATTATAACATTATTACGGCGGGTACACTGTCTGGAAACACGTTTTTAGCCCAGGTGAATAATAATCTGGCATTTCAGTTTTCTCAGGATGGTAATTCCTTCGAGAGCAATGACCAGCTGATTTTGTCCAGGGATTACGCAGGAAAGATTGGGGTTATGCAGCTGCTAAAATCTCCCTATTCCCTTAACCGTACTCTGCTGGTACTGGCGGGAAGCAGTCAGGATACCCTTAAGAACCTTGAGGATTACCTAAGAGACAGCAGTAAAAGAGAAGAACTGAAAAAGGACTGCGTGGTGATAGATGCCAATCAGAATATCACCACTCTTAAGTTTATAAAAGCTGAGGAAATAAAGGAAGGTCCCACTCTGGCAGAGAAACTGGTTCGGAATAAGAAATCCCTTGTTTTTACAGTCATTGCAACATCAGCTATGTTTTTAATGCTGTTTGCCGTAATCATTATTCTGCTGCGGATACGGGTATACAGAAAAAAGAATGAAAAATAGGCAGATAATTTGGGAAAGGGGTGAAGAAAAGGATGAGATTAGAGAAAAACTGGTTTTATCATTTCTGTATTGCGTTATCAATTGCAGGCATGGGCTACATCCTGATTGCATGCGTCTCCGATGCACAGGGAAATCAGGAATATCCTTATGCAATGAAAGGATTGCTCATTCTCATCTTTTTCCTTACCTGGGCAGGCGTAAACTTTTTAGCGCTGTTGTCTGCCAGGCTTTCCATTACCGAAAAGCTTAAAAAATATCATAATTACCTTTTGGCGATGGAAGTAATTTACGTCATTCTTATTCTGATTCTGGCATTTGCAGCCAGACTTTTCGTCATACGGAATCTGCCAATGGAACCGGCATCTGATTATAAAACCTATTACGAGATAGCTAAGATGTTAAAGGAAGGGGTTCTGCAGGAAAAGGGAGAAGGTTATTGCAACTATATCGGGATGTTTCCCCATATACTGGGTTACTGCTTTATTTTAAAAACTATATTTGTTGTATTTGGAACCAGCATCTGGAACGGACAGATAGCAAATGTCTTGTTTTCCGTAGGAACGGTTTTTCTTATTTACAGGATTGCCAGGAAGCTGGGTGGGAGAATGGCAGGGCTTACAGCACTTACAGCCTGGGCATTCTGGCCCTCCCAAATCCTTTACGTCAACATGCTTGCCGCCGAATACTCCTTTTCATTTTTCTTATATCTGTGTGTGCTCCTTTTTCTTCATTTGGTCATGGATTATGATGGCGCCACAAAGCATGGGATCAGAGGAGTTCTTCTTCATATGGTCCTTGGCTGTCTGATTGCAGTGACTGCGGCAATCCGTCCAATGGCTGTAATATTATTAATTGCAATCCTTATATTTCTGATTCCACTTAAGTCCAAATTACCGGAAATACCACACAACAGCATTTCTGTCTGGGTAAGATTTCTGGCCAGGGGGTTTATGAGGGCAGCGCTCATGGTGCTGGCCTATATGGCGGTATCCAGTGTTCTTAATACAGATATAGAACTCACCATTAATAAATCAACACCCTCCTTTAGCCAGTCCTTTGGCTATAATCTTTTGGTAGGACTGAATCAGGAATCCGACGGGGGATGGAATGAAGAAGATTCCAGGTATTTATATGAGAATCTGGAACGGACCGGTTCGCCCATAGAAGCACAGATTGCGTGCCGGAATCTGGCATTTAAGCGGTTGTCTGCAGGACCAGGGGGATTATTTAACCTGTTTATAAAAAAATATGAATTGCTATGGGAAAATGATAACTATGGGGCTGACTGGAATCTGGCTTTCTTAAAGGAACAAAATGAACTGACTCCAGACAGGGAAGTATTTCTCAATCAGGCAAAAAGCGCCAGCCAGATTGTTTATATGGTGGCTGTGCTCTTTTCTTTTCTGACATTGATTTATCTGCTGCAAAGAAAGGCATCCTCTCTTTATGTTCTGGTTCTGGTTTATTTAGGGACAGCAGCCATGCATCTTATGGTTGAAAGCCAGAATCGGTATCACTTTCATATTCTGCCTGTATTTATAATTATTGCATCTGTAGGAATAAAATATATTTTTGAAAATGCTGTAACATTTGTAAATACTTCGGATTGGGAACGGCAGCAGAAAAAAGAACAACAAATCAGAGAAGAAACTGTATTAAAACAATTTGAATTAGAAGAACATAAAGCCATTGAGCAGCGCTATAAAAGTATGACCAATGCTTTTGATATGCAGTCAGCCATTTTAAACGGCAATGTTACGGTTACTGTTTCAGAAGCTTATACCCAACCCGATCCCTTTATGAAAGAAAAAAAAGAGGTCTCTGCCGCTGAGATACCTCCAAAGATATCACAGGAAAAAGAAACTGAGAAAATGATAAAGAAAGAGAAGGCAGGATTGGAACATTCCGATTTAGAGGAGCTAATTCTGGAACTGGAAGAGATTGCAGAGACAGGAAAGGTGCCCAAAGAGCATGATGAAGGGAGACATACGGTATGAAAAAAGCCCTTCCCCGTAGCAGGGTGGAAAAGGTATTAATTGTGATCCTCTGCATCCTTACGGTATTTACTGCAGGGGGTCTTCTTTTCCTGTCTCACTATTTCAATAAAGAGGAATTGCTAAAAAGTCAGAGGGGAAGCGCAGATGAAACTTCTCTTGATGATATTACGGCGATTCTGCCGGAAAACTGCAATATCAATGAGAAAATTCCAGACATCCGCTTTACGGATGAATCAGGAGACGTAGTGACAATGAAAGATTTCGAGGGAAAGCCAGCCATAGTAACCTTCTGGGCAAGCTGGTGTCCGGATTGCAGAAAAGAGCTATCTCATATCAGGGAATTCATAAATACCTCAAAGAATTATGGCGACATTAATTACATTCTTATAAATAGAACAGATAATAAAAAGGAAACCAAAGAAACAGCAAAAAAGTATCTGTCAGAACAGGGAATTACCATGGATACTTATTATGACGAAGGCATAACCGCCTATCAGGAGCTTGGCCTTCATGCCATCCCAACCACCTTGTTTCTGGACGAGCATGGAGTGATCCGGTCATGGAGTATTAAGCCAATTGAAAAGAGCTCTGTATTTGAAGGATATTTAAAAGATCTGACTGAAGGAAGCGGGAAGGTGACTGGAGATTTTGTCCTGAACCATCTCATGGATGACCGGGGAGGAGTTCATACAATTTATGATCCAGAGGCAGACAGTGCCATAAAAAGTGATGTTCTAAGCGAAACTCAGGGTGTGATGCTGGAATATGCGTTACTACGAAAGGATCAGCAGCTATTTGAAAAAATTCTCTCTTATATCAACGGAGTAATGCGGGTAAATGGTATAACCGGGTGGAACGTCAGCAATGATAAGCCATCAGAAGTGAATTCGCTTTTAGATGATTTACGTATTCTTGGTGCACTGCTCAAGGCTAATAATTTGTGGGGTGGTTATGACCAGTCAATAACCAGTTATTCAGATGAAATTGCAAAATACGGAATTCACAATCGAAATTATGTGGATTTTTATGATTCCGGTTATAAAAAATATGCGGGCCGCTTTACTCTCTGCTATGGAGACTTGCCGGTTATGTCCCAGCTGGCAATCCTGGATGACCGTTTTATACAGCCTTATGAGTCAGCAAAGAAATTGATTCTTGGGGGAAAAATAAGTGAAGAGTTTCCTCTGTACTACAGTTGGTATGATTATAATAAAAGCTCTTATGTTTCTGATGATTTAAATACTGCAGAAGCGATGATCACGCTGCTTCACCTGGCAGAGGCCGGTTTGCTGGCGGATGATTCCATGGCCTGGCTAAAAACCCAAATGGATGCAGGCGGTGTGAAAGCACGATACAAAACAGATGGTACGGTAGTGGAAGGTTATAATTATGATTCAACGGCTGTTTACGCAATAATTGCCATGATTGGGGAAATTGAAGGAGATAAAAAGCTCCAGGGAAAAGCTCTGAAGAAGATGGAAAAAATGAGAATTATGGATACCGCCTATCCCTATTACGGTGCATTTGGGATGGAAGATGGAAGTGGCATCACATCCTTTGATCAGGTTATGGCAATGCTGGCGTATGAATATACTGGAAAACCGGCAGACTGATTGATTTGGCAAAATTAATTAACATAAAAGGAGTTTTGTGCCGTGAAGAATATCATGCTGGTATTTGGGACAAGACCGGAGGCCATCAAAATGTGCCCTCTGGTAATAGAGTTGAGAGGCAGGAAAGAAGCAAGGGTTTGCGTCTGTGTGTCAGGTCAGCATAAATCCATGCTAAAGCAGGTTTTAGATGCGTTTTCAATTAACCCGGACTATGATCTTTCCATTATGAAAGAAAAGCAGACACTTTTTGAAATCACCGTAAATATTTTAAATAAGATTCGTGAGGTTCTGGAAAAAGAAAAGCCAGACGTGGTTCTGGTTCATGGTGATACTTCCACAGCATTTGCCTGTGCCCTTGCCTGTTTTTATCTGCAGATACCGGTGGGACATGTTGAGGCCGGGTTAAGAACCTATGATATTTATTCCCCCTATCCCGAGGAATTTAACAGACAGGCCATTGGTATTATTGCAAACTATCACTTTGCTCCTACGGAGAAAGCCAGGGAGAATTTAATTTCTGAGGGTAAGAATCCTTCTGCCATATTTGTCACAGGGAATACAGGAATTGATGCATTAAAAACTACAGTGAGAGCGGACTACAGCCATGAGCTTTTAACGTGGTCTTTGGGAAGCCGGCTGATATTACTGACTGTACACCGAAGGGAAAATTTAGGAGAACCCATGAGACAGATTTTTCATGCTGTCAAACGGATCACTGATGCCCATCCTGAGGTTAAGGTTATTTATCCCATTCACTTAAATCCACGTGTCAGGGAAATCGCCGGTTCTGTATTAGCGGGAGAGGAACGGATACGTCTGATTGAACCCCTGGATGTAATTGATTTTCATAATTTTATGGCAAGAGCAGATCTTATATTAACGGATAGCGGGGGAATACAGGAAGAGGCACCAAGTCTGGGAAAACCTGTGCTTGTTCTTCGCAAATCAACAGAGCGGCCGGAAGGAGTTGACTCTGGGGCGCTGCTTTTGGTTGGCATTGAAGAAGAACCTATTTACGAAGCCGTAACACGTTTGCTGGATGATAATGTGCTCTATGACAGGATGCGCAGTGCAGATAATCCCTATGGTGATGGAGAAGCGAGCAGAAGAATTGCAGATATTTTACTGGGAAAGAAGGAAAACAAATAGTACAGGCTCTCCATGTAAAACATGGACGGCCTGTACTAATATGAATGAACTTATAATGATTTTGCTCTGTCCGCGATATTCTTATTAAAATTAATTACCTGATGCTCATAGGTAGACTCCATAAGAGGAGAGGTAATAATGAAATCTGCAGTTGCACGGGTGTTGGCAATGGGAATATCATAAACTTGGGCAATACGAAGCAGTGCTTTTACGTCGGGGTCATGAGGCTGTGCAGTCAATGGATCTGAAAAGAAGATGATCAGATCAATCCTGCCTTCTACAATCTTTGCACCGATCTGCTGGTCTCCGCCTAAAGGACCACTGTTATAGCCTTTTACCGGAAGACCTGTCTGATCTGTAATCATACGGGCAGTGGTGCCGGTTCCGCACAAAGTGTGGTCTTTTAAGATTTCCCTGTGTTCGGTGCACCATTCAATTAATGAATGCTTTTCGTTATCATGGGCAATCAGCGCAATGTTTTTTTGTTTTTGAAGCGTCAGTGTAATAAAATCTTCCTGTAACATCATAGTCCTCCTGTTGTAGGTATTAATAAGAGTGTCAGAACCTCATTTAAAACGGCAGAACACTTTGCAGAGAGTAGGTAATGGACAGATCTTTTCTGGAATATTCCTTTTTAAAATTCTGAATGATTCGCTTTAAAACCATCTCTCCGTTTTCATAGGTCGCAGTAGGAAGAAGCATCAGATACTGGCTTACGCTGTAACGGCTGTAAACGTCTCCTCTGCGAAGAGAGTTGCGGATAGAACTACCCAGTTCATCCATGGCACGGGTCTGTACTGCCGGCTTTAATAACTCACCCTTTAAATTGCTGATGGTTAGCAGGCATAAAAAGATAGAATCTCCGGTTCGCTCAATGGCTCTGGACTCCAGCTGGTAGATATCCCGGAATACGGAAGGCTCACAGCAAAATGCTCCCTTATTGGTTCCACCCTCTAAAAGAATCTCCCTGATGGTGCTTAAATCCATGGTGATTCCATGCTTTTTGTCGCTGATCATTTTATACAGTTCTTTAAAGCGGATCGATGGAGTGATGGCAAACTCATTGTAGAACATGTCGTTTACCCGTTTGTAATGCTCCAGGGACATCATCTGGTTCCCGCTCTGGTACAGAGCGTAGATCAGATAGTAATGTGCTTCCTCCCCGTAAGGATCGATGGAGATTGTCTGCTGGCAGACATCTATCATCGTAGGATAATCCTTTCTGTCATCTAACATTACCAGGATCTTTTTTACTAATTTCTGATAAAGGGTATGATAATAGGTGTGAATGGGGATTACCCAGGATTCCCATTCGGATTTTGGAAGAAAGTTTCCTTTATAAAGGTTAAATGCCTCCATTGACAGTTTCAGGCGGGTCTCTTCCGGAAATTCCTTGCTATCAGCCTGCAGACAAAGCTCTTCGAACTTGTCCGTGTCGCATACGGTGGTAAGATCCCTTGTCCAGCCATATGCTTTTCTGTTTTGAAATACCAGTTCCTGAGTGGGAAACCCAAGTGGCTCAAGAAGCTTTCGCACGCGGAACATCAGCGTCTTTAAAGCGCCAGCTGGATTATTGCTGGCTTCATCTTTCCAAAACAAATCAATTAATTCATCAACGGGAATATCCCTGCCACGAAACGTGATTAAATATTCCAAAAGACTCCATGGTTTTTTAGCCTGATTATTCTGATCAACAATTATTTTGTCTCCGATGGTAACGGAGAATCCACCCAGCATGTTCACATAAATGATCGTCTCTTGATTTTTCATAATTTTCTCCAAAGTAACATTTTCTTTCCTTAGTATATAGAAAAAAACGTTAAAAGTCTAGCGCAGCTTATAAAAGATTGAGATTTTTATTAAAATAAGCTATACTAAAGCAGAAGAATATGAAAAAGAAAGCAGGAGATTGCTATGAACAGAAAAAAACTGTCAACAGGAATTCTTATACTTGCATTTCTGCTTCTGGCTGTGGGAGCCGGAGTGCTTTACTTTGATTATCGTGACAGGCAGTATTCTGACAACCTGTATGAAAGTCTGGCTGAGCTGGCAAAGGTACCAGAAGAGAGCGTGACTGCCCCGTCGGAAACACAGAAAGAGAAAGAAGAACCTTACGTATCTCCTATTTCTTTTGATGAACTAAAAAAGATTAATCCTGACATTGTTGGCTGGATCCGCATTGCTGATACAAGCATTGATTACCCCATCGTCCACACGGACAACAATGATACTTACCTGGATACGGATTTTGATGGAAAAAAGAATCCGTCAGGAACCATATTTCTTGACTGTGACAGTGAACCTGATTTTTCCGGAAGGCATAACATAATTTATGGGCATCATATGAAAGATGGTTCCATGTTTAAGGATATCATAAAGTATAAAGAGGAATCTTTTTATCGTGCCCATCAGAACATTGTGATCTACACACCGCAACAGGAATTCCATTTGCGGCCGGTCACTGTGCTTTATACGGATGCAGGCGGAATACGCAGAAAAACAAAATTTGAATCAGATGAGAGCTTTTCCCTGTATGTAGATGAGATGACAAAGAACGGCATGTTTTATCAGGCACCTGAAGAGCCAATTAAAACTCTGTGGTCATTTGTTACCTGCAGCTATGAATTTGATGATGCAAGAACCATTCTATATGCAGCATTAGTCCCTTAATTTAGAAAGGGCAGAAATGTGGTATTGTACATATCACTTTTTATCACCGCAGATTTATGAAGGAGAATAATAAAATGGGTAAATATTTTGGAACAGATGGTTTTAGAGGAGAAGCAAATGTTACGCTGACTGTTGAGGATGCGTTTAAAGTAGGCCGCTTTTTAGGCTGGTACTATGGACAGAAAAAACCGGCTGAGGTATGCAGGATCGTTATCGGAAAAGACACAAGACGCAGCAGCTATATGTTTGAGTATTCTCTTGTGGCAGGTCTTACCGCATCAGGAGCCGATGCCTATCTGCTTCATGTAACCACCACCCCCAGCGTATCCTATGTTGTCCGTACAGAAGGATTTTCCTGCGGAATCATGATCTCTGCAAGCCATAATCCATACTACGATAACGGTATTAAAGTGATTAATGAAAAGGGAGAGAAGTTAGAAGAATCCGTCATCACAGAGATCGAGAAGTATTTAGATGGGGAGATGGGAGAACTGCCATTTGCCACACAGGATAAGATCGGCAGAACCGTAGATTTTGCAGCAGGAAGAAACCGCTATATCGGATATCTGATCTCAACGGCAACCAGATCCTTTAAAAATAAAAAAGTAGCACTGGACTGTGCCAACGGAAGCGCTTCCGCCATTGCGAAGAATGTATTTGATGCACTTGGCGCAGAAACTCATGTGATCAGTAATGAGCCTAACGGTCTGAATATTAATACGGGCTGCGGTTCCACCCACATGGGACAGCTGGTGAAGTTTGTGAAAGAAGTAGGGGCTGATGTGGGCTTTGCTTATGATGGAGATGCAGATCGCTGCCTGGCCGTTGATGAGAACGGAAATGTAGTTGATGGAGATGGTATCTTATACATCTGCGGTAAATATATGAAAGAACAGGGGCTGCTTAAAAATAACAAAGTGGTAACAACTATAATGTCCAATTTCGGGTTATATAAAGCTTTGGACCGGGAAGGGATTGAGTACGAAAAAACAGCAGTTGGCGACAAATATGTTTACGAGAACATGGTAACCAATGGAAACTGTCTTGGCGGCGAACAGTCAGGACATATCATATTCAGTAAGCATGCAACAACCGGAGATGGAATCCTGACTTCATTAAAGGTAATGGAAGTAATTCTTGAAAAGAAAGAAAGCCTTGGAAAGCTGGCTTCTGAGCTGGAGATCTTTCCACAGGTATTAAAGAATGTACGGGTTCATGACAAGACAGCGGCTCAGGATGACGAAGCGGTTAAAGCGGAAGTGGAGAAAGTGGCACAAAGTCTTGGAGACAGCGGAAGAATTCTTCTGCGCCAGTCAGGTACAGAGCCGGTGGTTCGAGTCATGGTAGAAGCAGCTGATTTAAAAACCTGTGAACAGTACGTGGAGCAGGTAATTGATGTCATGAAATCAAGAGGCCACGTCATTTCCTGATTGTAAATGAGAGTCATTGAAAACCGAAGATAACAGCCGGTTTTTCAATGACTTTTTCAGTTTTAATAACGGCGTCTCATTGTAAATGAAGACAATTCATGATATCATTGTACTTATCTGCAAATTTATTTTGGGAGATCGGAAAAATGGATAAAAAAGATAAATCAAACTTAGGAGAACAAATCCGCAGTACGGTGCAAAGCGCCATTGATTCCAGAGATTTTAACCAGCTGAACCGAATCATATCCGATTCCGTAAATTTTGCGCTGGATGAAGCGAAAAATCAGCTGGCAAAAGGAACAAAAAGCTGGACGCAGCCGCCGGTGCGGGATAGCAGGGACGAAACTGGTGAGGCGGAAAAGGTGGTAGATGACGAACCGGGATACCGGGCGTTTCAGACCAGCCGCACGGTAAAAGAACGGACAGGCAGTTCATTCGCCGGAAAACAAGAGATTAAAATTAACCAGCAGGGGCGTGTGGGCGGAGTACTTTTAACCGTTTTTGGAAGTCTTTTTCTTGGAATTGATCTGATCGGGATTCTTATCTCTCTTTTTGCTTCCATGATTTTGAAACCTGTCGCATGGGCGGCAGCCGGTGCGTTTACCTTTCTTCTGGCAGCCGGAGTTGTGTCGGGCTGCATGCTTTTTACTGGAATTTCCATAAACGGAAGATTAAAAAGAGCCAGAATTTATGCAAAACAGTCCGAAAAGCGAATGTATTGTAATCTTGAGGAACTGGCTGCAAGTATTGGTAAATCTCAGGAATATGTATTAAAAGACGTGGAGAAAATGATGAGACTGGGTATTTTTCCCCAGGCACACTTAGACGAGCAGAAAACCTGCCTGATTTTAAGTGAAGCCACATATAACCAGTACCTGGAGTGTCAGAAAGCGTTAAAGGAGCGGGAAAAAGAGGAAGAACTGAAAAAGATTTCAGATAATGAAACCCAGGGAAATCAAGCGTTGCAGGAAATGATGACTCAGGGAAGAAATTATTTAAGAATATTAAAAGAAGCCAATGATGCCATTCCGGGCGAAGTGATTTCCCGAAAAATATCCATGCTGGAGGATGTAATTCAGAGAATTTTTGACACCGTTTTAAAGCATCCGGATCAAATGGGAGAGATGGAACAGTTTATGGATTATTATCTCCCTACAACAGTAAAGCTGGTGAATGCTTACCGGGATTTTGACAGCACGGGTATAGAAGGCAATAATATTATCAATGCAAAAAAAGAAATTGAAGGAACTCTTGATACCATCAATCTGGCTTTCGAACGGCTGCTTGATGATTTGTACCAGGATACAGCTATGGACATTACCACGGATGCATCGGTACTCCAGACAATGTTAAAGAAGAATGGCTGGGCCGAAAGTGATTTTACAGGAGGAAATAAAGAATGAGCAAAGATTTGGAAGAGATGATAAATGAAGCGCCACAGCTGACTCTTACGCCATTTGATCAGACAGAAGGTGTGAAAGAGGGACATGCACTGACAGAGGCAATACCTGTATCCGAACCAGTGCCTGCACCGGAGCTTACACCAGAGGAAGAACGTATGGTTTCTGATTTCGCTGATAAAATTAATTTAAAAGATTCCAATATGGTTCTTCAGTATGGCGCAGGAGCACAAAAGAAGATCGCTGATTTTTCTGAGTCCGCCCTTGATAATGTAAAATCAAAGGATCTGGGTGAAGTGGGACAGATGCTCACCAATGTGGTGACAGAGTTAAAAAGCTTTGAAACAGAAGGAGAGGAAAAAGGCTTCTTCGGTTTCTTTAAAAAGAGCGCTAACCGCCTTGATAACATGAAAGCAAAGTATGCATCTGCAGAGACTAATGTGAACCAGATCTGCAAGATTCTTCAGAATCACCAGATTCAGCTTTTAAAGGATGTTGCCCTTCTGGATAAAATGTATGAATTAAACACCACATATTTTAAGGAACTGACCATGTATATCCTGGCTGGAAAGAGAAAACTTGCAAAAGTTCAGCAGGAAGAGCTCCCTCTTTTAATGGAACGGGCGGCAAAAAGCGGTCTTCCGGAGGATGCCCAGGCAGCCAATGATTTGTCTGCCATGTGCGGACGGTTTGAAAAGAAAATCCATGACCTGGAGCTCACCCGCATGATTTCCATTCAGATGGCGCCCCAGATCAGACTGGTTCAAAATAATGATACCTTAATGACAGAGAAGATCCAGTCCACCATTGTCAACACCATCCCTCTCTGGAAGAGTCAGATGGTTCTTGCCATCGGAATCAATCATTCAGAGCAGGCAGCAAAGGCTCAAAGAGAAGTGACTGATATGACCAACGAGCTGCTTCGAAAGAATGCAGAGGTATTAAAAACTGCAACCATTGAGACGGCAAAAGAGTCAGAGCGTGGAATCGTTGACATGGAAACCCTGAAAAAGACCAATGAGTCCCTGATTACAACCCTTGATGAAGTGGTGCGGATTCAGGCAGAGGGAAGACAAAAACGAAAAGAAGCAGAAGTGGAACTTGCCCGTATGGAAGGGGAATTAAAGACTAAGCTTCTACAGATGAGCAGATAAAAGATTCTATGGTTTTTAAAGTTTTAGTTGTAAGTCATTTTTACTCGTGCTATAATAGCATAACACTTTACCGTGGTGGTTTGTCAGAGCACGGCATGTGATTTTAATGCAAAGGAATGATGACAGATGGGGTTAGACCTTTAAAACCCACGTTGTTCATTGTCAAAAAATACAGCGTGATTTATCGACTCCAAAGCCTGAACTGATTTTTTTATGAAAGAAATGCAGACAATAAAGGAATATGGAGGAGATCAGACATGTTGAATTATGAAAGATATAAGCGGGTACCGGTAGTAGATTATCCGGAAAGACAATGGCCGTGCAGGGAGATTAAGAAAGCGCCGATCTGGTGCAGTGTGGATTTGAGAGATGGAAACCAGGCTCTTATTGAGCCTATGGTAGTGGAAGAAAAGATTGAGATGTTTAACCTTCTGATTAAACTCGGTTTTAAGGAGATTGAAGTGGGATTTCCTGCTGCATCCCAGATTGAGTTTGATTTCTTAAGACAGCTTGTGGAACGGAAACTGATTCCTGATGACGTGGTGATTCAGGTTCTGGTTCAGTGCAGAGAGCATTTGATTAAGAGGACATTTGAAGCCTTAGAGGGAGTTAAGAAGTCAATCGTTCATATCTACAATTCCACATCTACATTACAGCGTGATGTGGTCTTCCGCAAAGAGATGGATGAGATTAAGGAGATCGCTATACAGGGAACCCAGTGGGTGAAACAGTATATGCAGGATTTTAAGGGAGAAGTTATGCTTGAATATTCTCCTGAAAGCTTTACCGGAACTGAACTTCAATTTGCACTTGATATCTGTACGGCAGTGCAGGAAACCTGGGAAGCCACTCCGGAAAAGAAGATTATTTTCAATCTTCCTTCTACTGTGGAGATGACGACTCCCAACGTATATGCTGATCAGATTGAATGGATGAATTCCCGGTTTAAAAACCGCGACAGCATTATTTTAAGTGTTCATCCTCACAACGACAGAGGAACAGGAATTGCAGCCACTGAGCTGGCTCTTCTTGCAGGAGCTGACCGTGTGGAAGGAACTCTGCTTGGGAATGGAGAACGTACCGGCAACGTGGATATTTTAACAGTTGCCTATAATATGTTTTCTCAGGGCATCAATCCGGAGCTTCATCTTGAAAATATCCGTGAAATTGTGGATGTTTACGAACGCTGTACCAAGATGGAAGTGGAACCCAGACACCCTTATGCAGGAAAACTTGTATTTACTGCATTTTCCGGATCACATCAGGATGCCATTAACAAAGGCATGCAGGCGATGCATGAGAGGAAGAATCCATACTGGGAGGTTCCTTACCTTCCAATCGATCCTTCCGATATTGGCAGACAGTATGAGCCGATTGTCAGAATCAACAGCCAGTCCGGCAAGGGCGGCGTAGCATTTGTCATGGATACCTTCTATGGATTCAAGCTTCCAAAGGGTATGCACAAGGAGTTTGCCGATGTCATTCAGGCGATTTCCGAAAAGCAGGGTGAGGTTGCTCCAGAACAGATTCTGGAAGAATTCAAGAGCTGCTATACCGAACGGAAGGAACCCATTCATTTCAGAAAGAGCCAGATTACAGAGGCAGAGGAAGACGTGGAGTTCTCAACACTTGCAAAAGTCCGCTACACAGACCATGGAGTGGAGAAAGTATTCGAGGGTGTGGGAAACGGACCTATCGATGCTGTTCAAAAAGGCCTGGAGAAGGAGCTTGGTATCGAGATCCGGGTGCTGGATTACTACGAGCACGCACTTGCTTCCGGATCTGGGGCACAGGCTGCATCATACATCCATTTGCTTGATGTAAAGACCGGAAAGGCTACTTATGGCGTGGGAATCAGTTCCAACATTACCAGAGCGTCTATTCGGGGTATCTTTAGTGCGGTAAACCGGTTATTTTATTAATATCAGATAATGAAAGGGATCCAGTCTTTTTTGAGGCAGGATCCCTTTTAGTTATCTGATTCTTTTTTCAAAACAAACAGCTTCATCCCGCCCCTGATATTTCCCATAGTTTGGGATGATGTGAAAGCCGTTTCTAATGTAGAAGCTGCATGCGCCTGCGTTGATTTTTCTGGTTTCGCAGATCAGTCTGCTATATCCAAATTCCAGTGCCTTATTTTCAAGGAAATTCAAGATAGAAGTGCCAACACCCAGTCCCCGTTCTTTTGCATACATCCGTTTTAATTCCCCAGTGGAATCGTCTATTCGGCGTATTGCGCCACAGCCTGCTGCCGTACTTCCACTTCTTGCAATGACAAAAATAGATTTTTCATCTTCCATATCATTGATTGAAAATGAGGATTCTCCACTGTTTCCGGTTATGTGATTCAGACTTCCGGATAATTCGTTTAGCAGTGACAGAGATTCATCTGTGTTAATATCAGCCTCCATAACCTGAAGTGTTGATTGAATAATTTTCTCACTCATTGCGTTTTAATGTCATCTCCTCTCACATTGATAATAATTATAAACCCAATGATCTGTTGAAACAATCATTATTTAAAATTACACAGATAGAACCGGCGTTTACTTTTCTGAAAGACTCTAGTATAATTAATTCAGTTTATAAAACGACAGGAGAGTAAAGATGAAGAAATATGATTATGTGCTTGTCGGAGGTGGTCTCTATTCCGGCGTATTTGCCTATCTGGCCAGGAAACAGGGAAAGAAATGCCTGGTACTTGAGAAAAGGGAACATTTAGGTGGCAATTTGTATTGCGAAGAGACAGAAGGAATCCATGTACACCGGTATGGCGCTCATATTTTCCATACAAGCAATCGTAAGGTCTGGCAGTTTGTCAATGAGCTGGCAGAGTTTAACCGGTATACCAATAGTCCCGTTGCCAATTATTTAGGGGAGATGTACAACCTGCCTTTTAATATGAATACTTTCAGCAAGATGTGGGGGGTGTCAACTCCTGAACAGGCAAAAGCAAAGATTCATGAGCAGAGACAGGTGATTACCAGTGAGCCGAAGAATCTGGAAGAGCAGGCGATCAGCCTGGTGGGAACGGATATCTACGAAAAACTGGTAAAGGGTTATACGGAAAAGCAGTGGGGAAGAGATTGCAAGGAGCTTCCAGCCTTTATTATTAAGCGCCTTCCTGTACGGTTTACCTATGACAATAATTATTTCAATGACTTATATCAGGGGATTCCCATCGGCGGTTATAACGTAATTACAGACAAGCTCTTTGAGGGTTGCGATGTAGAGCTTTCTGTTGATTATTTAGACAATAAGGAGCATTATGACAGTCTTGGAGAGAAAATCATATACACTGGAATGATCGATGCTTTCTACGGATACCAGTTTGGTAAGCTGGAATACCGTAGTCTGAAGTTTGAGACGGAAACCCTTAATACAGACAATTACCAGGGGGTTGCAGTTGTAAATTATACAGACCGTGAAACTCCTTTTACCAGAATAATTGAGCATAAACATTTTGAGTTCGGAACCCAGGATAAGACGGTTGTAACCAGAGAATATCCCGTTGACTGGAGTGAGGGTATGGAACCTTATTATCCCGTCAATGATGAGACCAATCAGAACTTGTATCAGGCATATGAAAAACTTGCCCAAAAAGAGGAACGGGTTATCTTTGGAGGCAGACTGGCAGAATATAAATATTACGATATGGACAAAGTGATTGAGTCAGCTTTTAAAATGGCTGAGTCAGAGCTGGGTCTCCTCCCCTAGCCGCCGGCTGTTTACTTTTCCAGGCAGATATAGTACAATACAACGATAAAATTGGTATGCGGGGAGGTTATTATGAATATAGTTTACGCTTCCAACGATAAGTTTGCCAGACACCTTGCTGTCTCTCTCTACTCTCTTCTTGATCGGAATCAAAAGATTGAAACGCTTGATGTCTGGGTTTTATCCATGGGGTTGTCAAAGGAATCAAAAGACCGCTTATGCGGGATCGCACAGGAATTTGATCGTGAGCTTTCTGTGATTGAACTGGGGAATTTAAAGGAACGGTTTTCCCACGAGGTGGACACAGGAGGATTTGATTTAAGCATTATGGCCCGCTTGTTTCTAGGAGATGTACTCCCAGAACATGTGGAACGGGTACTTTATCTGGATTGCGATACCGTGATATTGTCTTCTTTGGAAAAATTATGGAAGGCTGATCTGGGTCCGTTCCTGTTAGGCGCTGTCATGGAGCCAACCATTTATCCTTGTATTAAAGAAGAGATCGGATTAAGACCGGAAGAACCCTATTTTAATTCAGGGGTGCTTTTAATTGATTTAACACGCTGGAGAGAAGAGAATGTTCAAAAGAAGCTTCTTGATTTTTACCGATCCAAGGGAGGTAAACTGTTTGCAGGAGATCAGGATACCATTAATGGAAGTTTAAAGGGCCGAATCAGACCTCTTTCTCCCCGTTACAATTATTTTACCAACTACCGGTATTTCCATTACAGGCATTTAGTCCGACTGTCTCCGGTGTACGC
This sequence comes from Paenibacillaceae bacterium, assembly GCA_015057775.1. Taxonomy (GTDB): domain Bacteria; phylum Bacillota; class Clostridia; order Lachnospirales; family Lachnospiraceae; genus Lacrimispora. The sequence continues at coordinate 23,416 of SVDT01000002.1, read as the reverse complement.
ACTCATTACGGAAAATGGCTTCCGGGAAGCTGGCAGACATCCGGCCATCCTTCATTTTATGGGGGACGAGAGACCCTGGAAGGAAGGGAATCTAAATCACTACCGCAGAGCTTACGACAAGTATCTGGCGAAAACTCCATGGGCAGGAACTCCAAAAGAAAAGGGAAACCGGTTTTATATGGCAGCTTATCATCTTATGAATTATGCCACCTATTTGTGCCCTCCGTTTCGTGATTTTATCAGCCACCATTTTGGAATGAAGCTTGTAAATTCCAGAAAAGGATCTTAAAAGGAGCAGGTATGAATGTAAGTTGTATCATTTTAAACTACAATGATGCCGATACTACGATAAAACTGGTTCAGGGGTTGAAAGATTATTCTTCTCTTGATTCCATTGTTGTGGTGGATAATCATTCCACAGATGATTCGGCCGCCAGATTAAAGGATTTAGATGGCGGCGGTGTACACGTGATCGGCTCCTTAAAAAACGGCGGGTATGGTTATGGAAATAATCTTGGAATCCGTTATGCTTACAGGGAGCTTGACGCCACTCACGTATTAATTGCAAATCCCGATGTCATGGTTACAGAGGAGACGATCGATGCCATGAAGAACGCATTTCTGGCGGACCAACGAATTGCAGTCACTGCTGCCGTGCCGGTCGACCAAAGGGGCAGAAAAGGACTGATGGGCTGGAAACTGACTGGTCTGTTTGCGGATTTGCTTGATACGGGGCTGGTTACACGACGGTTATTGAAACGGTGGCTCACGGATGAACCGGGAAAACGGGCATTTCAACTGACAACACCTGTGGCAGCGGAACGCTGTGCGTGGGCGGATGCAGTTCCGGGTTCTCTTTTACTGGCTGACGTGAAGGCAATGATGGAATGCGGCCTTTATGATGAGGAAGTATTTCTTTATTATGAAGAAAAGATACTTGGGTATCAGTTGAAGAAAAAGGGGTACCGAACACTCCTTCTTCTTGACCGGACTTACTTACATCTTCATTCCGTCTCCATTGACAAATCCGTTAGCTCTATTCTGAAAAAACAGGCGCTGCTTCATAAAAGTAAGCTTCATTATTATATAAAATATTTAAAAATAAACCGGTTTCAGGAATTTGCTGCAAAAGTATTCCTGGAATTTCTCATGTTTGAGATCTGGTTTTTAACAAAGATTCTGGGAATGTCATGGTAAATGACAGGGAAAGAGGGGATAGAATGATAACAGTACTTTTGGCTGCCTGGAATGGAGAGAGATATCTAAGAGAACAGATGGAATCACTTTTGGGACAGACTAATCAGGAATTTACCATTTTAATTTCCGATGACGGTTCCTCTGACAGAACTCCCCAAATCATCTCAGAATATGAAAACAGATTTCCAGACCGGATAAAAAGCTTAAAGAATTTAAAACCATCAGGCAGTGCCAGGGACAATTTCTTTCGGCTTTTAAAATCTGCGTCTGATGAGTATCTGATGTTTTGTGATCAGGATGATATCTGGTTGCCTGATAAAGTAGAGGTTACCTTAAGAGAGATGAAGAAGATGGAAAAGAAATGGGGAAAGGATATGCCTATTCTGATCCATTCGGATTTGTCTGTTACAGATGCGGCGGGAACGGTACTTCACCCTTCCATGGCAAGATACCAGAAGATTGGAGTTTTTGATAACCGTACCGGCCATTATCTGGTGGAAAATAATATCACAGGCAATACCATGATGATTAACCGGTCCTTAAAAAATCTGACGGAGCAAATCCCGAATACCTGTGTCATGCATGACTGGTGGCTCGGTCTTGTGGCAAGCTGTTTTGGGAAAATTTCCTATATTGACCGTCCACTGGTTCGCTACCGGCAGCATGGTAACAATCAGGTTGGTGCAAAAAGCGGTATGAAACAGCTGTCTGAGAGAATGAGAAGACAGGAGAAAGTCCGGGAAAATTACCGTCTCCTGTTTGAGCAGGCGAAATCCTTTCTTTCTATCTACAGTCGGTCCATGACGCCCGCTCAGAGAGAGTTGTTTGAAGAATTTATAACCCTTTGCCGCAAAAGCAGGGCAGGAAAAATAAAGACTATTTTAAAATACAAATTGTTTAAAAGTACCCGTGTCAGAACGCTTTTACAGATGTTTTCTATTTAACAAAGCAGTACATGGGAAATGAGGAGAATGGTAGAATGATACCAAATGAAAAAGAAATACTGGTAACGAGGGCTTCTATGCCTTCCTACGAAGAATTTATTGCTGAGATCAAACCGATCTGGGAAACTGCCTGGATGACCAATATGGGTGAATTTCACGACAGATTAAAGGATCAGCTGAAGGAATATTTAAAAGCGGAAAATCTTCTGCTGTTTGTGAACGGACATATGGCTCTTGAGATGGCGCTGCAGGCGATGAACCTAACCGGAGAGGTGATTACCACCCCTTTTTCCTTTGCTTCCACCACCCATGCGATTATAAGAAATAATCTCACGCCAGTATTCTGCGATATCAGAGAAGACGACTACACCATCGATGCCGATCAGATTGAAGCGCTGATTACAGATAAAACCACAGCCATTCTTCCGGTGCATGTGTATGGTAATGTCTGTGATGTGGATAAAATAGAGTCCATAGCCAAAAAGCACAACTTAAAAGTGATTTACGATGCAGCACATGCATTTGGCGTAGAGGTGAATCATCGTGGAATTGGAACCTACGGAGATGCATCCATGTTCAGCTTTCACGCTACTAAAGTATATAATACCATAGAGGGCGGAGCAGTTACTTTTAAAGATCCATCCCTGGAAATTCTGCTTAATTATTTAAAAAACTTTGGAATAACCGGAAAAGAATCCGTGGAATATATAGGCGGTAATGCAAAGATGAATGAATTCCAGGCTGCCATGGGAATTTGCAATCTGCGTCATGTAGAGGAAAATATTGAAAAACGCAGACTGGTTTCAGAACGTTATCGGGAGCATTTACAAGGAGTTTCGGGAATTCGCCTTAATCCCATAAAGCAGGGAATCAGTCAGAATTATGCGTATTTTCCTGTGTCGTTTGATGGATTTGAACTGACCAGGAATCAGGTATATGATCTTCTCGCTACCCATAATATCTTTGCAAGAAAATATTTCTATCCCCTCATTACGGATTTTGAATGCTACAGGGAGCGTTTTTCGGTTCTTGAGCTTCCATGTGCCAGACGGGCAGCAGACAGTGTTCTTACCCTGCCCCTTTATGCAGATCTGCCTCTTGAAGATGTGGACAGGATATGCGAGATAATTCTAAGTGCCGCACAGAAAGGGAAACAGAGCGTATGAAAGCAGCAGTTGTAACCGCAATCGGATCATTTTCCGCTGACATTGTAATTAAAAATTTGAAAATGATGGGTCTTAAAGTGATCGGCTGCGATATATATCCGGCAGAATGGATTGCTGATTCTTCCAGTGTTTCTGTTTTTTATCAGGTTCCACTTGCAACACAGGAAGAGGAGTATGTAGAGAAAATCCTGACTATCTGCAAAAAGGAAGGGGCTGACGGACTAATCGTTTTAACCGATGCAGAAGTAGATGTATGGAACCGTCACAGAAACAAATTAAAGGAAGCAGGAGTGACGTTATGCCTGTCACCAGAAGATACCATAACGGTTTGCAGAGATAAAATGAAACTTTATGAGTTTCTTTCTGAAAGAGGGATTGGAAATATGATACCTACCAGAATGCTGGCTGGTATTTCTTCTGAATCCATTTCCTATCCGGCAGTTGTAAAGCCATATAATGGAAGAAGCAGCCAGGGCCTTTCCTATCTTCACAATCAGGAAGAAATGGAGCGGTTTCTTGCCGGAGGGGAAGCAGATAATTACGTGGTGCAGCCCTATTTTAAGGGAAGTATTATTACTGTAGATGTAGTGCACCAGACGGACACAGGGCGGTCAGCAGCTGTGTGCCGTAAGGAATTGCTTCGGACCCCCAATGGCGCTGGCACATCTGTTCTGGTATTTTCAAATCCGACTCTGGAAACAGTATGCAAAGAGGCAGCAACTGCCTTGGGAATTCAGGGTTGTGTCAATTTTGAATTTATTGAAGGGGAAGATGGAACCTTTTCCATGCTGGAATGCAATCCCAGGTTTTCAGGCGGCGTGGAATTTTCCTGTATGGCTGGATATGACTGCGTCTTAAACCATGTGAGGTGTTTCCAGGGGGAGGACATTATGCCTGCCGTCCCTGTTAAGGAAATGTATATTGCCAGAAAATACGAGGAATACGTAACAAAGGTACTTGATAAGGAAGGGACTAAGATATGAAAGACGGATCAAATAGCGAAATCATGGCCAGCATTAACTGTGTCACCTATAACCATGGTGCCTTCATCCGCCAGGCTCTTGACAGCTTTCTGATGCAGAAGACGGACTTTGAGTATGAGATTCTGGTTCATGATGATGCTTCCACGGACGGGACAGGAGATATCATCAGGGAATATGCAGCAAAGTATGCGGATAAGATCCGGCCTCTGATTCAGACAGAAAATCAGTATTCCCAGGGCATCGATAACATAAGCGGTGCTTTTAATTTTCCCCGTGCAAGAGGAAAATATATATTCATGTGTGATGGGGACGATTACTTTGATTCCCCGGACAAGCTTCAAAAGCAGGTGGATTATATGGAGTCCCATCCGGACTGCACCCTTTGCATTCACAGTGCAAAGATCCAGTTGATGGGGAAAGCAGTGACCGAAAGCCAGATGAGACCATACCGGAAAACCACTGTGCTCACGCCAGAAGAGATCATCGATAAAACTTCCGGGTATGCCATGTCTTCCATGGCATTTCCTGCAAGACTTGTAAAAGAGCTTCCTGATTACTATACGGATTGTCCGGTAGGAGATACCCCTTTGCAGCTGATTGCAGCTGCGAATGGTTATGGTTATTATATGGATGAACCCATGAGTGTATATCGGGTAGGCGTATCCGGTTCCTGGACTGTTGAGGGAAGAAAAGGAAATTATGCCGCGAAGCAGCAGGCCTATTATGAGCGTATGAGACAGGTTTATAAAGAATTTGACAAAGCAACAGGCGGCCGTTTTAAGGCGGCCGCCATAAGTGCTTCCAAACGAACCTATTACCAGACGAAGGTCAATACCAGGGATTTTAAGGAGATATTAAATCCTGCATACCGAAGGTATTATAAGGAACTTACGCCAATGACCAGGTTCTTTATTCAGTTTCAATACCGGACTCCCGGCCTGTATGGTTTCCTTCGAAAATCATTTACCGGAAGTAAAGGTTAAATTTCATACTGCTGTTACATGTTTGGATCAGTCGGATCCCAGGTCTGTGTATCCGGTATGATCTGCTCGATGGCAGGTCTTTCATATGGTCCTGGAACGGGAGATTCGTAAATCGTTACGGTAGTTCCAAGAGCACAGTGATCATAGATCCATTTGGCATCACCGGAGAGGAGACGGATACAGCCGGCTGATTCAGCAATGCTTAAATAATTATATGTAGAGGGATCGAGAGTCATCTTATCCGGGCGGCTGTAAAGAATGGAGTGGATTAAAAAGCCCTTCCAGATACGGGTTGCATATTGGGTAAAGATACCGTGATCCATATCCCGCCAGCGGTATTTCACCGGTGTCTGGAAGGTTCCAAGCGGAGTATCCGGACCTGTAGAGGTAAGGAATGACTTTACCGGAATAATGAATCCGTTGGCACCGTCCTTTGCAAAGACTGTCATGCAGTTCATCTGTTTGTTGATGCTGATAAAAAATGGCCCCGAGTTTCCAATGATGGGCTCTAAATCAGTAAGCATCTTGCCAGAATTTAAATCAAAATAGTACTTGAAGCCGTCGATGTACTGCCAGCCTACAACTGGAAGCGAGTCCTTAAAATAATACCGGTCATTTTCGATCCATGCCCAGCCGGTAAAAGGGGTACCGTCTCCGTTAAAGTAGCGCAGTCCGCCGTCAACAATCTGCATTCCGTCTTTTGTGGCGGAAATCAGTGGCTTATCCGTCTTATATGGGAAGGCAGAGTTCTTAGCGTAGAATGCCATACGAAAGCCCGTGATATAATGTCCGGTTCCCATGGTTCCCGCACTGGTACCGTTCTTTGCCCAGTCAGTGGTGGTACCATCGTCTAATTTTGCTGAATAATAGAGATTGAACTGGTTGTTTACATAACCGGAAAACCTCATCTGTATGGCTTCGATATTCACGTCATTGGGGTAATTGGTTGTCTGCTGTCCGTTCATGACCCATGGGGACCAGCCAGTGCCTGATGTGTAGGTCCGGTAGAGTACGTTTCCTACGATATTCGTGAGAAATGTAGATAATCCATGAAAGCCCTGTCCATCGTTGGTGATCCAGGCATCGTTGACAAAAGGCTGTGTCCAGTTGCCATCACCAATCATAACAGTGGTCTGAAGTCGTGGGAAGTTGGCTTTTAATGCTTCCTGAGCAGCCCGCGTCGCTTCATCAACAACACCGTCTTCTCCTCCTCCAGCTCCTTCTTTTCCGATATCTATTCCTGCATTTGCCAAAGCGGTTTCAGCTTCCTCTGTAGTTACGCCTCCCTCAGTCTCGCTTGCAGCTGTACTCTGTTTTTCAGACTTACTGCTATCGCTGAGGCTGACGCCATTCCTGTAACCCGGTCCATATGCCTCATCCGCCCGCGTAAGGGCAGCCTGTCCCAGGACAAGAGCAGCTGTCAGGCAGAATGCCGCCAGGCCGCGTGTCAGTTTACGCATGATAAAAACCTCCTGTAAATCATTAAAAATTTTAAAGTGATTCCATAATACTTTAACATAACTAACTGGAAAATGCTATATACGATTTACATTTATTGGGCAATATAGTACAATAAGGCGGAAATGTAAATTGGATGATTGAGGAGAAAAGCCAGTATGTACCAGGAAAATATGAAAGAGAGAGTGCTTTCCGGACTGTTTTGGAAAGTCATGGAAAATGGGGGAACACAGGGAATTCAGTTCCTTGTATCCGTACTTTTAGCCAGACTTTTAACGCCGTCCGAATCCGGGGAAGTCATGCTGATTATGATATTTATTACCATCGGCAATGTATTTGTCCAGAGTGGTTTTAACACTTCTCTGATTCAGAAGCAGGAAGTGGATGAAAGAGATTATTCTTCTGCTTTTTGCGTAAGCTTTCTGATTGCCTTCGTTCTATATATAATTTTGTTCTTTTCTGCGCCTGCAATCGGGGATTTTTATGGACAGCCAGTGTTCGTACCAGTGTTAAGGATTCTGTCCCTGACGTTGTTCTTCGGCGCAGTCATATCGGTGCAGTCCGCTTCCGTTTCCAGAAACATGGAATTTAGAAAGCTTTGTATGGCCAGTCTCTTTGCTGCGGCAGGTTCCGGCATCATCGGAGTGCTGATGGCTTTACAAGGATATGGACTATGGGCACTTGCCATGCAGCAGTTTTTTTACAGTTTTTTTCTCATGGCTGTGCTGCATTTTTTAAAGACCTGGAAACCAAGTCTGAAATTTTCCATTCAAAAAGCGGGAGAGTTATTCTCATATGGCTGGAAGATTCTCATGTCTGGTCTCATTGACACGATTTTTACCAACGTTTATGGTCTGGTGATTGGAAAAATATATAATTCGGCTATGATGGGGCAATACTCTAGAGGAAATCAGTTCCCTGCACTCATTGCCAATAATTTAGGGGCAGCGATCCAGTCGGTTATGCTCCCTGCTTTTTCTGCCTGTCAGGATGACAGGGAGAGGGTAAAAAGCATGGTAAGAAGGTCGATTGTGACAAGCTCCTACCTTGTTTTTCCCATGATGGCAGGTCTGATTGCCGTAGCAGAGCCTATGGTAAAGCTTTTACTGACAGACCAGTATTTACCTTGTGTTCCCATGCTCCGGCTCCTTTGTATTGCCTATGCTACCTGGCCCCTTCATGTGGCCAATTTACAGGCGATCAATGCCCTTGGAAGAAGTGAGATTTTCTTAAAACTGGAGATTATTAAAAAAGCAGTCAGTGTGGTGGCATTGATTATCAGCATTCCCTTTGGAATTTATACCATGGTAGCATTAAGAGCGGTGACGGATTTTATCTGTACATTTATCAATGCCTATCCCAATAAGAAGCTTCTGCACTATAGCTTTCTTCAGCAGTGGAGAGATGTATTCCCATCTCTGCTTTTATCGGCTGCCATGTGCGGTGTGGTTTACAGCGTGCAGTTTCTGGTAGATGGAACTCTGCTGACACTGACTTTGCAGATTGTGACAGGAGTCCTGTTTTATGCAGGCTTTTCCTGGCTGTTTAAGATTGAAAGTTTCTTTTATTTATGCAGAACAGTTAAGAACATGGGCAGGTAAGATAGACGTTAGCGGTTTACTTTTTTAGGCGAATCATGTAGAATAAAAAGAACTTGTTAAATGAAATGAAATAGAGGAACTATAATGGAACGTAAAAATGTGGCATGGAATATGATTGGAAGCCTGGTTTACGCAGGATCCAGCATGCTGCTGACAGCTCTGGTTAATCATCTGGTGGGAACGGATCAGGGAGGCATTTTTGGTTTTGCTTTCAGCACATTCGGACAGCAGATGTTTCTTGTGGCCTATTTTGGAATGAGACCCATTCAGAGTACTGATGTGAGAGAGAGCTATACTTTTGGCGAATACCGGCTGGCACGTATGGTTACCTGCGGTATGGCGCTGATTTTTGGGATTTGCTACATTCTATGGAAGGTTTTCGTTTCTTCGTCCGATTATACCTACGAAAAAATCATGGTTGTTTTCTTCATGGTTCTTTATAAGGTGCTTGACGGATTTGCTGATGTATACGAGTCGGAATTTCAAAGAAAAGGAAAGCTTTATTTAACCGGACAGGCAATGACCTGGCGGACCCTGTTTTCTGTGTGTCTGTTTTTAGGCACTCTGGCATTAACACGGGATTTGATTGTTGCTTCAGCGGTTGCAGCTGCTTCTCAGGCAGTTGGAATCTGGCTGTTTGATAAAAGGACAGCAGATAGAATAACGGAAATCAATTATGTACATGCAAAAGGAAGACACAAACAGCTTTTACAGGACAGCTTCCTTTTGTTTTTGTCTGTATTTTTAGACGGACTTATCTTTGCAATGGCAAAGTATGCAGTGGATTCCCAGATGACTTCCGCGGACAATGCTATATTTGTGGCAATATTTATGCCTACCTCTGTAATCAATCTTGCAGCTAATTTTGTAATCCGTCCATTCCTTACCAGACTTTCTTTACTCTGGGATGAAAACAGGACTTCGGAGTTTCTTGGGGTTCTTAGAAAGTTGTCCGGAATTATCCTGTTTCTTACAGTAGTCGCTTTGGCCGGAGCCTGGGTAATCGGAGTTCCGGTACTTTCCGCTGTCTTTAATGTGGAACTGGCGCCTTACCTTCCGGGACTACTTGCTATTATCCTGGGCGGCGGATTTTTTGCAGTGATGAATTTATTTTATTATGTCCTGGTAATTATGAAGAAACAGAGACTGATATTTTTTGGATATGTTCCGGTCTGCCTCCTTTCGTTTGTTCTTTCCTATCAGTTTGTGAAGATAGGCGGAATCAACGGTGGTGCGTATTCCTACATGATTGAGATGCTGATTCTCATGCTGTGCTTTATAGGACAGGCAATCCGGGTTATTCGTACAGAAGAAAAAGGAAGGAGAGAGCAGAGCATATGACAGACCGGGTACTGGTAGTAATACCTGCATACAATGAGGCTTTAAATATTGAGCGGGTAGTGGGAGAAGTGATTGAGAATTATCCCATGTATGACTATGTAATCATTAATGACGGTTCTACGGACAATACCGCCAAAATCTGCAGGAAGCATGGCTGGAAGATCATTGATCTGCCTATGAATTTAGGTCTGGCAGGCGCATTTCAGACCGGGCTTAAGTACGCACACAGAAAGGGCTACGGATACGCCATACAGTTTGACGGTGACGGTCAGCACCGACCGGAGTTTATTCTTCCCATGAAAGAAAAGATGGATCAGGGATATGATATTGTGATTGGTTCCCGGTTTGTAACAGAAAAAAAGCCCCGCTCTCTCCGTATGCTTGGCAGCCGGATGCTAAGCGGTGCCATCTGGTTTACAACGGGTGTTAAGGTAAACGATCCCACTTCCGGTATGCGCATGTTCAGCCGAAAGATGATTAAGGAATTTGCAGACGGATTAAATTACGGTCCCGAACCGGATACCATTTCCTATCTCATCCGCCATGGTGCCAGAGTTGCGGAAATCCCTGTAATCATGGATGAGCGGATACTGGGAGAGAGCTACTTAAATCCCTTAAATGCGGCAAGGTATATGGGAAAGATGCTGTTTTCCATTTTACTGGTTCAGAGCTTTCGCATCCGGGACAGAAGATAAAAGAAGGGGGTACGTAATATGACGTTTTTACTTCGCTGCGTACTGATATGCGTTTCCCTGGTACTGACTGTTTATGTACTGGGAAGAATTCGCCACTCCAAAATGAGGATAGAGGATTCCATTTTCTGGGTAATGTTTTCCATGCTGTTAGTGGTTTTCAGCATCTTTCCGAAGGTGGCTGATTTTATATCCAGTCTGGTTGGAACCTATTCCACAGCTAATTTTATTTTTACCCTGATGATCTTTATACTGCTCACCAAGGTCTTTTTTCAGTCGATTAAGATATCCCAGTTAGAACGCAGAGTGACGGAGTTAATCCAGATGCTGGCGCTTGATAAGGAGGAAGCCATAGAGAAGGAGGAGCATAAACTGTGAAACGTTTGTTAAGGACGAAAGGCTTGTGGCTTGCAGCCGGAAGCATTCTGCTTTTGATGTTCCTGTTTGTCAGAACCTATATGAAAACCATCGTTGGAATTCCTTCTCCGGAATTTGAGCCGGTTCGCCGGTTTTACTGGTGGTTTATTGTCTTCGGTTGTGGATTTCTTGCTGCGTTAGCCTTTCTTTTGTGGATAAAGGATGTTTTTAACCAGTGGCTGTTCCCGTTGGTGGTAATCGGACTGGGTACTTTTTATCTGTTTGCTTTAACGCCTTTTACTGCGCCCGATGAAGCAGCTCACTTCGTGACTGCCTATCGCCTCTCCAGTCAGATGATGGGAAAACAGGCGGTGGCTGGGGAAGACTTTTTAAAGCATGCAACACCGGAAGAAAAGGAACGGTTGAAAAAAGGGGCAAATGTCCTGGTTCGAAGCGGTGATGACGTGTCAGGTCTCTATGCAGAGCCTGGTCAGAGAACCTACAACCGTATTCTGACAGAGTTGTTTTCTCTTGATCACAGCCAGTCAGAGACGGTGCGGGAGGAAGTGCCGGTGAATGCGACCCCTGTGGTCTATCTGCCTCAGGCGGCAGGGATCACTCTCGCCAGACTTTTGCATCTTGGTTATATTCCTCTGGTGTATCTGGGACGTTTGATGAATCTTCTGGCGTTTGCAGCTATGGCAGCAGTTTCTGTCCGGCTGATGCCCTTTAAAAAGGAAGTTTTAATGGCGGTATCCTGCCTGCCCATGACTCTTCACCTGGCATCGTCCTATTCCTATGATACTGCATTTATTGGTCTGTCCATGCTTTTGCTTTCCTGGTGTTTCCATCTGGCTTACGAAAAGGAAGAGATAAAATTAAAAGATCTGCTGGTTCTTACACTTTTACTGATCCTGTTAGAGCCTGGGAAAATCGTTTATTTGCCTGCAGCTGGAATCTGTCTGCTGATTCCAAAATCTAAATTTAAATCGAATAGACATTACTGGATTTCTCTTTTCTGTATCCTTGGGGTCATGCTGTTGGCAGTTTTCCTGGTAAACCGCCTGATTCTCTCTGCCTGGGCAGGTGCTACGGAAAGCTATGTGGGGTGGAGTGAAGCGGCAGGTTATAATTTATCCGATGTATGGCAGCGGCCGTTTTACGTATTTACGGTTTTTTATGAAACTCTGGTAACTCAGTATGACTATTATCTGGTGACTATGCTGGGCGGTTTTTTAGGGAATTTAGATCCCAACTTAACGGTACCGCCGGTCTGCCTTACCCTTCTTTGGTATGCGCTCTTTATCAGTGTGGTAAAGAGAGAGGGGGAAGTGGTGAAAATGACAGACGGTCAGAAGCTATGGATCTTGTTTCTGGTATTTACAAGTGCAGTACTGGTTCTGACTTCCATGTTCCTGGGGTATACACCCAGAAATTTAACGTATATTACAGGAGTCCAGGGACGTTATTTCATTCCCCTTCTGCCCCTGCTGTTACTGACCATATATGACCGGCGTCTGGTTATGGGTGTGGATTTAAGAAAAAGTGCATGGTATCTGGAATGTTTCGTCAGTATCTATGCTCTGATCCGTATCTGCTCCACATCGTGTCTGCGCTACTGATAGGAAAGAAGGGAGTTTCAATGGAAGAAATGATGGCAGATCAAAGAACCGTTGATGTGATCATACCGGTTTATAAACCTGACGAAACACTAATGCGGCTTTTTCACAGACTGGAAGAACAGTCTTATCCCATACGGAAAATCATTGTGATGAATACGGAGAAATCCTACTGGGAGGATTCTAAGTATGCACATGTGAAGAATCTGGAAGTTTATCATGTGACAAAAGAAGAATTTGATCACGGCGGAACAAGAAACAGAGGAGCCGGCTATTCCAAGGCTGATATCATGGTATTTATGACGGATGATGCTGTTCCAGCAGATAAAAATTTAATCAGTGCTCTTGTAAATGCCTTTCTTAAGACAGGAAGAGGCGGGGAAAAGGTGGTTATGGCATATGCAAGACAGCTGCCAAATCCTGACTGTGCCCTGGCGGAACAGTACACCCGTTCCTTTAATTATCCATCTGAGAGCCGGGTTAAGACAGAGGCAGATTTAAAAGAGCTGGGAATTAAAACGTTTTTTGCATCCAATGTCTGTTGTGCCTATGACAGAAGTATTTTCCTGGAAGCAGGCGGATTCACCAAAACCACCATTTTCAACGAAGATATGATCTATGCAGGAAATGCTGTGCGGTACAGAGGCGAGGCTGTGGCGTATGCGGCTGATGCAAAGGTGATCCATTCCCATAATTACGGCTGCATCGCCCAGTTTAAGCGGAATTTCGACCTGGCGGTGTCTCAGGCAGATCACCCGGAAGTGTTTGGCGGAATCCGCTCGGAGAGCGAGGGAATCCGGCTGGTGAAAAATACATGCGCCTGGCTGGCAAAGGAAAAGAAGCCCTGGCTGATACCGGGAGTGATTATAAAAAGCGGTTTTAAATATATGGGATATCTCATGGGAAAACGGTATCGGACACTTCCCAGGCGGCTCATATTAAGCTGTACCATGAATCGGTCTTACTGGGGAAAGCATAAAACTGAATAAGAATATACCAATCAATAAAGTATTTTTAACTATTACAGATAAAAATACTTTATTTTTTTGTCTTTTTTTACCAATGAATTATACTATGGTGAAAACTATAATGCAAATAACACAATAAATAGCCGGTATTTATTAAAAAAGTAAACAAAGTGCAAAAGAGGAGGTATCAGAATGGGTAAAAGCATGGATCTTGTCATTAGAAATGGAGTGGTTGTTTTCCCAGATCGTGTGGAAAAGGCTGATATTGGGGTAAGTGACGGAAAAATCGTGGAGATATCACAGGAGATTTCTCAGGATGGAAAAGAAGTAATTGATGCGGCAGGCAAACACATTTTTCCAGCAGCCACCGACGGTCACGTACACTTTGATGATCCGGGAAGAACGGAATGGGAAACCATAAAAAATGGCAGTCAGGCTCTTGCAGCAGGCGGCGGCGGTGTATTTTTCGATATGCCCTTAAACAGCTCTCCCTGTACACTGGACAGAGTTAATTTTGAAAAGAAGCTTGCCATTGCAAAAAGAGATTCCGTCTGTGATTTCGGTCTGTGGGGAGGGTTATGTCCCACAAACCTGGACAAGCTGGAGGAACTTGCGGAATGCGGAGTTGTGGGCTTTAAAGCATTTTCCTGCTTCAGCGGAATTGATGAGTTCCCAGGAATTGATGACTATACTGCTTATAAGGGTATGGAGAAATTAAAGAAACTGAACCTTCCGCTTATGGTTCACTGCGAAAATGACGGTATCACAGGAAAAGTAACCGGTTTAAAAAATGCGCAGAATAAAACTGGAGTGAAGGATTACTTTGAAGCTCATGCGCCTATTACAGAGATCGAAAGCATTTCCAGAATGATCACCTTTGCAGAAGAAACAGGCTGTAAACTGATTATTGCCCATGTAAGTACTGCAAAGGGCGTGGAACTGGTAACAGAGGCAAGAAAACGGGGTGTGGACATCTCCTGTGAAACAATTGGACATTATCTGATTCTCACAGATGAGGACGTAGAAAGACTGGGTACTCTTGGAAAGTGTTCTCCGCCAATTCGTGACGCAGCAAACCAGCAGAAGATGTGGGGGAAATTGTTTAATGGTGAAATCACATTTATTTCCTCCGACCATTCCCCCAGCGATCCTGTACTAAAAGAGAAAGAGTTTATGAAAGCCTGGGGAGGCATCTCTGGATGTCAGAGTACGCTGCCGGCTGTTTTAACTCATGGTTACCACGATAGAAAGCTGATGCTTACAAAGGTTGCAGCGCTTACTGCCTCCAATGTTAATGAAGTATTTCATATCCAAGGAAAAGGAAAGATTCAGACCGGTTTTGATGCGGACTTTGCAATTGTTGATCTGGATAAAGAATACGTGCTGGATTCAGATTCCTTATTCTATTTACATAAAGTAAGTCCCTATGTGGGCATGAAGTTTAAGGGGCAGGTTACACAGACGATTGTGCGGGGAAGAACGATCTTTCAGGATGGTAAGATTACAGCCGTTTCAGGCGGAAAGCTGATCACTCCTGCCAGAATGTCGTAAGTCACAAACGTATATAAGGAGAAAATCATGGGAGAAAGTGTTATGACAGAAGAAAAGGCATTGGAAGGTGTAATAAAACAGGATGGGATGGAGCCGGTTCCTGTTAGTAAGAGAACAATGGGAGCATTTTCCTACTGGCTGGTCTGGCTTGGGGGCTGTGTTTCCACAGCAAACTTAACACTTGGTTCTGATCTGGTTTCAGGAGGGCTAAACCTTGTTCAGGCAATTATTGCAATTACGTTGGGATCAGCCCTTTGTGTTATATGCATGGTCTTAAACGATAAACTATGTTACACAACCGGAATTCCGTATGTGGTGCAGCTAAGAGGCGCATTTGGCTTTAAAGGTACTGTTATCCCTGCTTTGTGCAGAGGTATTCCGGCCGTTATATGGTATGGCTTTCAAAGCTGGATTGGCGCTTCGGCCCTGAATGAAATCAGTAAAATCGTCATTGGCTTTGACAGCATTGTATTATGGTTCATTCTGTTTCAGGCAATGCAGATCGGACTTTCTGCACTGGGCTTTCAGGGAATTAAGGTAATCAATAACATTGGCGGAGCTGTTGTTATTATTGCTCTGGTTTATATGCTGGTCACAATTCTTGGTATGCATGGCGATGTAGTGACAGAAGTAGTTAATAAGAAGGGATCCTGGGGACTTCCGTTTTTTGGAGCTGTAACCACCTTTATTGGAGTTAACTGCGCGCTTCTGGTCAATATCGGCGATTCAGTAAGGCAGCTGAAGCCTGGCTGCGGCCCTGTGAAACGTGGCTCTGCTTATGCCTTTGCAATGATTCCCGCTGTAGTATTTATGGGCGTTATCGGTCTTCTTGTTACAAGTGTAACCGGAATTGCAAATCCCATCGTAGGCTTTGCATATATCATGCCCAATAAGGCAATTGTTGTAATTACGTTATTTTGTATTGTTTGCGGCACACTGACTACCAATATGCTCAATAACGCACTTCCCCCCATCTATGTACTGGTAGATCTTTTAAAAGTATCAGTGAAAAAGAGTGCGATTATTGTGGGACTGCTTGCATATGCTACATTTCCATGGGAGCTTGTAAAGGAATCATCTGCAGCTGGACTCAACCTGTTTGTATTGATTTCCTCTTCTGTACTGGGGCCGGTTTTTGCTATTCTGGTGGTGGATTATTATATCATCAAAAAACAGAAAATTGATCTGAGTGATTATTACAATCCGGACGGAGCGTTTAAGGGAATCAACCTAGCTGCAATCGGAGGTTTAATAGCAGGTATGGCGGCAGCCCTTACCTTTATAAAAATATCATGGCTGGCAAGCATTCTGCCTGCGGGGATTGTTTATTATGTGCTGATAAAGTATTTTGAAAAAAAGAAGAAATAATGAAAAAGAAAGAAGTCTGCATGACATAAGTTGTCTTTGGCAGGCTTCTTTTTTTAGTGTAATCCTAATTAAAAGTAAGAGTATAAACGTAATAAATTCCGCAGAGAGAATCAAAGCCGGAGGAATGCCCCACAGCTTTAAATGAGGCATGAATATCTTCGACAGATGCTGGAAAAACAAGATCATTAATTGGCTTGCTAAAATGTGACGAAAGGGCACATCGAAGGAATGTACGGCTGATATCGTTTGTATTGTTGAGAGACGTACCAATTCTGTTCTTAAGAATGGAGGTAAACGTTTGATCTGAGTTTCCCGTTAGTATCAGTCCCGCCAGCACACCGCACAAAAAGTCATCTCCGCTTGGGGTAAGACCCACTCCAAGCCCGATCAGAGAAACCAGTTCTTTAGTGGCTTTTTCATAATCCGCTGTCTGCATATAGGTACTGCAGGCTGTAAGATGGTTCTTTGCCGCTGCAGTTACAAGCTCTGTCCCCAGATTGTTTTCCTGCTCCTTCACACAGGAGGGAGCAAATATGGTGGAAAAACCTCCTGTGGCAGAATAATCCAGTACTGACTTTAACGTATCCCGCAAAAGCTGTTGAGATTTACTGATTAGTTTGGATTCAAACAGGTCTGCTTCTAAAAAATAGAAGTTAATAACGGAAACAGAGCCGTATATAGACAGGGTACCCGGACTCACCTTCACCTTCAAACCAGGAGAAACAGCAAGTGTTTTCATGGATTCAGCGTCCAATTCCGTAATGAGACTGACAGGTGATACAGGCGATAAATCCGCCTGTAAAGCCAGTAAATAATCACCGAATTGTATGTTAATGGTTTTTCTGTATATAGAGTGTATCAGGCCTTCTGACAGAGAATTTAGTATCTCCAGAGCATAGGAACCAATGGTTGTAATATTAAAATGCATGATCAATTGTTATCTCCTTTCGCTGATAGTATAAATTCTAGCAAAAAGCTTAAAGAAACACAAATACAATAAAATAAATTATACATATTGGACAAAAATCCTAACGAAATTTTACCTCATTTTGCATTGTTTTCCCAGGCATTATTTAATAAAATAATGAAATGTTTCATCAGTCAGTTATCATTCATCAACCAGAAACGGAGGAGAAGGTATGTATGATTTATTAGTAAAAAATGGGAAGATTGTAACAGCGGATTGTGTGTTTTCAGGAAACATTGCTGTAAAAGAGGGTAAAATTGCAGCGGTGCTTCTTGCAGGAGAAGAGCCGGAAGCAAAAAAAGTTATTGATGCTAAAGATAATTATGTATTCCCAGGTGCAATTGATACCCATGCACATTTAAATGATCCTGGTTACGAATGGCGTGAGGATTATGAACACGGAACTGCTGCAGCTGCGGTAGGCGGATATACAACCATTATTGATATGCCGCTGCAAAACGAGCCAGCCATGACGAACGCAACTATTTTTGATAAGAAGTTCCAAAAGGTATCTCCCAATGCATATGTGGATTATTGCTTCTGGGGCGGTTTGATTCCTGATAATTTTCAGGATTTAAAGGGGATGGATGAGAAGGGCTGCGTTGCGTTTAAATCCTTTATCGGCCCCGTATCTCCTGATTACAGCTCCTTAAATTATGGACAGGTATATGAGGCAATGCAGATCATTCATGAGTTTGACGGACGTGCTGGTTTCCATTGCGAAGATTTTGCCGCAATTAAGTGGCAGGAACAGAGAATGAAAAAAGAGGGCAGACTGGACTGGAAAGGATTTTTAGAATCAAGACCGGTAGTTGCAGAAATGGTAGCCACGGTTGATGTCATTGAACTTGCAAAAGCCACCGGCTGCAAAGCACACATCTGCCACGTAAGCAGTCCTGATGTTGCTCAGAAAATTAAAGAGGCGCAGCAGGAAGGTTACGATATTACAGCAGAAACCTGTTCTCATTATTTAAGCATGACAGATGAAGATGTGATCAAGAACGGACCGTTGTTTAAATGCGCTCCTCCTCTGCGTTCCCAGGAAGAAGTGGACAGGCTGTGGACCTATGTGGAAGATGGAACCTTCAGCGGTATTGCAAGTGATCATTCCCCTTGTTCCTATGATGAAAAATTCAAGGAAATCCTGGGTAATAAAATCGAAACTCCATTTGATGTATGGGGAGGAATCAGTGGAATCCAGAGTGGATTTCAGGTAAGCTTCCATGAAGGATGCGTAAAACGTGGAATCTCACCATCAATTCTTGCAAATGCAATGGCAAAGAAACCGGCTGAGGCCTTTGGAATTTATGGAAAAAAAGGAGACATCAGAACCGGATTTGATGCGGACTTTATTATTGTAGATGCAGACAAGGAATGGGAGATAACAGAAGATTCCCTTCTCTATGTGAACAAGATTTCTGCTTTTGTTGGGATGAAGGGAAAAGGATTGCCGGTCTGCACCATTGTCCGCGGTGAGGTAGTTGCAGAGGACGGAAAAGTTGTAGGTGAAAAAGGATTCGGAAACCTGGTTAAAAAACTGTAATAAGCGGATTCATAAGAATCCGCAATCAAGTTTACGGTTATAAGAAGCGGTCCGTGTGGTTGTTTAAAAATTCAACGGTTTTATTTAAAAGTTGAGTAACTGCAGGGTCCGCTTCATTTCTGTCAAAATCGTGTACAGAACCCGGGACAACAAACTGTTTTGCCTGATACATACTGCAAAGATTAAGAAATTCTGTATAAGGAACATCTGTATCATTCATGCTGTGGGCGCAGAATAAAGGAGCGGGAAGTTTTTCACAGGTTCTAAGTGAATAATCCAGAAAGAAATATTTATCCCTGCCATTGTAAAAAAGAGATTTCCATGTTCCTGTCTGTCTGGCGTAAACATAAATGCTGTAGTGGGTATCTAAATTGCCCTCAGTATGAACCTGATCAGAAACTGCATTTAGGCAGGAACTGTTAACAGGTGGAAGAGAACAATAGTAACTGTTTGGAGTATCAAACCAGCTGTCACACAGAAAACCATAACCGTAATAAGACAGGATTCCCCTTGGAGGAAGCAGAAGACGCTTATCTTTTGAAGCCAGCAGACATAAGTATGCCCCTGCAGAACGGCCCCATAGAAAGTAGGGAAGTTCCTGGGAAACATAAAGTGACCGGTTCAAAATATAGTGATTAATGGAATCAATTACAGATTTCAGTATTATCTCAATTTTGGCGGCGGGAGCAAGGGGATAGTCATAGGAAATAATAAGATATCCGGCATTGGTAAGGCTGTTCACATGCAGCTGTGGCAGATCCAGACGGGAGCCGTACAAAAGACCTCCGCCATGAAAATATAAGATGCAGGCCTTAGGTACAACCGCCGTATTATGATATACCGTAACATTAACCGGGTAAGATAATTCATTGAGCGTCATTTCAATTTGTTCCGTCATTGTGGTAATTCCTTTCTGCTTTCGATAAAAATACATGAATGTAAGACCATTATAACTGTTAAAAAATAAACAAGCAGGGTAAAAGTGGATAAAACGGGAACGGTATTTTATCTCATAATATAATTGAAATACTTTATAATACCTGCCATAATAAACAGGTATAAATTGGTTGACTGAATGAATATGACCTAATGGAAAGTGAGGAGCTTTATTATGAGTTATTTAAACGGGCAGACAGGATACCGTGATGACTTATTAGCCACCAGATCCGTCGTTAAAAAAGAAAATTATGTTTTAATTGAGCCGGACGGAATTGTGAAAAATGCGATTCCAGGATATGAGAAGTGTGATGTCACGATTCTTGGCTCTCCTCAGATGGGAGCTTCCTTTGCGGATTACTTAGTGACAGTTCACGAAGGCGGGAAGAATTCTGCATTCGGCGGGGAAGGGCTGGAATCATTCATTTATGTAATGGAAGGTTCCATTAAGGTTAAAAATGCGGACAAAGAAGAGACTCTGACAGAGGGCGGTTATATTTATTCCCCTGCCAGCAACACCATTTCTTTTGAAAATGCGGGTAAAGAGGATGCAAAGCTCTTTGCTTATAAACGCAGATATGACGAGCTGACTGGATACAGTGCCTACACAGTAGTGGGGAATGCAAACGATCTTCCATGGATTCCATATGAAGGTATGGAGAACTGCTATATCCGTGATTTCCTGCCTGCAGCAGAGAATTTTGGATTCGATATGAATATGCATATTCTGAAATTCCATTTAGGTGCATCCCACGGCTACATAGAGACTCATATTCAGGAGCATGGCATGTATTTCCTTACGGGAAGTGCGATGTACAGACTGGATAATGACTGGGTTCCGGTGAAAAAGGGTGATTATGTATTTATGGATGCTTATTGCCCACAGGCCTGCTATGCAGTAGGACGGGAAGAAGATTTAACTTATATCTATTCCAAGGACTGCAACAGGGATGTAAAACTGTAACCATTGTTTTTGATGTTCTTCCTAAGAATTTTTATAGATACAAAAAAACTGGCTTTCCGGTGACTGATTCATACTGGAAAGCCAGTTTTTTTATTTGCCGATTTTTCCAAAATACCACGAAAGTGGATAAAAATCAAACCTACATTTATCTAGTTATTTGATTGAAACGGGGTCAATAAATAGCCATAATAGATAAAGAAAAGCTGGTTGGCAGCTATTTGCTGAATAAAAATAACCATAAATCAGGAAGGCGAGGAAGGATAAATGAAACTTGTAAGAGCTGAATTAAAAGACTTGATGAAGAAAAAATTAATGAGAGCCGGTTTGAAAGAAGAACATGCTGATATCACAGCAGAGATTCTTACATGGTCAGATGAAAGAGGATACCACTCCCATGGAGCAGTAAGAGTGGAGTATTACAGTGAACGAATTTCAAAGGGAGGCATTACCGTAGATCCTCATTTTGAATTCAAAGAGACTGGTCCCTGTTCTGCAATCTTTGAAGGTGACAACGGCTGCGGATATGTGGCTGCTACAAAAGCAATGGAACAGGCAATTGAAATGGCAAAGAAAAACGGCATCGCAGTTGTCGGTGTCCGCAACATATCCCATAGCGGCGCTCTTGGTTATTATACAGAAATGGCAGCAGACCAGGGCATGGTTGCAATTTCCTTCTGCCAGTCAGATCCAATGGCAGTACCAACTGGTGGTACAGAACCGTATTACGGTACCAATCCAATTTCCTTTGCAGCTCCTACCGCAGATGACAGAAAAGTGGTATTTGACATGGCAACAACCGTACAGGCATGGGGAAAAATTCTGGATAAACGATCCAGAGGAGAATCCATTCCTGATACATGGGCGGTAGATGAAAAAGGAAATCCGGTTACAGATCCAAACAAAGTCAATGCACTTGTTCCCATTGCTGGTGCAAAAGGTTATGGTCTTATGATGATGGTTGATATTTTTTCCGGTATTCTCTTAGGCGTACCGTTTGGCAAGCATGTAAGCTCCATGTACCATGACTGCTCAAAGGGCAGAGAACTGGGTCATATGCATATCGTTATGGATCCAAAGCGTTTTACAAACATCGAAGAGTTTATGAAAAACATGTCCATTACCTGTGATGAATTAAATGCAATCCCACCAGCAGACGGATATGACAAAGTTTATTATCCAGGCGAAAGAGCCGTTATGAGAAGAGATAAATACCATAACAATGGCGGAATTGAAATTGTAGATGCAATCTATGAGTACTTAAAAAGTGATGCCATTCATTTTAACCGATATGACCACAAGAACCGATTTGCAGAATAAGGAGAAATATTATTATGTTAAGAACAGCAGTAAAAAAGGGAAGTTATCACGATTCTGTAGTACTGATGCTTCTTACCAATCAGATCTCAACGATTCAGGGTGTAAAGAAGGCTTCTGTTATGATGGCCACACCTGCTAACAAGGACATCTTCAAGCAGAGCGGCCTTGATACAAAAGAATTAATGGAATCTACAGCCAATGATATGGTTATTGTTGCTGACGTGGAAGATGACAGTCTTCTGGATACCATTATGAAAGAGGCAGAAGAATTCTTTAAAAAGCAGTCCGTATCAGCAGGAAATGGGAAAGAATCCCGAATTGCAAAATCATGGGATCAGGCACTGAATCAGCTGCCAGATGCCAATCTTGCGGTGATTTCCATACCAGGAGCTTACGCGGCTCTGGAAGCGGACCGTGCGCTTGACGAGGGCATGAATGTGTTCATGTTCAGCGACAATGTCACAATTGAGGACGAAAAGAAATTAAAAGAGAAGGCTCATGAAAAAGGGCTTGTGGTTATGGGACCTGATTGCGGAACCAGCATCATTCAGGGTGTGCCTATTGCATTTACCAACAGTGTAACACCGGGAGCCATTGGAATTATAGGTGCTTCCGGAACTGGTATCCAGGAGCTGACTACCATTATAGACCGCCTTGGAGAAGGTGTAAAAAATGCCATTGGTACCGGAGGCCGGGATTTATCAACCCAGGTGGGTGGAATCACCATGATGGATATGATTGATGCAATGGAAGACGATGACAGTGTTGCTGTCATGATTGTTATTTCCAAGCCCCCGGCAAAGGCAGTTCGGGAAAAAGTATCAGCAAGGCTCAGTGTCTGCAAAAAGCCGGTTATTACTTTATTCCTGGGAGAAAAACCAGAGTATCATGAGGAAAATTTCTATCATACCTATACCCTTGATGAAGCAGCCCGTCTGGCAGTCAGCCTGGTACGGGGAGAGACGGTAAAAGAGGGCGAAGTAACTGTGGATCGCTCTTCATTTTACCGCAGAGAAGAAAAGAAGACAATTAAGGCTTATTATTCTGGTGGTACCCTTGCTGGAGAAGCTGCCATGCTGATCAAAGACGCACTGGATTTAAAGATCCCGCCTGAAAAAGCAGAAGGATACATGTTAAAAACTGGAGGGCACATCGTCGTTGATCTTGGCGATGATGTATATACACAAGGTAAGCCCCACCCGATGATCGATCCGGCTAAGAGAATTGAATGTATGAAAGAAGCCATTAATGACAAATCAACAGGAGTTATTCTTCTTGATGTCATGCTGGGATATGGTTCCCATGCCGATATGGCAGGCGCTCTGCTTCCGGCGATCAGGGAACTTGGGGATCAGGCAGAACGAGAAGGCAGAAAGGTTTTCTTTATTGCAACGGTATGCGGAACCAGAAAGGATTTCCAGGGATATGATGAGGCAGTGAAAAAACTGACTGATGCCGGAG
>SVDT01000214.1:6699-7198 GCA_015057775.1 Paenibacillaceae bacterium | reverse complement strand
AGTGGTAAAGGACAAAATAAGAAAGTTTATAAGAGAGTTAAACCGTGAGAAGAAGACAACGGTAATTCTTACAACCCATGATATGGCTGATATAGAAGAAATCTGTGACCGGATTATTATGATTGATCATGGAACGCTGATGCTGGACCAGACACTTGCCTCGTTTAAATCACAGGGAGCAGACCAGTATTATGTGGAGGTTGCATTCCAAAACTTTAAAAAACCTTTGTCCTTCGACGGTGTAGAGCTTATGAAAGAGCAGCCTTTTTGTCATACTTATAGCATAAATCCCAGACTTGTTTCCATGAATGATCTGCTGAGCGGCATTTCGGAACTTTTTGAAGTTACAGACATTACAATTAAGAAACCAGAGATAGATGAAATTGTACGAAAAATATATACCTCTCAATCAGGAGAAACAAGTGGACAGTTATAATGTATTAAATGTTGCGATTCAATATGTGGAAGATCATATCAAAGAGATAATATTACCAGAAGA